>DATBGU010000001.1:0-3101 GCA_036557825.1 Gemmataceae bacterium
CGTCGATGGCGATGGCTACGCGGCGAACGCCCTGCAAGCGAACGAATTTTTGACGCGCTTCGACCTCGGCAAAATCGGCAAGTCGGTGGACCGCACGGAATGGGAGATGACGCCGCCGACGGTCAACGCCTACTACAATACGAACCTCAACGAGATCGTCTTCCCGGCTGGCATCCTGCAACCGCCGTTCTTCGATCCCAAGGTCGATGACGCGGTGAATTACGGAGCGATGGGCATGGTGATCGGCCACGAGTTGACGCACGGCTTCGACGATCAGGGCCGCAAGTTCGACGCCGACGGCAATCTGCGCGATTGGTGGACGGCCGACGATGCCAAGCTCTTTAAGGAACGCGCCGCCCGGATCGCCGAGCAGTACAGCCGATTCGTTGCCATCGACGATTTGAAGATCAACGGGGAGATGACGCTGGGCGAGAACATCGCGGACCTCGGCGGTCTGAAAATCTCCTATCTCGCCTTCAAGAAGACGCGGAAGGACAAGCCCGCGGAGAAGATCGACGGTTTCACGCCGGAGCAGCGTTATTTTCTGTCCTACGCGATGCTGTGGCGCGCCGCCGTGCGCGATGAGTATCTGCGCCGGCAGGTGCGGACCGACTTCCATTCGCCGGCGCGTTTCCGCGTGCTCGGCCCGCTGTACAACACGCCGGAGTTTTTCGAAGCGTTCCGCGTGCCTCCCGACGCCGCGCGCGGGAAGCTCAATCCCAAACCCGTGGTGATCTGGTAACGAAGCCTCTATCTTTCCCACCAAGGAGCATTCCAATGATGCGACGTCTGTTCTTGAGCAGCGCCGCGGCGCTTTTGGCACTGGCGCTGCCCAGTCTCGCCGCCGACAAGGAGCCGATCAAGGTTCTCATCATCACCGGCGATCACGGCCACAACTGGAAGGAGACGACGCCCTTCCTCAAGGAGTTCCTGACCAAAGCCGGCATGAAAGTGGACGTGACCGAGACGCCGGCCAAGGATCTGACCGCCGACAATCTGTCCCGTTACGATGTGTTCCTGCTCAACTACAAGGACACGAAAAACGGCAAGCCGGAGACGCAGTGGTCGGACGAGAACAAGAAGGCGTTCACCGACGCCGTCAAGAACGGCAAAGGACTGCTGGTGTATCACCACGCTTCCTCGGCCTTCGTCGGCGGCAGCGACTTCGATCGCGAATTCGAGAAGGTCATTGCCGGCGGTTGGCGCAAGCAGGGCAACCACGGCAAGCGCCACGTCTTCACGGTGACGACGCGCAAGGCCGATCATCCGATCACCAAGGACATGCCCGCCGAGTTCAAGCACAGCAACGACGAGTTGTATCAGAACTCGGTGATGCTGCCGGACAGCGTCGTGCTGGCGACGGCCTTCTCCGACAAATCGCTCGACCCGAAGAACAGCGGCAAGCATGAGCCGGTGGTGTGGGTGGCGCGCTACGGCAAGGGCCGCGTGTGCGAGAACGTCCTGGGTCACGACGTGGCGGCGATGAAGAGCCTGGGTTTCCAGACGCTGATGATTCGCGGCATCGAGTGGTGCGCTCGCGGCGAGGTCCACGCGCCGGTGCCGGCGGAACTGAAGGGCGGTTGATGCGCGGTAGGCGAACGGCGTCAGCCGGCCGTTCGCCACAGTTTCTCTAGCACAGACAGGCAAGGATGCAGTAAAATAATGACAGCATACCGACATTGATCGGTGGCGGGGGAGGTGAACGGAGACGACGGCATGAGCGACAATTACACCGCGATCCAGGCGGAGATGTCGGCCGATGCGTCGGAGTCCGTCGCCGAGTGGCCGACGGACGACTCTCCTCCTCTGCGCATCGAACCGGCTCGTCTACTGCGCCGATGCGTGCCGCACCGCGGCCGGGTGCTGCGTTTCATGGGCGCTGCCGCCGTGCCGCTCGCCGGGCTGTCCATCGTCTTCTTTCCGCTGGCCTTCCTCGCTTTGCCCTTGGCCGCGATAACGTGGTGCGTGGGTCGGATCGACCTGGTGCGGATGCGCGCCGGCTTTATGGATCCCAACGGCGAGCGCCTGACCTACGAGGCCGTCAATGACGCCTTCGGCAGCTTCGTCCTGCTCGCCGGCGGCGCGGTGATGTGGGGCGCGATCATTTTCTGGATGGGGTCTTGATGTCTTCATTTCAGCCCGAGCTTACAAATAGCGCTCCAGCAACCGTCGGCTGTGCGCGTCCAACCCCTCGATGTCCGGGATCAAATAGCGGATGCCGTGCCCATCCGTGACCAGCGCTCGGTTCGTGCCCAGTTCGTGAACGTCGTCCTCGCTGTTGAGCACGAAGGAGGTGCGGCCGCGGTCCGTCTCGACCTCCCACTCCGAAGGCTCGACCGGCGCCGACACGCGCAGGACGCGACGAATGACCGGCACGAACTCGCGCCGCGCCAACTCGTCCTCGATTTGCGCGATTAGCGGCGCGGGCAACCTATCCAGGTCGTCGATCCACACCAGTTCGCGGCCGCGATCGTCGCAAAAGGAGATGCCGTGACGCGGGTCCGATAGCGGAAACGCGCGGACCACCTCGACGCCGACGTGCGGACGACCATCCGCGTCGGTCAACACGAGCCGGCCCCAGGCGTCGTGACTGAGACCGAACGGACGCGATCCTTCATGCCCGTTCACCGATGCGCTAGGTTCCATTCGCGACTCCCCCCGTGACCAACTCCATCTGCGCCTGATGCAGTCGCGCGTAACTGCCGTGCGCGTCCAGTAATTCGTCGTGCCGGCCGATCTCGACGATGCGGCCGTTCTCGACCACGACGAGACGGTCCGCTCGCCGCAGCGTACTCAAGCGATGGGCGATGGCGATGGTGGTTCGGCCGCGGATCAGGTTCTCCAGCGCCGCCTGGATCTCGCGCTCCGTCTCGGTGTCCACCGAGGAGGTCGCCTCATCGAGGATGAGGATGCGCGGATCGATAAGCAGCGCCCGGGCGATGGAGATGCGCTGCCGTTCGCCGCCCGACAGCGACTGTCCGCGTTCGCCCACTAGCGAGTCATAACCGCAGGGCAATTTCAGGATGAATTCGTGAGCGCGAGCCGCCCGTGCCGCGGCGACGAGCTCGGCCCGGCTGGCGCCCCCCCTCACCCTACCCTCT
>DATBGU010000002.1:0-43688 GCA_036557825.1 Gemmataceae bacterium
CCGTGGCAGCAGATGCGCAGGCAGCCGACCTTCGTTCGGTAACAGGCATTGTCGCCCGCGCCGAGATTGTGTTCCTTGATCTGCTGCTTGAGCGCGTCCCAGGCTTGCTGGCCCTCTTCCGGTGTGCAACAGTTCGGGCCGGTACACAGCAAGACGTGACGGTGGTACGAACCGATGCCGAGTTTGGCGGCGACGGATTCGAGTTGCTCTTCCTTTCCGGCCATACAATCACCCCTCGCTTGCGCCGCGCGCTGGCGAGGAAATCGCCAGGCGGATTCGCCGCGCGATCTCGCCGAACAACAACACCGAGGCGGTGCCGGCGAGGATGTACAGCCAATCGCTCCATCCCAGCGCCTCGACCTGGAAGATGCGATTCACCCGCGGCACGGTGATGATGATGGCCTGCACCACGGCCACGGTGCCGGCGATCGTCAGGAACGTCGGATTGTTCAGGATGCCGCTCAGCCCGCTCGCCTCCGGCGTCAGCGAGCGGCAATTGATCTGGTTCCATACCTGGAAAAAGACGTAAACCGTGAAGAATATGCTCACTTGTCGAATGTTCAGAGGCGCGAAGCTCCAATCGTCGGGGTTAGGGCCGCTGCCGGCGGCGAACCACTCGAAATGCTGCATCCCGATCAGCAGGACCATCATGATGACGACGAAGAAAGCGGCCGTGGCGAAGATGGTTTTCACCATCGCCGGCGTGACGATGTTCTCGTCCTTGCGCTTGGGTGGCGCGTTCATGATGCCGGGGCGCGGCGGCTCCGAACACAGGGCGATGGACGCGAAGGTGTCCATGATGACGTTGATCCACAACAGTTGCAGCACCGTGAACGGCGGACGGACGCCGAAGAACGGGCCGAGGAAGGCGATGGTCAGGGCGCTGACGTTGATGGTCAACTGGAACTGAATGAAGCGCTGGATGTTTTCGTAGAGGGAGCGGCCCCAGTGGACGGCCTTGACGATGGTGGAGAAGGCATCGTCGAGGAGGACGATCTTGCTGGCCTCCTTGGCGACCTCGGTGCCGGCGATGCCCATCGCCAGGCCGACGTCAGCTTTTTTCAAGGCGGGGGCGTCGTTGGTGCCGTCGCCGGTGACGGCGACGACTTGCTGTTGCTCTTGCAACAACTCAACCATCTTGTACTTGTCCAGCGGACGGGCGCGGGCCAGGACGCGCAGCCCGGTCAACTGTCGGGTCAACTCCTCGCGCCGGCGGTTGTCGTCCCCGGAGAGTTCACCGCGTTTTTTCAGTTCCGTCAGACGGGCGTGCAACTCGTTGAAGTGCGGGCTGGTGAGGACGACCGCATCGGGCGTGTCGATGGCGGCGTCGCGGCGCTCGATGAGTCCGATATCGTAGGCGATGGCGCGAGCGGTTTCGACGTTGTCGCCGGTAATCATCTTGACCTCAATGCCGGCGCGGCGGCACTGGTCAACCGCGTCCTTGACGTCGTCGCGCAACGGGTCGCGGATGGCGAGGAAGCCGACGAAGACAAGGCCGCTCTCCAGCGCATCGCGGCGCGCGTGCAGGGCGTCCTCGTCGGCGGGGGTGCTGGGCGGCTGCAGGGCGTAGGCGAAGCCGAGCGTGCGCATGGCCTGGCTTGCTGAGTCCTTCAGCGACGCCTGCACGGCCCCGCGCGTTTCGGCCGTCCATTCGTGGGCGGCGCCGTCCGCAGCCTGGTAATGGGTGCTGTGTTCGAGCACCCATTCCGGCGCGCCCTTGACCAGTGACACTAGCCTGTCACCGTACTGGATGACCGTGGTCATGCGCTTGCGTTCGGAAGAGAAGTGGATCTGATAGATCGGCTCGAATTGCAGACGGAGTTTCTGGTATTCCAGTCCGGCGTCGCGCAGCCATTGCAGCAGAGCGCCCTCCGTCGAGTTGCCGACGGTGACGAGCTTGCCTTGCTTCTCTTCGAGGTTGGCCGTCGAGTTGAGGGCGGCGTTCAGCCCGATCCAGTCAAGCGGTTGTCCATCGCGCGGCCAGGCGCGTTCGCGGTCGGGGGCGACCCACTCGGACGAGCCGCGGTCGTGAGCGTGTCCATCCCAGAAGACGCGCACCACTTGCATCTTGTTTTGCGTCAGGGTACCGGTCTTGTCCGAGCAGATCACCGTCGCCGACCCGATCGTCTCGCAGGCCACGAGTTGACGAACGAGACTGTTGGCGCGCGTCATCTTGCGCATGGCCAGGGCGAGCGAGATGGTCACGCTCATCGGCAAGCCCTCGGGCACGGCCACGACGATGATGATGACCATGTACACGAAGTAATTCAGCAGTTCCTTGCTGCTGGCCAGCAGTGCCTGACCGCGCGTCTCCAGCGGGCGCTCCGCGTTCTCGTCCTCGTCGGCGGCGAGCGGGGCGGGACGCTCGGGAGACCAGCGCACGTCGTGCGTGTACAGTCCGCGTCCGACCAGGGCGATGAAGATGGCGATGGCCGCGATGTAGCCGACGTTGCTGATGAGGTCGGCGAGGTTCTTCAGCTTGACCTGTAAGGGGGTCAGCTCCTTCGAGATGGTGAGCTTGCGCTTGATTCGCTTTTCCTCGGTGTCGGCCGCCGCTTCCGCGCCGTCTTCCTCCTCTTCGTCCTCGGCCGACAGGCGACGGGCGATCTGGCCCAGCGCCGTGGCATCGCCGACCTCGGTGACGAGCATCTGACCGACGCCATCGACGACTTGCGTGCCGCGATAGAGGCAGCCGGGTTGGTCGGGACCGTCGGCGCTGTCCGTCGGCGGTTGTGGCCGTTTGCGCACCGGCTCGGACTCGCCGGTCATCAGCGATTGATCGACATAGAGATCGGTCGCCTTGACGAGCCGGCCGTCGGCCGGAATCTCATCGCCCACCTCCAGCACAACGGCATCGCCGACGCGCACGTCCTCCAGCGGGGCGGTATGAATGGAGCCGGCGCGGAGGAGCTTGACGGTGAGCGATTCCTTGCGGGCGTTTAGCACCTCGAACTCACGGTCGCTCTTGTATTCGCTGAGGAAAGCGACGCCGGTGGCGAGGATGACGGCCACCATGACGGCCAGTCCCTCGACGGAGGGATGGCGCGCCGCGATCAGGCCGACGAAGAACACGACGATGGCCGACACGAACAGAATGCTCGGAACCCAATGGCCTTTGCGCAGTGCGAAGGCCGCGCCGATGATGACCGCGACGATCGCCAGTGCGACGCCCGCCAGAGCCGCCCGGCTCTGGAAGAGATCGACGAACATCGACAGCAGCGCCGCGGCGAGGAGGATCTTGATGATCGGCTCGTCGAACTTTTCGAGGAACTTCTTCCACAATGGTTCGCGCGGGAGCGGCGTCAACTTGTTGACGCCGAATTGTTGCGTGCTGCGGGTGGCCTCCTCGGCGCTGAGTCCATTCTCGGCCGCGGTGGGAAAGAGTTGCTCGATGTCGTAGAGTGTACGCATGCCGGTCCCGTCCCCAACAGAAAAGAATCACCACGAATCACACGAATAACACGAATAAAGACAAAAAGCAAAAAAGAGAAAAGGAAAGCGATTCCACCCTCCTTTTCTGATTTTTGTCTTTATTCGTGTTATTCGTGTGATTCGTGGTGACTATTTCCTCCTTGTCTTCCGCGAGGAGTATTTCGTTCTCACTGCTCCATGATTTCCTGTTCCTTCTTTTCCGCCATCTCCGCGATCCGTTCCTCGTATTTCTTGAGCAGCGTTTGCACTTCTTCCTTGCCCTTGTCGCGTTCGTCCTCGGTCATCTCCTTGGCCTTCTCGGCCTGATCGAAGTGCTTGTTGCCGTCGCGGCGAATGTTGCGGCACGAAACCTTGGCATCCTCGGCGGATTTCTTGATGCGTTGGGCCATTTTCTTGCGCTGCTCGCCGCTCATGGCCGGCACCTGCAGACGGATAAGCTTGCCGTCGTTGTTGGGCGCCATGCCCAGGTCGCTGGAGCGGATGGCCTTCTCCACGTCCTTGAGGACGCTCTGATCGTAGGGGCGGATGACGATCTGCTGCGGATCGGGCGTGCTGATCTGGGCCAGTTGCTTCAGCGGCGTCGGCGAACCGTAATACTCGACGCGCAGACTATCGACCAGTGCGGGAGTGGCCCGGCCGGTGCGCAGGCCGCGCAGCTCGTCGCGGAAAACATTCACGGCCTTTTCCATGCGCTCTTCGGTGTCCAGAAGAATTTCATCGCTCGTCATGTTTGCACCTGTTGATGTCTTCACACGGAGGCGCCGACCAGGGTGCCGATGGTGTGGCCGGCGATGGCCCGTTCGATGTTGCCTTCCTGTTTGAAGTTGAAGACGAGAATGGGCATCTTCGCTTCCTGACACAGGCTGATGGCGGCCATGTCCATCACTTGCAAATTATCCCGGAGCACCTGGTTGTATGTCAACTTTTCGTAGCGGACGGCGTGGGGATTGATCTCCGGCGGAGCGCTGTAAACGCCGTCCACCTTGGTGGCCTTGAGCAATATGTCGGCGTCGAGTTCGCGGGCGCGGAGAGCGGCGGCGGTGTCGGTGGTGACGAACGGGTTGCCGGTGCCGCCGGCCAGAATGACGATGCGTCCCTTTTCCAGGTGGCGGGTGCAGCGGCGGCGGATGTACGGCTCGGCGACGTTCTCCATGCGGATGGCCGTCTGCAAGCGCGTCTCGCAGTTAAGGCTTTCGAGCGTGTCTTGCAGGGCCAGGCCGTTGAGGACGGTGGCGAGCATGCCCATGTAGTGCGCGGTGGCCTCCTTGATGACCTCGCCGCCGGCGCTGAACTGAGCGCCGCGGAGGATGTTGCCGCCGCCGACCACGATGGCGAGCTGCACGCCGCGCTCGACGATCCGCTGGGCCTGGCGAGCGATGTTCAGCGTCTCGTCGATGCTGATACCGCTCTTGCCGGGATAGCCGAAGCCTTCGCCGCTGAGTTTCAAAATGACACGGCGATACTTCGGCCGCAGCGGATCGTGGCTGGCGTGTTCGTCCATGAGTGCTTCCAAAGGGATTGAGGTCGCTCACGTGCTCTTCGGGATTATACGAGTGCTTACGAACAACGGCGAGACACCGGAGACTTGATCCTCTCGGAGTCGCACTGTTGTCTTCCTCCGACGCGCGAGGCTGTCCTGAAGTACTTCGACCCCGAATGTCCGTCGAGGACTTTCTCAAGCTGCAATTCGGATTTCCTTGCTCCCTTTTTTGAGTGGAGTTAGAATTTAGCCGGTTTCCTCTCTTCAGCGCGGAACTGTCCATGAAACTCCCCCTCACCACATGGCTGCTCGTTTCGCTGGCCTTCGCCGCGGGGTCTGCCCTTGGGGCCGGCGGTCTGTATCTGTATGGCGGCCTGCTGCAAAAATCGTCGCCGAGCGCGGGGGACACGCCCGGAGAACGCCTGGCCCGTCTCCCGTCGTTCGGCAAAGTGCGTTCGCCGCGGACCTCGAACGCGGTCTCGGCCCTGGGGCGGCTGACGCCGCGCGGCGAGGTGATCGCGATCGGCGGCTTGATGGGCGACCGGCTCGGCAGTCTCAAGGTGCAAGAAGGGCAATGGGTCGAAGAGAAAGCGGTACTCGGCTACCTGGAAAGCTATGAGGAACGCAAGGCCGAGCGCGATGTTTTCGAGGCCCAATTGACGGAAGCCAGGGAGCGACGCGTCGCGGAAACAGCCTACGCCGACGCCCTGGTCAAGGAAGCCGAGGTCGGCGTCCGTCAGGCGAAGGAACTCGATCCGCTGGACATTGAAGCGCAGGAAGCGAAGGTCCGGCTGCTGGGGACCGAACGGAACACGGCGCAGACGGACCTCGACCGGCTGGAGAGCCTCAAAACGCCGGGCGCGGTGCCGAAACAGAAGCTCGATCAGCAAGCCCAGCTGGTGCGGCGCTGCCAGGAGGAACTCGTCGCCGCGCAGAAGACACTGGCCAAGATGCAGGCGGGGCGCGTCCTCAATCGAGACCGCGCGCAGGCCCAACTCGAAGCGGCGCGGGCCGGCCGCAAGCGCGTGGACGCAACCGTGCCCACCGACTCCCTCATCCGCAACCTCGCGCTGGCCGAGGTTCGGCTGGAGCGCACCGTCCTCCGCGCCCCGCGCGCCGCCTGCGTGCTGAAAATCTTCGCGCGTCCCGGCGAGCGCGTCGATAACAAACCGATCCTGAAGCTCGGCGACACGCGCGGCATGTATGCCGTGGCCGAGGTGTACGAAACCGACGCCGGTTTGGTTCGACCGGGACAGCAAGCCACCGTCACCAGCCCGGCCCTGAGCAAAGCCCTGACTGGAACGGTCGAGCGTGTCGGCCGGATGATCTACAAGAACGATGTCCTGCACGTCGATCCGGCGGCCGACGCCGACGCGCGCGTGGTGGAGGCGTGGATCCTCCTCGAAACGTCGGAGGCGGCATCTCATTTGATCAACCTGCAAGTGGATGTCGTCATCGACGTGAGCGGCGGCAGTGCCTCGTCGGAGTCCCAATAAGTAGGTGCCGCGAGCCGAGCGGCACCGGCCCACTGCCCCGCTCGGCTCGCGGGGCCTACCGCGGGCGAAGGGAGGTCATGGCGAACCTGTTGGCAGTGCGTAACCTGGCGCACAACAAAGTCCGCACCGGGGTGGCGATCGGCGGCGTTTGCTTCGCCGTCACGCTGCTGCTGATGCAGCTGGGCTTCTTCGCCACCGTGTCGATGACGGCCATGCAGGTCTACGACGCCCTCGAATTCGACATCGTGCTGCTCTCGCCTCATTACGTCGTCTTGACTCAGACCGGCACGTTTCCGCGCGAGCGACTGTTTCAGGCGCGGGCTTGGGGGCAAGTCGAGTCGGTGTCGCCCCTGTACGTCTCCCGGCAGATGTGGCGCAATCCGGAGACGCGCTTTCAGCGCGCCGTCGTGACGCTGGGCGTCAATCCAAGCGATCCGGTCTGCCATTCGCCGGAACTGCGCGAGCAGTGTCGCGGCCTGGCCATCCCGGACACGGCGCTGATCGATCGGCTTTCGCGGCCGGAGGTCGGGGCGCTGCCGGCCGGACAGGTGACGGAGGTCGGAACGCGCAACATCGAAATCATCGGCCAGTTCGAGGTGGGACCGGGGTTCGAGGCGGGCGTGGCGATCGTCGGCGATCAGACCTACGCGCGCCTCATCGGCCGCCCGCTCCGCGAGGTCAGCGTCGGCCTGGTGAAACTGCGATCCGGCGCCGACGCGCGGAAGGTCGCCGAAGAGTTGCGCGACGGCTTGCCGGCCGACGTGCATGTGCTGACGCGAGCGGAACTGGCCGACAAGGAGCGGCGCTACTGGATCGTCAGCACCTCGACGGGCATCATTTTCGGCTGCGGCGTTCTCGTCGCCATTCTTTTCGGCATCGTGATTACTTATCAGGTGCTGTCGCTGGAGGTAATGCATCGACTGTCGGAATATGCCACCCTCAAGGCGCTGGGATTCAGCGACGGCTACCTATCGGGCATCGTCTTGCAGCAGGCCGTCATTTTCGCGGTGGTCAGCTACATTCCGGGTTTCCTCATCGCGATGGTGATTTATTATGTCGGCTCCGCGATGACGCGGTTGCCCATGAGCATGACGGTGGAGCGGGCCGCGACCGTCTTCGTCGTCAACTTGCTGCTGTGTTGTCTGTCCGGTTTGCTGGCTCTGCGCATCCTTCGCCGGGCCGACCCCGTGGACCTATTCTAACCATGCCGCTACCGCGAATGCCTTTGGCGCTGCGCATCCTGCTCCACAACCCCAGCCGCCTGGCGGTGTCGGTCGCGGGCATTCTGCTGGCCGTCATTCTGATGTTCTCGCAGATGGGCTTTCGCAACGGCATGTTCGACAGCCAGGTCGAGTTGATCCGGCGGCTCAACGGCGACCTGTTCCTCGTCAGCCGCTTGAAGTACCTGACCTACGTTCCCGATCCGTTCGCCAGCCGCCGCCTGGCGCAAGCTCGCGCCTGTCCGGGCGTGCGGAGCGTCCATCCGCTGTATGTCGAGGTGGACCGCTCGCTGTGGCGAAATCCCCACGACGGCAGCACGCGCCCCGTCCGCGTCCTGGCCTTCGACGTCGATGAGCCGGTCTTCGACATGCCGGAAGTCAACGCGCACGCCGAGGCGCTGCGGAGGCCGGACACGGTAATGTTCGACGCCGCGGCGCGCGATTACTACGGCCGGCCGCGAACGGGAACGCGGACCGAGTTGGCGCGCCGCGAAGTCACCGTGGTCGGAACCTTCCGCCTGGGGACCGATTTCCTCAACGACGGCAATGCCATCATGAGCGACCGCAACTTTTTGAAGTTCTTCCCCGCTCGCGCTTCTTCTTCCCCTCACCTGAATCAAGTCATGGTCGCCGTGATCCGGTTGGAGCCGGGCGCCGATCTCGCCACGGTGCAAGCCGATTTGAAGGAATCGCTGCCCGACGACGTGACGGTCCTCAGCAAAAAGGAGTTCGCGGAGCTGGAAACGAGGTACTGGCGCGACAGCACCGCGATCGGCTACATTTTCAGCATGGGAATGGCGGTCGGGTTCTTCATCGGCCTGGTCATCTGCTATCAGGTGCTTTACTCCAACGTGTCGAGTTATCTGCCGCAATTCGCCACGCTTAAGGCGATGGGCTTCACCGATCGCTTCCTCGTCGGCATCGTGCTTCAACAGGGGTTGTATCTGGCATTGCTGGCCTTCGTGCCCGGCGTGGCGGCCGCTCAGGTTCTGTTCTGGATCGTCGGCCGATTGACGGGACTGCTGATGTTCCTCACGCCTTCGCGCGTGGTCTACATCCTCGGCCTGTCGGTCCTGATGTGCATGATCTCGGGCACGATCGCCGTCCGCAGGATTCTGACCGCCGATCCGGCCGAGGTGTTCCGATGAGCACCCAGGCATCGAACCCCCCGCGTAACGGAGCGCCGCCCGGAGAGCCGGCGGTGTCCATTCGCGGCCTGAATTATCGCTTCGGACAGGGCGACCTCGCGCAACAAGTGCTGTTCGACATCGACCTGGACATTTATCCGGGCGAACTGGTCATCCTGACGGGTCCGTCCGGCTGCGGCAAGACGACGCTGCTGACGCTGATCGGCGCTCTGCGTTCGGTGCAGGAGGGCAGCCTGCAAGTTCTGGGGCGCCAGATGCGCGGTCTGAACAAGTCGGGACTGATCGAGGCGCGCCGGCGCATCGGTTTCATCTTCCAGGCGCACAACTTGCTCGACGCGCTGACGGCGGCCGGCAACGTCAGTCTTTCTCTCGACCTCCAGAAGCACACGCCGGCCAGCCTGCGCGCACACGCCGCCCGTGTGCTGGGCGTCCTGCGAGGCGATTCCGGCGACCTCGACGGCGTGCCGCGCGGCAGAGAGGCCGTCGCGCGTTTCCTGGCGACGCGCCTGCTGGCTCACCTGGATCTGCACCAGCGCGAGGACCACAAACCGAACCAGTTGTCCGGCGGCCAGAAGCAGCGCGTCGCCATCGCGCGGGCCGTCTGCAATCTGCCGGGGCTGATCCTGGCCGATGAACCGACGGCCGCCCTCGATAAGGGGTCGAGCGCGATCGTCATTGACCTGCTGAAGAAGTTGACGCATCACGGCGCGACCATCCTTGTCGTGACGCACGACAACCGCATCATGGACCGCGGCGACCGCGTCGTCACCATGAAGGACGGCCGCGTGCAGTCCAACGTGCTGGTCGATGAGACCGTGCGCGTCTGCGTGTTCCTGCAAAAAGTGCCCTTGTTCGCCGGGCTGACGCCCAGCCAACTCGTCGAGGTGGCGGAGAAGATGCACCGGGAGGTCTATCCGCCGGACGCGACGATCGTCCGTCAGGGCGAGGCCGGCGAGCGGTGGTATCTGATCAAGGAAGGGAAAGTCGAGGTGCGCGTGGACGACCCAACGGGTTCGCGCGTGGTGGCGACGCTCGACGGCGGCCAGTTCTTCGGCGAAACCGCGATTCTGGAAGACAAGGCCCGCAACGCGAGCGTGATAACGCGAGAGCGCGTGGAGGTGTATTCGCTTCAGAAGGAGGATTTCCTGGAGGCGCGCCGCGCCTTCGAGCCGATGCGGGAGGAACTGATGAAGGTGTTCGCGCAGCGTTATCGCTACGAGTGAGGGAGGATTCACCGGATACTAGAAAGACCGTTTAAGGTGGACTTTTCCCTCACCCCCTACCTCTCTCCCCTGAAGCGGGGAGAGGGGAGGAAGAACGCGGAAGTATCGGAAACAAACCGCGCACCTCTCGGGTGTCTTTGCGTGTCGGCGGTCAGCGCGTCAGTGCCAGCGAGGACTGGTGCTTCGCCGCCTCCCGCGCGGCGGGGGAGAAGAGTAGACGAATCCGCGCACCAATTCGTTGCAAGCCCTGACGCACCGCCTCCGGCGGCACGAACGCCAGCACCAACGCCAGCATCATCAGGCTGAACGTCACCAGGCCCATGAGCAGGGCGATCATGGTGTGCAGCAGGATCGAGCCGGAAACCATCACCCAGCGCATGCGCCGGTTCCACACCAGGAAGGGGAAGCCGATTTCCAGAAACAGCGTGTAGATCACGCCGCCGGCGCCGGCCAACTCCCACAGCGTGCGATGCTCGGCCAGGAACTTGAGAATCGAGGTGTAGGCGCTGACGTCAAAGGGGGCGAAGGAATAGTTGAGCAGGAAGCGGTTGGGCGCGGTGCCGTTCCACCACGAACTACCCAGGAGCTTCGACGTGCCCGAGGCGAAGTAGATCAGGCAGAAATTAATCTGAATCAGCCGCGTGGCGAGGTTGGCGAACAGCATCGGCTCCGGCGGCTGCGGCACGTAGGCCGGACCCAGACGCAGCCGCTCGGCGCGCACCTTCAGCCAACGATCCACCGACAGCGCGGCCCCGGTCGCTCCCCCGATGCCGCCGATCATTAGGTAGAACAGCGCCAGGTTCGTCATGGTGTCCATGCCGAAAAGCATGCCCGGCACGCGCTGGATGTACATCATCGCTCCGATCCACGCCAGCACGCTCATGACGCGCGTCCATAGGCCGATCGTGAACAGGAACAGCACGATGCCGATGGCGATGTGGATCGTCCACAGCCAGGCCGGATCCTCGACGTGAAAGTAGATCGACCACAGCGTTTGGCCCGTGACGAGTTCTCCCTTGTTGTCGTCCCAGGTCCAGCTCGGCGCCTGCCAGGCGTTGCCGTTGCGCAGGAAGTTCGTGACGCCGTCCTCGCCGGGCCGCGGGTTCTTCTCGGCCGTCGTCAGTCCGGTGTTCACGATCCACGCGTCCGGCCCGATGTAGTTCATCAGGCCGAGCGAGTAGACGAAATGGACGTAGAGGACGATGATGCCGGTGCAGATGCGGACCAGCCCCAGCGAGGTCGGATCGATCGGGTGGAAGAAGAAACGGTCCCAGCCGCGGACGGGCGTCATCAGCGGGTGCTCGCCGCTGGCGTCCGCGCCGCCCGGTCCCGGATGGGCGTCGTGAGCCGTTGTCGTTTTCATGGCGCTGTTCCTGAAGATAGAAGCTTCGCCGTGCTGCGGCGAAACGGATATTTTACGTCGTTGGAGACTTCAATTTGCCGACCAGTCCGGGGCGCCAGCGACGGGGCGGAAGCGCCCGTCGCTGGCGCCCCGGGCTGGTCGTTTCGTTCTTTAGCGCGTCTTCGAGTCCGTTATTCATCCCCTTCCGGGTTGAGGAGCTTGTCCGCCTGCGTCGCGTGGATCTCCACGAAATTGACGAGTTTGTGCGGACCCAGCTGCGGCGTATGCTCGAATAGGTGCGTATCCCCCTCCGGATATTGCTGCGGCAACCTCACGATCGGCAGGTGCCAGAACAGAAAGGGATCCTTCGGGTCGAGCAGCCTGCCGTCGATGTCGTACTTGCCCATGTAAAACGGCACGAAGGTCGTTTGGTCCTGCACCGGATCCCTGCCCTCGGCGTACTCGCGGGGCGTGATGAGGTTGTGGATGACCTGGTAGACGCGCACGGCCTTGACCTCGATCCTGCGGTCCTCCAGGTGCGGCGAGGTGCGAGCGATGTGCCGGGCGTAGGAAGCGAGCAGCCGGCGGCAGAGTTCCTGCGGCTCCGAATACTGGCCGATCATGCCGGAGGGTTCGTCCTCCACGAGCCGGATCGGGGCGGGACGGTTATCGTTGGGATCCACGAAGGGCAGGCTTACGGCAACCTGGCGCCGCTGCACGACCACGTCGCCGGTGTCGTGCGGAATGCCCGGCAACAGTTCGTAGGGACGCTTGAACTTCTTCTCCCATTCCTCCTTCTGCGCCGGATAGAGCGGCAAACCGTAAATCGGGTTGTGGGTCATCTCGGCGGTGGCCAGCATGCGCTGATGGTGCAAAAGGACCGGACTCTCGCGGCGATTGGGAAGCTTGATCCAGCGCGCGCTGCCATCGGCGTACTCGACGTGGAACCACAACAGCGTCGGCGGGCCGGGATCGGGCGAATAAAAGTGGTAGGCGTTGGTCAGGTAGGCGAACGTCAGATAATGGCGATAGAAATGGGTCCATATCTGCATCGACAGCCACGGCGCCGGTTCATTGCGCGGCGGAACAGCGGTGACGGCCGTGATGATGCCGGCGAAGTGCAGCACGATCAGAAGGCTGGCGACGACGCGCCGTCCCGTCCGCGGCAGCAACACCACGAACGACGCGCCCAGCGCGACGATAATCAGCGCGCCCAGGAAGACGCGTCCGGAATCCCACTTGTCCGCGCCGAGGAAGGCGAGCAGGGCCACGAACGCGGACAACGCCAGCAAGCCCGCCGACTCGGCGCGGTCTTCCAGTTCCCAACTCATGGTCTGAAAGCGGCGCGAGACGGCGATGCCGGCCAGCAGCACACCCGCTCCCAGGCTTAGCACGGTCGCCGGCACGAAAGACGTCTGCGCCAGCGCCAGACCGAGGACGGTGCAGGCCAGGCCGGCCAGCGCGAGCGGCCAGGGGCGGCGGAACGTCCGCAACGCGCTGAAAACGGGCGAGACAGCAGATGCAGGATCGCGCGCCATCGCAAGAACTCCTCTCAAGGTGCGGTCGCGGGCTTTGATGGTGCCGTTGTCGGCTTCGCGAGGCCCAGACGGGATAGCGTTCTACCATTCAGGATACCCGATTGGATCGGGCAAGCTACGCAGCATGACAAAAAAAATTGGGCGAAGCGATGCGGATCATCCCCTTGGTAGGGAGAACGCTCATTGGCGCGGTCCTTGCGCATCTGGCGGATCTCCACCGCCTGGCTATCGTGCCGCCTGTTCCGGGCGAATCCAAGTTTGTTTCAACACGGTTTCAAATCCTTCCTGAGCGGAGGCGTCAGCCCCCTGCATTAGAAGACTCAGGGAGCTGACGCCTCCGCTCAGGGTTCTGAAACCGCTTCGAACCCGATGATTCCCAAGCTCTGTGCCGACGTAATCTTCCGGCGATGCCGATAGTGTCGATCTTATCAATTCTTCGCAAAGTACCCAAATTGCGATTGACTCTCTTTTTTTCCAGCTTTACTATTTAACTCAACCGCTACAGGCGGTCGAGGCATCGCGGCGCTCGCATCGCTCAGCCTCGGTTGGAAGGAGGGCTACGAGCTTGGACGCGCCAGCTGGCTGCCGTGAAACCCGGTGGGGATACGGTGGCACCCTTCTGTTCTCTTTTTTGTCCATGACCACCGTTGTTCTGGATGGCCTCAGACGGGCGGCCTGAGGGGTGGAAGAGTTCTCCACGCGCGGGCTGCATGGGTTGTTCCACTTTTTGGGAGGTAAGTTCAATGTACACTGCGGTTCTGATGATGGCGCTGACGACGGGTGTGGACATGCCGGACGCTCGTCGCGGCGGCTGTGGTGGGTGCTACGGTGGCGGATGCTTTGGTGGCGGTCACGGTCGCCGTGGCGGCGGTTGCTGCGGTTGCTACGGAGGTGGCTGCTACGGAGGTGGCTGCTACGGAGGTGGCTACGGCGGCTGCTACGGCGGCGGCGGCTGCTACGGTGGCGGCTACGGCGGTTGCTACGGTGGCGGCTATGGCGGTTGCTACGGTGGCGTGATCTCTGGTGGTTGCTACGGTGGCGGCTACGGCGGCGTGATCTCCGGCGGTTGCTCCGGCGTGATCTCCGGCGGAGGCTACGGACTCGGCGGCGCCATCATTATGCCGGGAACCGGCACCGGCGCCGAGAAAATCCAGAAGAAGCCAGGGGAGAAAAAGGACGGCAAAGAGACCATGCTGCCTGCCCCGGCTACCATCGTGGTCGAACTGCCTGCCGACGCCAAGTTGACCATCGACAACGAGGCGACCACTTCGACTGGCAACAGCCGCGTCTTCACGTCCCCCGAATTGAACCCCGGCAAGGAGTATCACTACACCTTGAAGGCCGAGATCGTCCGCGACGGTAAGCCCCTCAAGGCCGAGAAGGTCATCGCCGTGAAGGCGGGCGAGATCACGCCCGTTACCCTGACCTTGCCTGCGGTCGGCGTCGCCCAGCGGTGAGCCAGGGAAGCGTTGTCGTGCAAGACGTGCGGGGCGAATCCACCGATTCGCCCCGTTTCGCTGCGCCTTCTTAAAACGCGATCCCGCGCTGGCGCAAATACGCCGCCAGACGATCAGGCGCGTCCGTGGTGATGCCATCGACGCCCCAGTCGAGCAGGCGTTGCCAATGCTCCGGCTGATTCACCGTCCACGGCAGCACCCGCGCCCCCGCCGATTGCACCTGCCGCACCAGCGCCGCATCCACAAATTGATAGCCCGGACAATACACCTGCGCCTCGGCCCGTTCGACCAGCTCCGCCGCGTTCACCGGCGTCGTCTCGGCGATGAGCACCGCCCCCGTCAATCCCGGCTCCATCCGCCGCAGCAGACGGACGCAGCGATGATCGAAACTTCGCACCGTCGTCCGCATCACGACGCCCGCTTTTCGCACCGCTTCGACGAGACGCTCCTCCAGCAAGCCGGGGTTTGTGCCGTCGAAGCCGTCGCCGATCGTTTCCGGGTGGAACGGCACGCGCTTGAGTTCGAGATCGAACAGCAGGGTCCGCGCCCGCCGGCGCTGTTCTTCCGACTTGCCGGCCCGCGTCCCCAACTCCCCGGCGTAGGCATTCGTGAACTGAAACAGGTCGTCGAGCGTCGGAATGGTGTACGGGTCGATGCCGTGCTGCTCGGCGAACAGGCGGGCGGCCGGCGTCACCTCGGCGTTCTGATCGGGGAAGCGGCGCGGATTGGGGTTGCGGTCGGCCCGGAAGCCGCGCAGCTCGGCCAACGAGAAACGGGACACAAGGAGGATTCGATCGGACGGCGTCGGCTGGGGCCGGATCGGGACGCAGGGCGGATCGCACACCAATGCATCGTGAAGGAGAACGGCCACGCCGTCGCGCGTCAAATGCACGTCGGTTTCGACGCTGCCGACGCCGGCGTCGAAGGCGGACTCGAAGGAGGGCAGCGTATTTTCCGGTTTGAGAGCGCGGGCGCCCCGATGGCCCTGCAAATTGAAGAAGGTAGACATCGCCATCGAGTTCATCCAGCGCGTGAAAAAGCCTCGCGGAAGTTTGCACCTCCGCGAGGCATCAAAAAGAAAAGGTCGTTTCGAGTTGGGAGTGCGTGCAGGCTCCCCACTCCTTCCTGAATGTACGGGCATGAAAAGCAATCGTCAAGGATTTTTTGAACCGTTTCGCTTGGCGGCGACGCCCTCCACCGCGCCTCGCCGCCAAGCGAAACATTGCACTCCGCTTGCCGCCTGGCATAATGGGTTGCTTGCGGGAGAGAAAAAACGCGCGGCGGCGCGGTTTCCGCCGACCGCTTGCGACGTCTTCTTGCTTAGGTTGCCCGAATGGAACGAAACGGCGGATCAAGCCCGCGCCCGCTGGAGTCCTACCGAGACTACCTGCGTCTGCTGGCACGCTTGCAGCTGGAGCCGCGCTTGCGCGGCAAGCTCGATCCGTCCGACGTGGTGCAGCAAACACTGGTCAAGGCGCACCGAAACGCCGAGCAGTTTCGCGGCCAGACCGACGCCGAGCGGGCGGCGTGGCTGCGGCGCATCCTAGCCAACACGCTGACCGACGCCGCCCGCAAGTATCGCGTCGAGACGGCGCGCGGGCAATCGCTGGAGCAGGCGCTGCATGAATCGTCGGCCCGGCTCGAAGCCTGGTTGGCCAAAGCGCAGGAATCGCCCGGCGAGCAAGCCGATCGCCACGAGCAGTTGCTTCGTCTGGCCGAGGCGCTGCGGCGACTGCCGGAGGATCAGCGGATGGTCATTGAGATGCACCATCTGCAAGGCTGCTTCCTGGCCGACATCGCCCACAACGTCGGCAAGACGGAAGCGGCGGTGGCCGGTCTGCTGCGGCGCGGCCGCAAGAAACTGCGTGAGTTTCTCGAAGAAGGTCCGTGAGAGTGCCACCGATGTCGCTCACCGAGGACATCTCGAACGGTCGCGAACAGCACCTCGATGAGGTGCTGGCGAACTACCTCCACGCCGCCCAGGAGGGCCGCGCCCCCACGCGGCAGGCCTTGCTGGACAGCCATCCCGAATTGGCCGGCGATCTCGCCGACTTCTTCGCCGATCAGGATCACGTCGAACGCCTGGCGGCGCCACTGCGAACCATCGCGCCGCCGCAACCAGCGCTGGCCGTCGGCGCCACCCTCGGCGATTACGAACTGCTCGACGAGATCGCCCACGGCGGCATGGGCGTCGTCTACCGCGCCCGCCAGAAGAGCCTCCAGCGCATCGTCGCCCTGAAGGTGTTGCAGGCGGGACCGCTGGCGTCGCCGGAGCAGTGGCAACGCTTCCAGGCCGAGGCCGAGTCCATCGCCGGACTCGATCATCCCAGCATCGTGCCCGTCTACGAAATCGGCGTCCACGAGAACCTGCCGTATTTCAGCATGAAGTTGTTCGAGGGCGGCAGCCTGGCAACAGCGATCAGCAATCAGCGATCAGCGATCAGCCAAAAAGAGGCGGCGTCGCTGCTGGCGACGGTGGCCGACGCGGTTCAGTACGCCCACCAGCACGGCATCCTACACCGCGACTTGAAGCCGGCCAACATTCTTCTCGACAGCCGCCGTCAACCGCACGTCTCCGACTTCGGCTTGGCCAAGCGTTCCGGTGGGAGCGACGTCGCGCCGACCCCATCCAGCGACACGCCGCCCCCCGCCGTCGAATTGACCATTTCCGGCGCGATCGTCGGCACGCCGAGCTACATGGCCCCCGAGCAGGCCGCCGGTTCGCGCATCCTCACCACCGCCGCCGACATCTACGGTTTGGGCGCGATTCTCTACGAGTTATTGACGGGCCGGCCGCCCTTCCGCGGCGAGAACCTGTATGAGACGCTCCGCCGTCTCCAGGAGGAGGAGCCGACCCCGCCGCGCACGCTCAATCCGCGCGTCGATCGCGACCTGGAAACGATCTGCCTGAAATGTCTGCGCAAGGAGCCGCAGCGCCGCTACGCCAGCGCCCGCGAGTTGGCCGACGACCTGCGCCGTTTCCTCAACGGCGAGCCGATCCTGGCCCGGCCGGTCGGTCCGCTGGCGCGCGTCTGGCTTTGGTGTCGCCGCAAGCCCGTCGCCGCTTGCGGAATCGCGGCCTTCGTGGCGCTCATCGTGGCTGCCTTTCTGATGGTGGACTGGCAGCGCCGCCGCGCCGTGGACAATGTGATTGCGAAAGACGAGGCCAACCGCAACCTCGCGGTTCGGGGCGACAAGGGCCGGCGCTTGATCGACGATTTCTGCCGCCGACTCAGCGAAGACGGCTGGGGCGAAGATCCGGTCCTTCAGGCCAAACGCAAACGGATGCTGGAGGAGTTGCTGGCGTATTACCGCGATTTCCTCGACGATCCCAACGCCGAGGCGCCGGTGCGCGACGAGCTGATCCACACCTATTACCGCATCGGCGACATCACCACCGCCCTGGGAGAGCGCGACAAGGCCCGCGACGCCTTCAACCGCGGTCGGCTCGCCGCCGAAACGCTGCTGCAACTGCGGCCCGATGACCGCGCCGCCCGTTTCGGCCTGGCCCGCATCCTCAACCGCCTTGGCCTCCTCGACAAACTGGCCGGCCACCCTGAGGACGCCCTGAAGTTGTTCCTGCAAGCTCACGAACTGCTCCGCGCGGCGCGCGACGAAGCGCCCGACGACACCAATCTCAGCGGCGAGTTGGGCGTGGCCTGCAACAACCTGGGCAACCTGTACGCCGGCCTGGGACGGCTCGACGACGCCCGCGCCAGCTACGACGAGTGCATCGACATCAACCGCGATCTGTCCCGGCGATTCTCGGATTCGCAATACACCCTCGGACTGGCGGTGGGTCTGGAGAACTCCGCCCGGCTGCTCTATCGTCAGGGCCGGCGCGACAAGGCCTGGACCTATTATGACGAGTCGGCAAAACTGTCGCGCCGCCTCGTGGACGTCGAGCCGAGTTCGCCGCGCTATCGGCAGCAATTGGGCCGCAATCTGTACAACCGCGGCAACACCCTCTGCGGCGAGAAACGCTTCAAGGAAGCCATTCCCCTGCTGACCGAAGGGCGCGACGTGCTGGAACGGCTCGTCGAGATGCAGCCGCGCATCTGGTGGTATCAAAAGGATCTCGTCCTCGTGATCCACCAACTCGGCCGCGCCCATCGCGGACAGGCGCGGACGGAAAAGGAGCCAAAAGAAGAACGCACGCAGGCGGTGGTGGCCTTTCAATCGGCGGCGAAGCTCTACAAGGAACTCGCCGTCCGCGACCCAAACTCCGATGCCGCGAATCAGGCCGGGTGGTGTCTGTTCGACGCCGGCGTCTTGCAGGTGGAGATGAAGCAAAAGAACGACGCGCTGAAGTCGTACCTTGAGGCGCGCGACCAGGGACGGAAGCTGGTCAAGACGGCGCCGGACAACCTCGAACATCGCAAACTGCTGGGCATGACGCTGAACAATCTCGGCCGTCAGTCGTGGGCGCTCAAACGCAACGACGACGCACGGGCCGCGCTGCGCGAGGCGCTCGAACACACGCGTCTGGCGTTCGCGCGGTCGCGGCAGAACTCGTTCTACCGTCGAGTGCTGAACACCACTTACATTTTCCTCGGCGACGTGTATCGGGACACCGGCCGGCGCGAGGAGTGGGCCGCCTTGCTGCTGGAACGCCGCCGGCTGTGGGACGACAATGCCAGGGAACTGTACGTCATCGCCTGCGACCTGGCCCGCGCAGGCTCGGACGAGGAAGCGATGCGCACCCTCGAACAGGCGGTGCGGAAAGGGTTCTCCGACCTTCTCCTTCTGGAGAAAGACCCGTCCCTTGAGAAGCTGCGTTCGCGTCCCGAGTTTCCGAAATTGATGCAAGAATTGAAGGCCCGGCAGCCGGCCGCCTCTGGAGGTGATCGGCGAACCGGCCCACCATCGGATTAGTTCGACCCCTTGTTCACGGCGCCCGCCGAGGCGTCCTGGAGGAACGCTAATGTCTCGGTTTCCAATCGCTTTCCTGGCGGCACTGGTCTTCTGCGCCGCTGTGCATGTCCCGGCCCAAGCGGCCGGAGACGAGGTGAAATTGACCGGACTGTGGCAGGAGGAAGCGGACGGTTACAAGATCGTCTGGTCCATCGGCTACTGGGACAATGCTTGGACGGTGAAGGCCAAAATGCACAAAGAGGGCGAGAAGCCCGGTTCGTGGCAGGGCGCCGACGTTCGCCTCGCGGACGGCAAACTGACCTTCACGCGCAAGCGCGGCCCGGATGCTCCCGCGAGTGTGATGGACGGCGCGAAAATGACGGTCCAGCTCGTCAAGGACGGCGAACTCTCCTACACCGTGGGGACCGATGGTCCACGGACGCTGACGCGCGGCACCGACGTCGCCCTGGCTCCGGACGCGCGACCGCCCGCCGACGGCAAGCCCTCGGAGGTCGTCGTGAGCGCTCCTCCAAAAAACCCGACGGACAAACCGGCCGACAAACCGACGGACAAGCCCGGCGACAAACCGACGCCCAAACCAGACGACAAACCGACGAAATCCGCCGGACGGACGACGGCCACGGCGGAGGACGCCAAGCGCTTCGGCGGCGTTTGGGCGGGCGAAGCCGATGGATTCAAGGAAGTCTGGAGCATCAAGTTCCAGGACGACAAATGCACCCTGTCGGCCGTGTACGTCGATCCCAAGGGTAAAAAAACCACCTTCGGGATGACCGGCGCGGATATCGAGTTCAAGGACGACAAGATGCACTTCGTCCAGAAGTTGGGTCCCGGCGCTCCGGGCCATTGGTTCAAGAACACCAAGCACACGGTCGAGGCGAATCGGGACAGCCTGTCGTATTCGTACTTCGGCGGCGGCCGCAGCCTGGTGAAAGTGCCGCCCGCGGAGATCGAGAGATCCTTCTGCGGCACCTGGGTATGCGAAGTGGATGGCTACACCGAGAAGTGGCTCATCCGCAAGTCCGGCAGCAAGCTCCAGGTCGGCGCCACGCTCACCGCTCCCGGCAAGAAGCTCTCCAAGTGGGTCGGCCAGGACGTCAAGATTGCCGACGGCAAGCTGACCTTCACGCAAAAACTCGGCCTCAATCCGCCGATGGGCTGGGAGGACAAATCGCAGTTCACCCTGGATTGGCTTGGCGCGGAGTTGAGCTGCAACTGGGTCAACGGCGAAACGAAAGGCGAAACGCGCTATTTGAAACTGGTTTCCAAGTAAGCTTCCCCGGCGCCGTTCGTGGACGGCGCCTTTTATCGCCCTGAATCCCTGGCGAAAGACATCGGAACGAGCACCCTCCGCGGGAGCGTCGGCGGCCTAGCGCGCAGCTGCCGGCGGTCCTGTCGGGACCGCTCCCGGTGCGCGCGTGCTGTGGTGTTTCCCTGTGGTTTTCCGTGAAGAGAAAGGAACCTGCGATGAAGAACATGTGTGTGCTGATGTTTGCTTTCCTGCTGCTGGGGGGCCTGACCGGCTGCGGCTCGTCGGCCACCAAGGACCAGATCACGGCCGTCAATGAGATGGCCACCCTCCTGGAAGGCATCAAGGACGACAAATCGGCCGAGGAGGCGCTGCCGAAGTTGGAGAAGGCCGCCGACAAGGCCCGCGCCGCCGGCGAGAAAGTCGCCTCCAGCAAACTGTCGGAAGGCGACGCGACCAAGTACGCCAAGGAACTGGGCGAGGCGCAAACAAAAATGAGCGCCGCCGCCATGAAAGCGGCCCTCGCCGCTCCCGGCAAGGGCAAGGAGATCACGGCGGCCCTCGCCAAGGCGGCGCCCAAGAACGTCAAGATCCCTTGAGGCGGTGGAGGCGACTTGCTTCCTCCGCCACTGCGGCCCGAGAGCGGTTCGCCCACCGCTCTCGGGTTCTTTCTTGCCCGAGCCGGGAACGACGGTGTGGAGGGATTGCACCTTTTCGGCGGACGGTGACGATTGAGGAGGAGTTGACGGATTTTCTTACCGACGTTATCCAGCAACCGCGCGGATTGCGGAGGTGGACCGAACTCGACGGTTGGACTTCCCTCGAACGTGGTCGAGGACGGAGCATCCGGGACAAACTTTTTGACACTCTAGGGTTGCGCGAATAGACTCCCTATTGCGCCTGCTTGAACGACTCGTGATATACTGGAGACTTTGGGCGGAGTGGCGGATCGGCAAAAGTCCTAACGGATGGGGTTGATTGGCCCCGATCTCATCACTTCGCATCGAGGAGAACCTGGCATGCTCGCTTCCAGACAACTGGACAGCACCGGGCTGGAAGAAGCCTATTACCAACTGTTCCGCGAGTTCTTCGACAAGGCCGAACGGAAACGCCGCTGGTCGATCCGCGACGATATTCCGTGGGACCGGGTCAACCGCAATCTGAACCCGGCCATCGCCGACGTGCTGGAGACGTTTTGCGCCGTCGAATTGTATCTACCCGATTACATCGACAAGGCCATGCCCATGCTGCGCAAGAGCCGCGGCCGGGCCTGGTTCCACGCCAACTGGGGCTACGAGGAAGCCAAGCACTCGATGGCGATGGGCGACTGGCTGACCGCCTCCGGCCAGCGCACCGAGGACCAACTCCGCGAGGTCGAAACGCAGGTCGGCGAGTACGAATGGAACCTGCCGCACGACAGCCCCATCGGCATGGTCCTGTACGGCATGACGCAGGAGTTGGCCACCTTCCTGCACTACCGCAATCTGCGCCAGTGCGTCGAGAACGAGGCCGGGGGCGATCCCGCCCTGTCGAAGGTGCTGACGCTGATCTGCGTCGATGAACGCGCCCATCACGATTTCTACAAGCAAGTGGCGAAGATGTACCTGGAGCGCGACCGCGACGGCACCATCGAGGCGCTGCGCCGCGTCATCCACACCTTCAAGATGCCGGCCGTCGATATGCTGGCCAACGGCCGCCAGCGCGTGCAGGCCATCCGCGAGTTGAAAATCTTCGACGAGGACATTTTCTTCAGCGACGTGGTCAAGCCGCTGCTGGAGGTGCTGGGCATTCAATGGTCGGAGTTCCGCCAACGCAAGCCGGATCGCCGCGCCGTCTCCACGCCGTCCCTGCCCTGACGGCTCTGGCAAGCGGCCGGCGTTAGCCAGCTGTTTCAACTCCCGAACAGCCGGCTGACGCCGGCCGCTCGCCCCGCTCCCATACCGAAACGAATGTAACTTGCTGGATTTTTCCTGGACAGCGCAGGCCGCCGCCCTTTACCATGCGCGGATACGGTATCGCCCCCCCTGTTCCCATCTTCAGCAAGGAATCGGTATCGCTATGCGTCCCCTCATCCGGTCGTGGATCGTCCTCACGCTTCTGGCCTGCGGGCCAATCGCTGCTCGTGTCCGCGCCGCCGACGAGTCGGCCGGCGACCTGCAACCGATCGTTCCCCTGGCGCGAGCGCTGTTCAGCAACCAGTCTCAATATCAATTCCGCAACTTCGGCGTCGGCAACGGCACCGCTCAGGTGATGTCGGCTGACGGCAAGGTTCTCCTCATGGGCAACAACGGCGGATTGATGGTGTGGGACGTCAGTGGCCGCCGCGATCTGCAGCCGCGCACCATCAATGCCGGCAATACCAACCTCTACAATGCCGCGCTCACGCTGTCGGCCGACGGCAAGACAGCGGCCGTGGTGCCGATGTACTACGGCGGGGACATGGCTGTCCGCTTCTTCGATCTCGGCACCGGCAGACAGGCCCGCGAGATCGAGAATGATGAACAGATCTTCGGCCTGGCCCTGTCGCCGGACTCGCGCCTGCTCGCGGTCAGCATCCGCCAACGCATCGAGCTGTGGAACGCCGACGACGGCGAGGAAGTGCGCCTCTCCGCCGCCGGGCAGAACGTCCAGTATCGACTGCTGACGTTCAGCCCCGACGGCAAAATGCTCGCCGCCGTCAATCAGCAGGAGCCGAACACCGTTCACGTCTGGGAGACAGCCAGTTTGAAGGAACGCGACTCGATTCATTTCGGCGCGGCCGCGACCTCGCAAGTCCAGGGCAAGCGCCGTGCCTTCATTCGTCCCGGCATGAACCAAAACACCGGCATTCTCGCCCTCGGCTTCTCGGCGGACGGCCGGCTGCTGGCGGCCAGCACCATGGATTCGACCCTCCATCTGTGGGACTTGCGGGCCGATCGTGAATCCGTTCCGTTGACCGGCTTTCGCGGCAACGTCGGCGCCATGGTCTTCTCGGCGGACGGCAAGGAGCTGATTGCCGTGGACTCCGAGGGAACGCGGCTGACCTGGCGCATGGCCACGATTCGTCGCGGCAATGAGGCCCGTCTGGCGTCCCTGAGCGATGGCGATTTCGCCGATTTGTGGACCGACCTCGCCGAACCGGATCTCTTCCGCTCCTATCGGGCGCGTCGCCATCTCGTCGCCGATCCGAAGCGCGCCCTGCCGCTGCTGGCCGGAAAGCTTCAGCCTGTCCCGCCCGGCGACGCCGCGCGCATTCAAGCGCTGATGAAGGAACTGACCAATGCCAACGGCGGCACGCGCCGCAAGGCCATGACGGAGCTGCGCACCAAGCACGGCGAAGCGGCGCTGGGCGCCCTGATGCAGGTGTACGGCGCCCAGTTCAATCAGGGGGCCGTCGGCGGCAACGCCGGTCTCGTCCTCATGCAGAAGCTGAACCTCCAGTACAACACGCCCGAACGCACGCGCGACATCAAGGCCGTGCACGTTCTCGAAGAGATCGGCACCCCGGAGGCCCGCTCCGTGCTGGAGAAGCTGTCGAAGGGAGCGGCCGGCGTCGGTCTGACCACCGAGGCCAAGACCGCTCTCGAACATCTCAGCGCCGCCGCACCGCAGCGCCCGCGTGAAGCCACCGACGAGCAACTCTGGGCCGACCTCGCCAGCGACGACGCCAGCCGCGCCTTCCGGGCGATGTGCGGCCTCTCCGCCGCGCCGGACAAGGCCGTCGCCCTCTTCCAGAAACAGCTCAAGCCGGTGCCGGTCGTCGAGGACAAGGAGATCGCGACCCTCTTGGCCGATCTGGAAGCCGAGGACTTCAAGACACGCGAACAGGCGACGAAAGAGCTGGAAAAAGTCGGCGAACAGGCGCTGCCGGTGCTGAAGAAGGCGCTGGACGCCAAGCCGTCGCTGGAGGCGCGCAAGCGGATGGAGCGATTGGTGGAACACGCGATTTCCCAAACCTCCGGTCCACTGCTGCGCGGTCTGCGGGCCGTGGAAGTGCTGGAACACAGCGGCACGACCGAGTCCAAGCACGTCCTCGTCGCTCTGGCCGGCGGCGCTCCGAACGCTCGCCTGACCCGCGAGGCCAAGGCGTCGCTGCAACGCCTCCCACGCTGAGATTTGTCCGTTCCTGGACTCTCCTTTTCTCCGTCGCGTCGCCACCCTGAAAAGAGACGAACTCTCCGGGGTGGCGGTGTGCCTTTTCGGAGGGCCGGCGAACGGCTGGAAAGCCGGCGAACGCGGTATCAAGGCCGAGGTGGTCGAGGACTCTTGCTCGACCAGGCGCCGCGAGCTATAGTCACACTTCATGAGCCAGGTTACCCCGATCATGCACGCCATCGCCGAAGGCGATCCGGAGGCCGCCAGCCAGCTCTTGCCGCTGGTCTACGACGAACTGCGCAAACTGGCCGCACAGAGGCTTGCCAGGGAAACGCCGGGGCAGACGTTGCAGCCCACTGGCTTGGTCCATGAGGCGTACCTGCGGCTGGTCGGCGAGGACGCGGAACAGCACTGGGACAACCGGGGGCACTTCTTCGCAGCCGCCGCCGAGGCCATGCGGCGCATCCTGGTCGAACACGCCCGTCAAAAAGCCAGCCTCAAGCGCGGCGGTGACCGAGACCGCCTGGGGGTTGTTGACAGCCTGATGGCCGCCCCGGAACCCCGCGAGGATCTGGTGGCCCTGGATGAGGCCCTGACCAGGCTGGCCGAGACCGACAAGCAGGCAGCGGAACTGGTGCAACTCCGCTACTTCGCGGGACTCCCGCTTCGGGAGGTCGCCGAAATCCTGGGCATATCTCCGCGCACGGCCGATCGCTTGTGGGCGTTTGCCAAGGCCTGGCTGCACGAGGAAATCGAGGGCAGCTAATCCTTGGACGAGCGTGGATTGCTGGCGCCACCCCTAGGTAACAATAGTTAAGTCATTATGATGTAATAGGTTGCGAACAATAACGGATCTTTGAGAGCGCTCGCTTCCCATTCGCACTCGCACAAGCTCTGGAATTGGCGTGTTGCCATGTGCAGACGCTGGTTGTGGCATTCGCCTCTCCGGAGTCTCCTCGATTAAGGGCTAATGTCCGGATTTCTGGAATTCCGTGGCGTGATTTCGACCGGGATTTCGCATTGAGAACAGAACGGCGTGACTGCGCGCGCCACTAACCAGGCGAGGGTGGCATGACCGAACGCGAGATTTTTCTGGCCGCGCTGGAAAAAGACGATCCGACCGAACGGGTGGCCTACCTGGACGAGGCCTGCGGCGCTGACCCCCCGTTACGCCAGCGGATCGAGTCCCTGCTTCGCTCCCACGAGCGGGCCGCCAACTTCATGGATGTGCCGGTCGTGGAGCAGCTCGCGGGCGACGGCGGAGGACTGGACTTCCTGGCCCCGTCTCAGAAGCCGGGCTCTCTTGGCCGGTTGGGCCATTACGAGGTGCTGGAGGTCGTCGGCCGGGGTGGCATGGGGATGGTGTTCCGGGCGTTCGACGACAAGCTGCAACGCGTGGTCGCCATCAAGGCGCTGGCTCCCCAGTTGGCAACGAGCAGCGCGGCCCGGCGGCGCTTCGTGCGCGAGGCCCAGGCCGCCGCGGCCGTCACCCATGACAACGTCATCGACATCCACGCCGTCGAGGACGCTGGTCCGGCGCCCTACCTGGTCATGCAATTCATCGACGGCCCCACGCTCCAGCAGAAACTCGACCGCAGCGGGCAACTGCCGCTGCAACAGATCCTGCGCATTGGGCTCCAGATCGCGGAGGGGCTGGCGGCGGCGCACCGGCACGGCCTGGTCCACCGCGACGTCAAGCCGGCCAACATCCTGCTGGAGAACGGCATCGAGCGTGTCAAGCTCACCGACTTCGGCCTGGCACGGGCCGGCGACGATGCCAGCCTGACGCAGTCGGGCGTGGTGGCGGGCACACCGATGTACATGTCGCCGGAACAGGCCCAGGGCGAGCCTATGGACTTTCGCTCGGACCTGTTCAGCCTGGGCAGCGTGTTGTACACGATGTGCATTGGCCGGCCGCCCTTCCGCGCGCCCAGTGCCGTAGCCGTGCTCAAGCGGGTCTGCGAAGAGACGCCCCGACCGATCCGAGAGATCAATCCGGAGTTGCCGCCGTGGCTGGAGGAGTTGGTGGCCCGACTGCACGCCAAGGCCCCGGCCGACCGCTTCGCCTCGGCGCAGGAAGTGGCCGAGCTGCTGGCGCGGCGCCTGGCGGAGTTGCAACAGGGCGGCACGCCTTCCCTGCCCGCGCCGCGCCCATCTGCGGAACTGCCGAGGGAGAAGCCGGCCCCGACGCCTCCGAGTCGGCCGCGCCGCCTTCGCGTGCTGGCTGTCGCGGTTGTGCTGGCGCTCCTTGCCGGGTTGGGCCTGAGCGAGGCGACGGGCCTCACCAACGTCCGCGGCACGGTCATTCGCCTGTTCTCGGGCGAAGGCACGCTCGTCGTCGAGGTGGACGACCCGAGCGTCAGCGTCTCCCTGGACGGGGAGGAACTGGCCATCCGGGGCGCGGGCGTGCGCGAGATTCGCTTGAAGCCCGGCCAGTACAAGGTGAAGGCGACGAAGGAGGGCAAGCTTCTCCGTCAGGAGCTGGTTACGGTAACGAAGGACGACCGGCAGGTCGTGCGCATCCGTCGGGAGCCGGCATCGGCGCAGGTCGATGCCGCGGACGCCGCCGCGTGGGAGCGGCGCGTTGCCGCCCTGCCCGCCGAGGAGCAGGTCAAGGCGGTTGCCGCCCGTCTGAAGGAACTCAATCCGGGCTTTGACGGCAAGGTCACACACTCGATCACCGGCGACGTTGTGTCTGAGTTACAGTTCTCGACGGATCAAGTGACGAACATCCTGCCCGTGCGGGCATTGACAAAACTAACGTCCCTCAATGTTGCCGGCGAACCAGGAAAGTTGGCGGACCTCTCCCCACTGAAAGGACTGCCGTTATCGCGGTTGATCTGCAGTAAGACCCAGGTATCCGACCTGTCACCCTTGAAAGGGATGCCCCTGAAATGGCTGGATTGCGGCGTCACCAAGGTGTCCGACGTGACTCCCCTGAAGGGCATGCCGTTGCAGGGCCTGTTCTGTCAGTGCCCGCAGGTGTCGGACCTGACGCCCCTCCGGGGAATGCAACTGGAATGGCTCGACGTTAGGACGTCCGGAGTGACGGACCTGTCGCCGCTCCAGGGGATGCCGCTGAAGGATTTGGGCTTGAACGGAACAACCAAGTTGAAGGATCTGTCGCCACTGAAAGGGATGTCACTCGAAATCCTGAACCTTGGCGGCTCGGCAGCGACCGATTTGTCGCCTCTCAGGGAGATGACCGTAAAACAGCTTTGGCTTAACTACTGGCCCGAGCGGGACGCCGAAGTGCTCCGCTCCATCAAGGGTCTGGTGCGGATCAACGGCAAGCCGTCCGGAGAGTTCTGGAAGGCGGAAAAGAAGTAGAAGCAAATCCCCTTTTTTCCCTCCCCACGACCGCTCCGCAGCCGCAGCCGCGCCTCCTCTGCTCCCGGCGCGGACGCGACCAGCCGTGCCGGTGCCGACATCTCCCGTTCACCTTCCTGACAAAAACCAAAAATTCCGTGGCGTGATTTCGCCCCCGATTTCGCATTGAGGATGCGGACAAGACCGGCCGGCGAGAGTCGGCTCACGAGTTCCCAATCAACGACAACTTTATATCCCGACCGGCGACAACTGGATTTCCCAATTTGGTCTGACTCGTTCGCAGGTCAACATCCTTGGATTTCCCGATCCCGCGTCGGCCCGAGGCTATCCAGAATCCGCGCGGAGACGTGTCGTCTCACGCCCGATCGTTTCACTTTATCCGAAAGGGAGAAGGCCCATGAAGCGCAACGCAAACGTCCGTTTCGTCAAGCCGATGCTTGAACAACTCGAGGCACGCGTCCAACCGTCGTTCCTGCTCGCCGGCGCCGTTCAGCAACAATTCCTGCCGCCGCTGCAAGCCATGCTTACGGACATGCAAACCGCGAAGGGTAATCTGGCGAACAATTTCACGATGCTTACCACGCCAGGGAAGGTTACAAATGTCGGCGATGCGGAAACGCAGTACGCGGCAGGTGCCGCCAATTTCTCGCAAATGGTGAGCGATCAGCACGCCATCAACGCGACAGTTACCGCGGACAACGCCTTCATCCGCGCCGCTGCTATGGCCGAGTTCACGGAGGGGGATCCCACCGATTTGATCCTTGTGACCTTCGGTCCCCTCATCGGATTCAATCCCACCAGCTCCCTAACGAACGTCCAAACGCAGGCCAACAGCCTCATCAACGGCAGCGACGTGCAGACCTGGATTAGTAAGGACTTCACCACGATTCCAACGAGTTTTATCTCGTCCCCTGTAATCTGGGATTCGCTCGTGGCACCGCGTACGTTCTAACGAAAACCCGGCTGACACGACTGAAAATGTCAATCGGGCAGTCGAGCCGCCGAGGAAGGACAAGCGCAAGCTCAACGATTCTCCCAAGAAGAAAGCCCGCCCCGGAAATGAGGACAAAGCGGTGTCGGCGGGAGGCGTCGAAGCGTCCCCAGGAGGCGGCGACCGGCCGACCAGGTGGCGACCAAGGAAGGAGACGGAAGACTGTTCGGCGGCGCTCTCAACGCCCGCCGGACCCGCGAGGCCAAGGCGTCGCTGCAACGCCTCCCGCGCTGAGACGCGGATCCATCCGAGACGCGACCGCAAGGGAGTGGCATTCCCCCAACCGCTCCCTTGCGGTCGCGGCTCCGTTGGGGAAGCGATTTCTCCGCTTGGGACTCCCCTTTTCTCCTTCGCGTCGCTACCCTGAAAAGAGACGAACTCTCCGGGGCGGCAGCGTGTCTTTCCGGAGGGCCGGCGGACGGCTGGAAAGCCGGCGAAAGCGGTACGGTTGTAGGGGCGAAATCGACCTTGCAACCCCTGTGCCGCCTTCCTATACTTACTCTTTCCGCACGCCGGGCTTGCTAGCGTAGCTCAACCAGGCAGAGCACCGCTTTTGTAAAGCGGATGTTGCGGGTTCGATTCCCGCCGCTAGCTTCCACGCCGGATGGTCCCGGCCGAGCGAGATCTCCCCCCAGGAACGTCTGGTGTTGGAGGAAGGACGTCGGGCAGATGGCCGAGCGGCCAATGGCACCAGACTGTAAATCTGGCGGACTCCGTCCTACGCAGGTTCGAATCCTGCTCTGCCCATATGTTCATACGATGGCATGTGAGAACGGAGCAACAGAGACATTTCGGAGTGCGGGTGTAGCTCAATTGGCAGAGCAGTAGCCTTCCAAGCTACTTGTTGGCGGTTCGAGCCCGCTCACCCGCTTTGAACGGAAAGGACCCAGGCTGCTGTAGCTCAGGGGTAGAGCACTTCATTGGTAATGAAGAGGTCCTGGGTTCAATTCCCAGCAGCAGCTCTTGGTTTGGACGACAAGTAATCACCCAAATCCCAGACGACATCTGGGGCCACTTGCTTTGAAACTAGCGGAGGAACGATGGCTAAGGAAGTATTTTCGCGGACCAAGCCGCACGTCAACGTGGGCACCATCGGCCACATCGACCACGGCAAAACCACGTTGACCGCCGCGCTGACTCTGCGCTCGGCGCACCTCAACAAGATCACCACCTTCAAGGGCAAGAAGATCGACGATCCGGCGGCCGACGTCTACAAGGCCATCGCCAAGGGCGGCACCGAACGCGATTCCCTCAAGACCGTCACCATCGCCGTGGCCCACGTCGAGTACGAGACGCCCAATCGCCATTACGCCCACATCGACTGCCCCGGTCACGCCGACTACATCAAGAACATGATCACGGGCGCGGCCCAGATGGACGGGGCCATCCTTGTCGTCGCCGCCAACGACGGACCCATGCCCCAGACCCGCGAGCACATACTGCTCGCCCGCCAAGTCGGTGTGCCGCGCATCGTGGTGGCCCTGAACAAGGTGGACACCGTCGATGATCCCGAACTGCTCGAACTCGTCGAGATGGAAGTGCGCGAGCTTTTGACCAAGTACGAGTTCCCCGGCGACGAGATCCCCATCGTGCGCGTCAACGCCCTGGCGGCCATGCAGTCGGGCGGCAAGGACGACGCGGCCTGCAAGTGCATCGACGATCTGTTTAACGCCCTGGACAGCTACATCCCGACGCCGCAGCGCGCCGAGGACAAGCCGTTCTTGATGTCCATCGAAGACGTGTTCTCGATCAAGGGACGCGGCACGGTCGGCACCGGCCGTATCGAGCGCGGCAAGTGCAAGGTCGGCGACGAAGTCGAGATCATCGGCCTGATGAAGCAGTCCAAGAAGACGGTCGTGACCGGCGTCGAGATGTTCAACAAGACGCTGGAATACGGCGTGGCCGGCGACAACGTCGGCGTGCTGCTGCGCGGCATTGAGCGTACCGACCTGGAGCGCGGCCAGGTGTTGGCCAAGCCCGGCTCGATCACGCCGCACACCAAGTTCGAGGGCCAGGTCTACGTGCTGTCCAAGGACGAGGGTGGCCGGCACACGCCGTTCTTCAACGGCTACCGCCCGCAGTTCTATTTCCGCACCACCGACGTGACCGGCAGCGTCACTCTGCCCTCCGGCGTCGAGATGTGCATGCCCGGCGATAACGTGGCCGTGACGGTTGAGCTGATCGCCGATTCGCCGATCGCCATGGAGGAGAACCTGCGCTTCGCTATCCGCGAGGGCGGTCGCACCGTCGGCTCCGGCGTCGTGACGAAGATTCTTGAGTAACGGGCCGCTTGCGGCTTAGCGCGGCGCGCTAAGCCGCAAACGGTGGAGAGCAATCATGCGCGAATACGTCTGGCTCGAATGCACCGTCTGCGGCGCGCGGAACTACCGCACCGAGAAGGAGACGCGCGGGGCCAATCGGTTGGAGTTGAAGAAATTCTGCCGCAAGGAACGCAAGCACACCCCGCACAAGGAATCGCGGAAGAAGTAGCGAGATGGCCGCGATCCATCGTCCGGTTGTCTGGGCCGCTTACGGCTTCGCGTCCGAGCGCTAAGCCGCAAGCGGCTGGTTTAGGGGTGTAGCTCAATTGGTAGAGCACTGGTCTCCAAAACCAGCGGTTGAGCGTTCGAGTCGCTCCGCCCCTGTTTTGCAGTGGAGTTGAGCGGCGTTGCGAGGAGACGACGACCGGCACGGTGGCCGATCTGTTTTGTCTCTCTCCTTTTCAGGACAGGAATTGTCATGGCCGTGGCCGTCAAAACTACGCCGGAAGTCGCTTCCGCGGGGCTGCTCGATCGCATGGCGATCGCCAGCCTCGCCGGCACGGCTTTCGTGCTGGGCACGCTCGCAATCGTCTTTTACCTCGTTCCGTCGCTTTGGCCGACGGAGACCATCGTCGCAACGATCGCGCGCGGTCTGCTCCAACTCGCTCTGCTGGTTGGCTTGGCCGTCTTCGGTGTCCGGCTGCTAACTCCCAAAGCACTGCCCGGAGTGCGGGCGGGCATCTTCCTCGGCGTGGTCGGGTTTCTGCTGATCCTGCTGCTGACACGCTGGGGCAGTCTGTGGTTTGAATACTGGAGTTTCGAGCGCGGCTGGTACAGCTCCACGGTTGGAGCGGTTCTCACGGCCATCCTCGGCATTGGTTTGGCGGTCGTCGGCGTTCGCTATTTCCTGAAGCCGGGAACCGAGAAGTTCCTGGTGCGGCTGGAAGAGCAAGGATGGTTCACCGTCAAACCCTACAAGTCGCTGCAAGGACTGCGCGTGCGTCGCGGCACGATCTTCGGCATCCTGCTGTTGGTCGGGGCCGGCATTTGGACCATGCTGTCGCACGGCACCCTGCGCAAAGGCTCGCCGGACTGGCGACTGGACATCCCCTTCACTGGACGCGTGGCCGTGGAATCCACCGGCGACGTGCCCGCCGACGTGCTGGCCCGCTACGTTCCAGACTGGGAGACGCAGCTTCAGGACGGCACCTTGAGCGTGGACCGCTACACGCTCCTGGAGATCAACAAGAACGTCGATCCGACCACGCACGTGAAGATCTTCGAGCCTGGCTCCTCGAAGTTCCGCACGAACGACATCGTGAGTCGCAGCGAGTTCAACGAGGAGAAGCGAACCATCGAGAAGGAAGGTGGGACGCCGCCGAAGGATGTGCCGCCGCAGCCGGTCAGCGGGCCGGTGACGTATCGTTCGTTGACCTTGCTGCCGGCCTTGCAGTTCACCGTTCCGCTCTTGCTGTTGGCCGCCGCCCTGTGGCTGGCCTGGCGCATAGTGAACTGGCCGGTCTTCGCCGATTTCCTCATCGCCACCGAAGCGGAGATGAACAAGGTTTCGTGGACCACGCAGCGGCGCCTGGTCCAGGACACCATCGTCGTGCTCGTCACCGTGGTGCTGATGGCGTTCTACCTCTTCAGCATGGACATGGTGTGGAAGCACGTTCTGAGCTGGAAACCGATCGGGGTGTTGGTGATCCCCGAGGACCAGCCGGAAACCACGACCAACATGGAAAACCGACCGTACTGAGTGGCTTTGCCGCGAAACGATCGCCGACCAAAGGGTCCGCGTTATGGCAGACAACGTATCTCACCCCGAAGCCGTTCCTCCGGTGACGTCGCCCGCTCCGCCGGAGGTCGCGCACGAAACCGAAACGCCGCCGAGCACGCTCGCCGCGGAGATTCAGCCCGAAGCGACTGCGCCCGCCGAACCCGTGTCCGAGGCGCCGCAGCCCGGTGAGGAAATGCAGGCTCCTCCCGAAACGGAAACGCCCGCGCCGCCGCAACCGAGCAATAAGCACTGGTACGTCGTCAAGGTGCAGAGCGGACGCGAGGAGTCGATCAAGGACGCCATCGAACGTCGCGTCAAGATCGAGGGACTGGAGGAGTTTTACGGCCAGATCGTCGTCCCGGTCGAGCGCGTCACCGAGATGCGCAACGGCAAGCGCGTCCAGAAGGAACGCAAGCTGTATCCGGGATATTTGATGGTCGAGGTGGAATACAACGACCGAATTCTCTATCTCTTTAGAGAGACCTCCGGCGTCGGCGATTTCGTGGGCGGATCGGTGCATCGAGCGCCGCCGCCGATGTCGGACCGCGAAATCGAGCGGATGCTGCACGGGCAGCAGAAGGGCGCCGAGGCCAAGACCGAGGAAGGCAAGGTCGTTTACACCAAGCCGCGCTTCGGTCCGGGCGATCGCGTCAAAGTCACCGACGGCACCTTCGCCGGCATGGAAGGCGACGTCAAGGAACTGCACGAGGCCAAGGGCAGCGTGTCCGTCGAATTGACGATCTTCGGCCGGCCGGTGCAGGTCGAGTTTGAATACTGGCAGGTGGAGCAAGCGTAGAGAAAGGTAGCAGCATGGCGCGACAGGTAACCGCGCAGATCAAGTTGCAGGTGCCGGGAGGGCAGGCCACGCCCGCGCCTCCGGTCGGCCCGGCGCTGGGTCAGCACGGCGTCAACATCGGGCAGTTCGTGTCGCAGTTCAACGACCGAAGCAAGGAGATGCGCGGCATCACGCTGCCCGTGGTCATCACGGTCTACTCCGACCGCAGTTTCGAGTTCATCATCAAAAGCCCGCCCGCGGCGGTGCTGCTCAAACAGGCGGCCGGCATACCCCTGGAAAAGAAGAAGGGCGGCGAGGTTATCAACGCCGAGGAGAAGGCCAAGCAGAGCGGCAAATACAAGGGCTTCAAGGTGTCGTCGGCCCAGGTGCGCGACATCGCCCAGAAGAAACTGCAAGACCTCAACGCGCGTGACGTCGATCACGCCATGCGCATCATTGAGGGCACGGCCCGCAGTCTGGGTCTCGCCGTCGAGGGATGACGCCGGCGCGACCGGGAGATTCTTCCGGAAATACACAAGGTTTCACCGGCCCGGAATGAAGAGAGCTTCATCCCGGCGGGTGAACCTTTGTTGATTTCGAGATGTCTGAGGAAATCAGGGATCGGTCCTTACTCCAATCCCCGACAGCAGCGAGAAGCAGCACAATCATGGCCAAGAAACAAGCCGACAAGCCCGCCGAGGCGACGGAGAACCCGGCGGCAACTCCCGCCGAGCAATCCGCCGGCGGCGAAGCCAAAAAGCCCCGCGCTCCCAAGGGCAAGGCGCCCAAGGATACCAAGGATGCAGCCGCGCCTCCGGTTGCGCCCTCGGCCGCCCCGGCGGCCGCTCCCGCCGCGGCGGCAACGGCCGCTCCCCCGAGCGCGAAAAAGAAGGGACACCAGCCCGGCACGCCGCCGCGCCGCGGCAAAAAACTGCTCAACAAGATCAAGAACGATTACCAGAAGATCGCCAAGGCCGGACCCTCCCCGCTGAAGCAGGCCATCGCGCTGCTCAAGCAAATCAAACGGGCCAAGTTCGACGAAACCGTCGAGGTCCACATGTCGCTGGGCATCGACACGACGCAGAGCGATCAAATGATCCGCGGCAGCGTGCCGCTGCCGCACGGCCTGGGCAAGGTTAAGCGCGTGGTCGTCTTCTGCCAGGGCGACAACGTCGCCAAGGCCAAGGACGCCGGCGCCGACTTCGCCGGCGGCGACGAGTTGGTCGAGAAGGTGCAGAAAGAAGGCTGGCTCGATTTCGACGTGGCCCTGGCCACCCAGGACATGATGGGCAAGGTCAGCCGGCTCGGTAAGGTGCTCGGCCCGCGCGGCCTGATGCCGACGCCCAAGGCCGGCACCGTCGTCACCGCCGGTCAGGACGTGGCGCAAGCGGTGCGCGAACAGAAGGCCGGGAAGGTCGAGTATCGCGCCGACAAGGGCGGCAACGTCCACGCCGGCATCGGCAAGATCAGCTTCGACGACGACAAGTTGGCCGCCAACATCTCCGTTTTCGTGGAGCAGGTTCGCGCCGCCAAGCCGTCCGGCGTCAAGGGCAACTACGTGAAGTCGATCACCCTCGCGGGCACCATGACCCCAGGCGTTCCCGTAACCATGTGACAACGGCTATCGGCTATCGGCTTTCGGCTATCGGCCCAAAGAGGCGGATGGCGGTTTTGGCCGATAACCGAGAGCCGATAGCCGAAAGCCGACGTATGAGCAAAGTCATCAAGCAGATGGAAATGGATTCGTTGCGGGGCACCTTTCAGGAGGTCCGCGACGTGGTGGTGCTGAGCGTCAAGGGGCTGAACTGCCACCTCGAAGGCTCGCTGCGGGCCACGCTGCGCAAGAAGAACATCCGCCTCAAGGTGGTCAAGAACAGCTTGACGCGGCGCGTGTTCGACGACCTCGGCATTCGCATCGGCGCCGATTCGCCGATGTGGGCCGGCCCGACCACGCTGGCCTGGGGCGCCAACAGCGTCGCCGAGCTGAGCCGGGCCATCGATGAGGAACTGAAAAAGTCCAAGAACGCCCCCGCCTACAAGGACAAGGTCACCATCAAGGGCGCGCTGGCCGAAGGACAAATTATCGGCTTCGACAAGGCGCTGACGATGCCGACGCGCGAGGAGGCCATCGCTCAGATCATCGGCATGATTCTGGGACCAGGATCGGCGATCGCCGGCTGCTTAACCGGCCCGATCGCGCAAGTGGCCAGCCAGATTAAGACCATCAGCGAAAAGACCGAAGGCGCGGCCGCGGAGGCCGCTCCCGGGGCGGGATAAGCAACTTATTAGCCCGACGCGCCAGCGAGGGCAGCCCTCGCTGGCGCGTCGGGCTAATACATTCGATTGGCTATTACGCGTGCCGCTGCTCCGCTTCAAGCAGCATCCGCATCACGAAAGGACCATAGACATGGCAGAAGGAAACGGCACCAGCTTCGAGTCCGACATCATGGAGCTGGGCGACAAGATCGCGGCCTTGACCATCACCAAGGCCGTTCAGCTCAAAGACTACCTCAAGGAGAAGTACAAGATCGAACCCGCCGCCGGCGGCGTCGTCATGGCAGGACCGGGACCGGGTGGTCCGGGCGGTCCCGCCGAGAAGCCGCCCGAGCAGACCGAGTTCACCGTCGTCCTCGAAGGACTGGCGGATCCAGCCAAGAAGATCAACGTCATCAAGGTCGTCCGCGAGATCACCAACCTCGGTCTCAAGGAAGCCAAGGAACTCGTCGAGGGCGCGCCCAAGCCCGTCAAGGAGAACATCGCCAAGGACGAGGCCAACGCCGTCAAGAAGAAACTCGAGGAAGGCGGCGCCAAGGCGTCGCTCAAGTAACGTCGGGAGTCCGCCCGGAAAGCCTGAAAAGAGAAATTTTTTCACGAGCGACATTACCCGGCGTGTCAAGCGAAAACTCGGTAAAATAAGGCGAAAAACGGGAGTGGGGCCGAAAGTTCGGCCCCACTCCCGGCCTTGGCGAGAGATTTGCATTTGCACTTGGGGTAATTTTGTGGTGAAATAAACAGGCTTGCTCTTCGTATTCTGGAGTTGAGGCGCGGCGACGGTCGGCCGGCGGTTGCTCGGATGTCCCGGCGGCACGGACCGAGGCGGTTTTGTGGTTCATGCGGTGGATTGCAGCGTGCCACCAATAGTCAGCCTTCCCTCTCGCCCCCGGGTGTTAAAGGGCCAGGCCGCGTGCCTGGCTGCGTTCGCGCGCCATCCGGGTAGAACAATGCGTAACGACAGGAACAGACTCTATGGAGGCCCCGTATCACTCCGCCGGACAGGGCCGTTCGGCGTCGTCAAGCCCGGGGCATCTCCGCCATCGATTCCTGCATCCTTGAACGATCATCCATCATCCAGCCGACGGCCCTGCGCTGAGCCGGCGCGGTGAATCGACGACGCCTACCGCGATCGCACCGTGCCCGCGAGGCTCGCGCCTGTCCGTAGCCGTTATTTTGGGAGGAGCAACCGCTATGCCCGTCCCCGCTAATCGCACCATCGTGCCGGACCAGACCCGCAACTTCGGACGCTTCGGCGACGCCACCAAGGTGCCGCCGCTGACGGCCATCCAGACGCGCTCCTACGAGCGCTTCCTGCAACTGGACACGCCGCCGGAAAAGCGCACCCAGACCGGACTGGAAGGCGTTCTGCGCGAAATCTTCCCCATCAAGAGCTACGACAACACCCTGTCGCTGGAATACCTGCGCTACGAGCTGGGTAAGCCGCGCTACGGTCCCGACGAGTGCCGGCAACTCCGCCTGACCTATGGCCGGCCCTTCCGCGTTTGGCTGCGCCTCAACAAGGAACAGCCCGTCGAGGAGGAAGTCTACCTCGGCGACATGCCCATCATGATCGGCGGCGGCGAGTTCATCATCAACGGCGCCGAGCGCGTCGTCGTCAGTCAATTGCACCGCTCGCCCGGCGTCGATTTCGTCGTCGAAACCGAGGCCAGCGACAAGAAGCTACACTCCTGCCGCATCATCCCCGAGCGCGGCAGCTGGATCGAGATCAACGTCACCAAGAAGGACACGCTCGGCGTTCGCATCGACCAGTCAGGCAAGTTCTCGTCCATGACGCTCTTGCGCGCCATGGACCCGGCCTATTCCACCGACGCCGACATCATCCGCGCCTTCTATCCGACCGAAACCGTCAAGACCAACGGCAAGGACGCCCGCAACAAACTCAAGGGCGCCCTCGCCGTCGGCGACATTATCGATCCGGAAACGGGCGAAGTGTACCTCGACAGCGGCGAGACGCTGACCGAGGAAAAGCTCGATGTCATCCTCGCCAGCAAAGTGACCGAGGTGTCCATCCTCACCCGGATTAAGGATTCGCTCATCCTCACATCGCTGAAGGAAGATCCGACCAACACGCACGAAGAGGCGCTGCTCAAGATCTATCAGCGCCTGCGTCCGGGCAATCCGCCGCAGCTGGAGAAGGCCAAGGAGCTGTTCAAGGAGAAGTTCCAGGATCCCAACCGCTACCGGCTGGGCAAGGTCGGCCGCTTCCGCATCAACCGCAAGTTCGAGCAGGACATCGACGAATCGGAGATGACGCTGCGAGCGCTCGACTACTTGAACGCCATCCGCTACGTCATGAAACTGCGGGCCGGCGAAGGACACATCGACGACATCGACCACCTCGGCAATCGCCGCGTCCGCACCATCGACGAGTTGGCTGCCGACGAGCTGCGCAAGGGTTTCTTGAAGCTGCGTCGCACCGTCCAAGAGCGCATGAGTATCCGCGATCAGCAGGACATGACGCCGCGCTCGCTCATCAATCCCAAGTCGATCTCCGCCGCCATCGAGTACTTCTTCGGCCGCGGCGAACTGAGCCAGGTCGTCGATCAGACCAATCCGCTCTCGCAGCTGACGCACGAACGGCGTCTGTCCGCGCTGGGACCGGGCGGGTTGAACCGCAAACGGGCCGGCTTCGACGTGCGCGACGTTCACATCTCGCACTACGGCCGCATCTGCCCCATCGAGACGCCCGAAGGCACGAACATCGGCCTGATCTCGCACTTGAGCATCTATGCCGGCGTGGATGAGTACGGCTTCCTCATCACGCCCTATCGCACCGTCAAGCATCGCAAGCTGACCGACGACGTGAAGCAGCTGCGCGCCGACGAGGAATCGCTGGCCCACCTGGCGCCGGCCGACGCCCCGACCGACGGCCAGAAGATCACGCACGAGCGCATCATCGCCCGCTTCGGCGGCGACTTCACCTCCGTGCCGGCCGATCAGATCCAGTTCATCGACATTAGCCCCAAACAAATGGTCGGCGTCTCGGCGGGCTTGATCCCGTTTCTCGAACACGACGACGCCAACCGCGCCTTGATGGGTTCCAACATGCAGCGCCAGGCGGTGCCGCTGCTCGTCACCGAGCCGCCCATCGTGGCCACCGGCCTGGAAAAAGACGTCGCCTACAACAGCGGTATGGTCGTCCGCACCGAAAAGGGCGGCACCGTCACCTTCGTCGATGCCCAGCGCATCCGTGTCGACGAACGCGAGTATGTCCTGCGCAAGTTCACCGGACTCAACGAGCATACCTGTCTCAACCAGAAGCCGATCGTCAAGGTCGGCCAAAAGGTCAAGACGGGCGACGTCATCGCCGACGGGGCGGCCACGTCGCACGGCGAGTTGTCGCTGGGTCGAAACGTCCTGGTCGCGTTCATGTCGTGGGACGGCTACAACTTCGAGGACGCCATCATCATCAGCGAGAAGCTGGTGGAGAACGACACCTACACCTCGATCCACATCGAAGAGTTCGAGATCGAGATCCGCGAGACGAAGCTGGGCAAGGAGGAGTTCACCCGCGACATTCCCAACGTCTCGCCCAAGGCGCTGTCCAACCTCGATGAGTACGGCATCGTCCGCATCGGCACCTTCGTCGTGCCCGGCGACATCCTGGTCGGCAAGGTATCGCCCAAGTCCAAGAGCGAGCTGACGCCGGAAGAGAAACTGCTGCACGCCATCTTCGGCCGGGCCGGCGAGGACGTGAAAAACGACAGCCTCGACGTGCCGTCCGGCGTCGAGGGCATCGTCATCGACACGCAGCGGTTCAGCCGGCGGGCGTCCATGTCGGAGGACGAGAAGAAGATCTTCGACAAGGAGCTGAAAGAGTTGGAGAACCGCTCCAACAAGCAGATCGCCGATCAGTTCCGAGCCATGATCGCCGAGCTGGCCGGCGTGCTGGACAAGAACGTCCTCAAGGACACCCTCAGCAACAAAACGCTCGGGCAGAGCAAGGACGACAAGGAAATGCTTGAGCAGGCGCAGTCGTTCCGGCTGGACCATCTGGACGTGCGCAGCCCCGAACGCAAGAAGCAGTGCGCCGAGATTTACCATCGCCACAAGGAGCGGCTCGACTTCCTCTTCGACGAGAAGGATCGGCGGATCAACTCACTGAAGCGCGGCGACGAACTGCCCAGCGGCGTGCAGCAGATGGTGAAGGTGTACGTGGCCACCAAGCGGCAGATTTCGGTCGGCGACAAGATGGCCGGCCGGCACGGCAACAAGGGCGTGATCTCCAAGATCCTGCCCGTCGAGGACATGCCGTACATGGCCGACGGCCGGCCGGTGGACATCCTGCTCAATCCGCTGGGCGTGCCCAGCCGTATGAACGTCGGCCAGATTCTCGAGACGCACCTTGGATGGGCGGCCCAGAAGCTCGGCTTCAAGGCCGTCACACCGGTCTTCGACGGGGCGACCGAGGAGGAGATCCGCAAGTGTCTCAAGGAGGCCGGCATTTTGGAGACGGGCAAGTCGTACTTGTACGACGGCCGCACCGGCGAGCGCTTCGAGCAGCCGGTCACGGTCGGCTACATTTACATGCTCAAGCTGCACCACCTGGTCGATGACAAGGTCCACGCCCGCGCGACCGGCCCGTACTCGCTCATCACGCAGCAGCCCCTGGGCGGCAAGGCGCGGTTCGGTGGCCAGCGCTTCGGTGAGATGGAAGTGTGGGCGCTGGAGGCGTACGGCGCCGCCTACATCTTGCAGGAACTGCTGACCGTGAAGTCGGACGACGTGGAGGGACGGACCAAGATTTACGAGTCGATGGTCAAGGGCGAGAACACGCTGGAAGCCGGCACGCCCGCCAGCTTCGACGTGCTGACCAACGAGATCCGCGGGTTGGCGCTCAACATGCAGCTGGAAAAGAAAAGAATTTAAACCACGGATCACACGGAGAACACGGATAAAGAAAGAGAGAAAGTATGTCTTTTGTTTTTATCCGTGTTATCCGTGCTATCCGTGGTTCTAATTTGGGAGGGCGGACCACATGAGTAACGGCGACATCAATTACGACCGCATCAACGACTACGGGGCCGTGCGCATCAGCCTGGCCAGCCCGCACGACATCCGGTCCTGGTCTTTCGGCGAAGTCAAGAAGCCCGAGACGATCAATTACCGGACCTATCGGCCGGAGAAGGATGGTCTGTTCTGCGAACGCATCTTCGGGCCGGAGAAGGACTGGGAGTGCGCCTGCGGCAAATATCGCGGCATGAAATACAAGGGCATGATTTGCGACCGCTGCGGCGTCAAGGTCACGCACAGCCGAGTGCGTAGAAAGCGCATGGGCCACATCGAGTTGGCCGCGCCGGTGGTGCACATCTGGTTCTTCAAGGCCATGCCCAGCCGCCTCGGCACGCTCCTGGACATGAAGACCACCAGCCTGGAAAAGATCATCTACTTCCAGGATTACGTCGTCACCGACACCGGCGACACGCCGCTGAAAAAACAGCAACTCTTGACCGAGGAGGACTTCCGCAAGGCGCGCGAGAGCTACGGCAGCTCGTTCGAGGCCGACATGGGGGCCGAGGCCGTCAAGAAGATGCTCGAAGGTCTCAACCTCGTCGATCTGGCCCGCGAGCTGCGCGACAAGCTCGACGCCGAGAACAAAAAGGACAAACCGTCCAAGCAGAAACAGCGCGACCTCGTCAAGCGGCTCAAGGTGGTCGAGTCGCTCCGCGATTCGGGACTGGGCGGCCCGCAGAACAAGCCGGAATGGATGGTCCTGGAGTGCATCCCGGTTATTCCGCCCGATCTGCGGCCGCTGGTGCTGCTGGACAGCGGCAACTTCGCCACCAGCGATTTGAACGACCTTTATCGTCGCATTATCAACCGCAACAACCGCCTCAAGAAGCTGGTTGATCTCAACGCCCCGGAAGTCATCATCCGCAACGAGAAGCGGATGCTCCAGCAGTCGGTTGACGCCCTGTTCGACAACAACCGCTGCAAACGGCCGGTGCTCGGCTCCAGCAACCGTCCGCTGAAGTCGCTGACCGACATGATTAAAGGCAAGCAGGGCCGTTTCCGCGAAAACCTGCTCGGCAAGCGCGTCGATTACTCGGCCCGCTCCGTCATCGTCGTCGGACCCGAACTGAAGCTGCATCAGTGCGGTCTGCCCAAGAAGATCGCGCTGGAACTGTTCCAGCCGTTCATCATCCGCCGCTTGAAGGAACTGGGCCACGCCGACACCATCAAGTCGGCGAAAAAGATGCTCGAACGCAAGGAAGAGCAGGTCTGGGACATCCTCGAAGAGGTCATCAAGAACCATCCGGTGCTGCTCAACCGGGCGCCGACGCTGCATCGCATGGGCATCCAGGCGTTCGAGCCGACGCTGATCGAAGGCAACGCCATCCGCATCCATCCGCTGGTCTGCAAGGGTTTCAACGCCGACTTCGACGGCGATCAGATGGCCGTGCATTTGCCGCTGTCGATCGAGGCCCAGGTCGAGGCGACGGTGCTGATGATGTCCACCAACAACATCTTCAGCCCCGCCAACGGCCAACCCATTATCAGCCCGTCGCAGGACATCGTCATGGGCTGCTACTACCTGACGGCCACGCGCGGCGACATGGGCGAGTCGGGCGAACACGGCGAGGGCATGTCCTTCTCCAACGTCCGCGAGGTCTTCGCCGCCTACGATCAGAAGAAACTCGGCGTCCACGCCCGCATCCACGTCCGTCTGCCGATCGAGAAAAAGGTCATCGGCGAACTGAAGGTGGACAAGAGCAAGACGCGCGTCGAGGAGATCCCGCGCAAGCCGAGCGGCCTGGTCGCCACGACGGTCGGCCGGGTGCTATTCAACGACATCCTCAACTCGAAGATGGCGTATTACGACCTCGCCCTGTCCAGCAAGCAGCTGGCGCGCATCATCGCCGACTGCTACCAGCTGCTCGGCCGGCGCGAGACCATCGAACTGCTCGACCGCATGAAGGATCTCGGCTTCCGCGAATCGACGCGCTCCGGCCTGTCGTTCGCCACCGACGATCTGCGCACCCCGGGCAACAAGGAGAAGGTTCTCAACGAAACCGAGAAGAAGGTCGATTACTTCCGCAAGCAGTACGATCGCGGCAACATCACCGAGGTCGAGCGCTACAACAACGTCATCGACTTGTGGACTCATGCCCGCGATCAGATCACCGATCAGATGATGGAGGATCTGCGCAACGATCATCGCAAGGACGAGCGCGGCAAACTGCGGCCGTACCTCAATCCGATCTTCCTGATGGCCAACTCCGGCGCGCGCGGCGGCACCGAGCAGATCCGCCAACTGGCCGGCATGCGCGGCCTGATGGCCAAGCCCAACGGCACCATCATCGAGACGCCCATCAAGGCCAACTTCCGCGAAGGCCTGTCCGTGCTGGAGTATTTCTCCTCGACGCACGGTGCGCGGAAGGGTCTGGCCGACACGGCGCTGAAGACGGCGGACTCCGGCTACCTGACGCGCAAGCTGGCCGACGTGGCCCAGAACGTCGTCATCACCATGCACGACTGCGGCTCCACGCAGGGCGTCAGCAAGGGCGTCGTCTATAAGGGCGAGCAGATCGAACGGCCGTTGTCCGAGACGATCCGCGGCCGGGTCAGCCGCAATACCATCACCGATCCGGTGTCCGGGCAGGTGATCGTCAAGGAAAACGAGATGATCGCCTGGGAGGCGGCCCGCAAGATCGAGTCGATGGGCATCGACAAGATCCTGGTGCGTTCGCCGATGACCTGCCAGGCGTCCCTGGGCGTGTGCCG
>DATBGU010000003.1:0-65102 GCA_036557825.1 Gemmataceae bacterium
CCCCCCCCCCCCGCTCGCCGGGTTTTTGGACGGCCGCAGCGCGTATTTGTCCTCGACCACCTCGACACCCCAGCGCCGGCCGCGCCTTTGTCCGACCTTCCGGAAACCGGCCGAGTGGTACAACTCCGCCGCCGCTCCCGCCGACTGCGGCGCCCATAGAAAAACATATTCATAACCACGGCACCGGCGGAACGCAATCGCCTCGCCGAGCAAACGCTCCTCCAGTCCCAACCCTCTAACCGCAGGATCGACCAGAAACCAACGCAACTCGGCGTCGCGCGGCGACAGACCGACGATTGCGATGCAGCCGACGAGTTGGCCGGCACGCTCGGCGATCCACAACCGATCGCCGTTGTTGAGCGACTGCGCAATCTCCGCCAGCTGAGCGGCCATGTCGGCCTCGAACGTGGCATCGAAGCCGTGTTCCCGAGCGCGGACGATGCCGTGCAGGTGAATGAGACGTCCCAGATCGCCCGGCTGGAGATCGTGCCGCAGGACGATGGCCGACGACGGATCGGAGGACGAAGATTGTGTTGTCTTCATGGCGAGAATGCACCTCCATGCTCGGCGCGTCCGGGACGCGAAGAGAAGACCCGCGAAGGGGAGAGAAACGCGATGTCGTTACCTTTGCCGGAATAGAGACATGATGCGGCCGCTTTGTTCCCGACGGCGGGACGCCAGTTTGCGCCAACGCCGGGGAGGGGGTGAGGGTTTCACTTGTAGGCAGGGTGCGAACGTCCTTGCGAGGGAAGGTCGGGTTGTTCTGGCACCGCTCGGGCGCGGGCCGTACAATCGAGGAAGTCGCCCCTGATTGCCGCGATTCCCCCGGTGGGCAGCCCAAGAGCGATGCGCGTGGCGGCCTTCGATAACTCCCGCGAGACTCTCGCCGACGAGCATCGACACATCGTCGCGGCTCAACGCGGAGATCGTGCGGCCTTCGCCCAACTGGTCGAGCGCTACTGGGACCGCCTGTATCGCTGGCTGTACCACCTGGCCCACGATCAGCACATGGCCGAGGATTTGGCCCAGGAGACGTTCCTGAAGGCGTTTGCCGGTTTGAAAAAGTTTCAGGCCGGCACCAACTTCGCCGCCTGGTTGTTTCGCATCGCCCACAATAATTTCGCCAACCAGTGTCGGGCGTCGGCCCGCCGTCGCGAGCCGCTGCCGGACGACCTGCCCGACTCGCGACACGGCCCTCTCGACCAGGCCATCAGCGCCGAAGCCTTGCAAGAGGTGGCGCGGGCCATCCGCCACTTGCCCGCGGAGTTTCGCGCCGCCCTGCTGCTGCGCGTCGAGGAGGGATTGTCGTTCCGGCAGATCGCCGAGGTGCTCGACCTGACCGAAGAGACGGCCCGTTGGCGCGTCTTCAAGGCTCGGCAGAAACTGTTGAGCGTTCTGGCCCCGCGCCAGGAACAGGAGAAGTCGTGAACTGTACGGTCATTCAGCGTCGGCTGTTGTCGGCCGAGCAGCCGGAGCAACCGGCGGCCGAGATCAAGAGCCATCTGGCGCAGTGTCCAGCCTGCCGCGCCTGGCTGCGCCGTCTGGTGCAGATCGAGCGGCAGATTCCGCTGCTGCCGGTGCCGCCCTCGACGGCCAAGGCCGAACTGCTACGGCGTCTCCTCGGCCCCGCGCCGGCCGACGTGGCGCGCCCGGCCCTCGCCGAACTGCCCAGGGATTGGCGCTCCGCGCTGGCTCCGGGACCGAAGGAACGCGGTCTGCGCAAGCTGTCGATCGCCTTTGCCCTGGCCGCCTCCCTGCTTATCTTCGCTCTGGCTTGGTGGTCCTGGCCGCACGATAAAACGGTCCCACCCGCAGTCTCCGCTCAGCGGGCGGCCGATCAGGACAAGCTCGATCGGCGTCTCCATAAAGTCCTGCTGACGGAGAAGCCGCGCGAACGGATTCTGCAAGTGGCCGGTCTGTTGGAGGAACTTCTCGACGAGGCGACGAAGATGGTGGATGACGCCGAGAGAGTGGACCAATGGGCGCGGTTCTGCGTGCGGGTGGTGAGTAAGGATTTGATGGAGCAAGCGCGGCAGTTGCCGCCGCCCGAGCGTTCAACCGTACTGAAGGAAGTGGCCTCCCGCCTGATAGCCACCGAAAGCAAGGCGTCGCATCGAGTAGCCGATCTGAGCCACAGCGATCCGAAGTCGGCGGCGTCGTTCGACCGTATCGCTCTCGCCGCCCGCAAGGGAGAGAAAGCCTTGCGGGCGCTGATGAACGCCTGACGAACAAGTTTTGGCGAGCGGGGCGTGTCAACGCCCTGTTACAGCGAAGAAACAAGGCGTTGACACGCCCCGCTCGCCTTTCTCCCTTACGTGGCTTCGCCTTGCGTCGTGTTGGAGGCTTCGGCGAGCGGGGCGACGAGATTGAGGATAGTGCCGAGCTGGGCCAGACGCATGCCGAAGCGGTCGAGGAATTCTTGCAGAGCAAACTCGTTGTCCAAGCCGTGTTCCTCCTCGCTCAATTTATCGGTCAAATCGCCGAGCAGTTGGCCGTAACAGCGTTCGAGTTGCGGCAGGGCCTTGCAGCAGTTCTCGCCGAGTTCGGGAAAGTCTTGTTGCCAGCGCGACAGGAAGGCGCGCCAGCGAGCGGTCATGTCGTGCGCCGCCGCCGCCGCGCGTTGGTAGGCGAGTTGTTCGCGTTGCACTTCCAAGATTTGCCGTAGCAGGTCCACGGTTTCCGGCGCGCTGGCAGGCGTCGCGGGAGGGTCCACAGCAGGGCAGGGCACGGCCGAAGAGACGTCAATTTGAAAATTCATGGCTTATTGATCGACGCCGGCCGCTGGGCCGCGCGACGACGCTCCGCAAGGTCGAAATAAGGACAACCTTCTCCGATCTCCGGATCGGAGCAGTTGGGCAACATTCTATCAGGGCGAACGGGCTTGAGGAAGCATGTAATCGCGGGAAGCGGCGTCGGGGGTGCAGTAGCGGATTCTGGGGTCAGTTCTTGCTCGAAGCCCAGTATTCGTCCCACAGATCGCTATACAACAGGCCGCATAACGCCACCATGCGTTCCGCATGTCGTACCCGCCACCGAGCCCCGTCTGCTTCAGCCGCTTACCCACCACGGTCTTGCACGCCCCCTCTACCGTGCCACTGCCGATCGATTGGCCCTGACGCAAACGCTCGGCGTAACCGCTGTGCCCCGCGTGCGCTGCCAGGTAATCCCGCAAGTCGGCCAACGCCTGCCACTTCGACGCCGATCGCAGACCGTGTTCCTGCACAACCAACTCGGCCTCCAACGCCGCCACCCCACCCCGCAACAACGTCTGCCGTAGGAACCGAGACGCGTCGGCGTCCCTTTTTTTCGACGGTCGGCTCGGTCTGGTTGAGGACGGCTTCGAGGGTTTGGCGTGTTAGTTCGCCTCCTTGGGCCAGGGCCACGATCTCGGCTTGGGCGAGCACCTGTCCTGGCGGCGCGGTTTGACAAGCTTGGCGTAGTTGCCGCACGAGGGCGAGGCCTGTTCGACGGCGAGAGCTTCTACGGGATCGGTCAGACGAAGAGTGCGGGGTTGCATGATAGCCTCGGGTCAGGGAGGAGAGCAGCTGGATTCCAGCTGTTCAATCTATCCCGTCTGCCAAGAATCCCCAGAAAGAATTACTGCACCCCCGGAAGCGTAAGCGACGGACGGGCATTCCGTCGCTTACGTTTCCGGCTCCGATTTAGATCTGTCCTACCCACGCGGGCTTGGCGACCTCGCGCCAGCGTGTACGGATTTTGTCGATCGTTTCCCGCGGTAGCGGACCAGCCGCCAGCAATTCGGCGTTCTCGCGCCAACGATTGGGGTTCTTGGTGCCAACAATCGCCGTGTGGACGCCGGGCGCGCTGAGCGTGAAACGTAGGGCGATCGAGGCCGCCTGCTTGGGATCGCCGCTCAGGAAGTCGTAGCGCAGCTCTTGCAGGCGTTCCCAGTACGGTTGGTGATAGGTGTTGTCGGGTTTCCGCGCGTACCGCCATGCCGCGTTGGCGATCGGCCGCTTGGCGATGACCCCCATTTGTCGCTGGTGCGCCAACGGCAAGGTCAACTCCAGCGCCTCCTGATCGGCGATGCTGACCGACGTTTGTAGCGTGTCGAAGCGGCCGCATTCGATGGCGTAGCGAGCCGCGCCGCCGTCGCCGCTGTAACCGATGTAGCGTGTGTGTCCCTTCTGCCGAGCATCCTCCAAGGCGCGGATCACGTCGCCCTTGCGCAATTCCTCCTCCGAGCAGCTGTGCAGTTGCACCAGATCGAGATGATCCGTGCGCAGTCGTTTCAGGCTGCGTTCGATGCTCGCCCGCAGCGATTCCGGCCGCCAATCCTCGACGCCTGGATTGTCGGGATGGCCGCATTTGCTGAACAGGTGGAAGTCCTTGCGCCGGCCGGCCACCGCTTGGCCAATCAGCTCCTCGCTCTGGAGATAGCATTCGGCGGTGTCGATGATATTGAGTCCGGCATCGAGGGCGCTGTTGAGCAACTCGGCGACGGTCTGCGCCGCCGCTTTCTCGAAGCCGATCTCCGCGCCGCCGAACCCCAGCACGCTCACGCTCATATCGGTCTTTCCAAGTTGACGCTTTTCCATGAAATCACCTTCCTCGCGCTCCAATGAACCACCAAGCCGCTCGCGACGGCAAACCATACTACGCCTTTTTATTCTAAGAACTCGCGGACAAACTCCCTCGGAGCCCGCAGTGTAAGCGAGGGAAGTTTAATCCTCGCTTACGCTGCGGGCTCTGATGCCAATATTTTGCTGGCCTTCACTTTACCTCGGAAGATGGTTTGCCTCCCGGAAACGCCTCCGCACGGCCCCGGTGAAGTCTTGATGGTTCCTGCTCGCGATCGGCGCGAAGGGTGGCGTAGAACGCCACGCCGAGAACTATCGCTCCACCGAGAAGTGTGCGCGCAGGCAGGGGATCGCGAAAGAAGAGGACGGCGAGGAGAGTGCCGTAGACCGGCTCCAGGCAGGCGATCATGCTGGCCGTTCGTGCCGAAATGCCGTGCAGACCGGCGATGAATAGCGCATGGGCGATGGCCGTGCAGAGGACCCCAAGGACGAGGAGCAGCAGCAGGTCGAGGATCGTGAAGTCCTGCCAGTGCGCGAAGACGAAGGGCAGCAGGGCCGCGGCGGCAAAGACGTCTTGATACAGAGCGATCGTCAGGCTGGAGTGCTGGCGGACGAATCGACGATTGAGCAGCGACAGCAAGGCGAACGTCAGGCCGGAGGCGACGCCCCACAGCAGACCCCGCGTGGCGCGATCCGTCAAGTCCCAGCCGGGCTTGAGGATGGCGACGCCGGCCAGGGCGACGGCGGCGAGGATGAGATCGATCGACCGTGGTTTCTCGCGAAACAACAACGGCTCCAGAAAGGCGACGAAAACGGGAAACGTCGAGTAGGTGATGAGCGCGAGGGGAACACTGGACGTCCGCACGGCTTGAAAGAAGGTTGTCCAATGCACGGCGAGCAGTGCGCCGAGAGCGGCGAAGGCGAGGAGGCTGCGGCCGGCCAACGGCCCGAGGATGTCCCGCCGCGCCAAGCCTACGAGAAACAGCGTCAGCGCGGCGAAGACGACGCGGCCAAAGACGATGAGGATCGGCGTCAGGGGCAGGAGCCGGGCATCGCCAAAGAGCCCGGCGAAGCCGAACAGCAAGACGGCGGCATGGATGCGCAGCAGATGGCGCGATGTCGGGGCCATGAAACCATCCTACCGTCCTCGGCGGCCCGCGTATCCTTGGGTCCTTCCGCCGCGCACGGTTGCTCGGACCCGGAACGCTCTCGTCACGCGGGTTGGCGCGCCGAGGAGGAGAGTCTACCGCGAGCTACGCTACTTCGGGGGCGGGACCGGCTCGACGGCGAAACCTTCCGGCAGATCGTCGCCTGGGTGGACGACCACCGTGTCGCCGTCCTTCAGCCCCGCCACCACCTCGATCTCCGCGCCGTAGTCGCGCCCCAGCTGCACCGGCTGGTAGTGTACCTTTTGCTGCTCGTCCAGCACGCCCACTTTCGGGCCATCGCCGCGTGTCACCACCGCTGCGGCGGGGATCAGGATCGGCGACGCCTCACGGTTGAAAGTGAACTTCACCTGCAAGTACATGCCCGGACGCAGGACGTTGACCGGGTTGGGCACCTGTACCTCGGTTCGCAGCGTGCGCGTGTTGGGGTCCAGAGCGTCCGCCGTGCGCGTCACGGTGCCGGTGAACAGCCGGTCTGGCTCCTCCCGGCGGTATACGACCGCGTATTGGCCAACCTTGACTTCTGTGGCGAAGACCTGCGGCACGTCCACGAACACGCGCAGGATGTCCGTCCGCATCAGGCGGAACATCTGCCGGCTCGTGCTCGGACTGTCGGCGGTGATCAGATCGCCCGGATCGACGTTCCGCACCGTAATGACGCCGGCGAAGGGAGCGACAACCTTCTCGAACGACTGCAAGGTGGACAATCGCAGGATGTCGGCCTCGTTCACCTTGATGGTCGCCTCGGTGGCGTGGACCGTCGCCGTCGCTACACGGGAGATGGCCAGCTTGTTCTCGTACTCCTCCGAGGATGCGGCGCCCGTGCGCACCATCCGGCGATAGCGGTTCTCCTCGGAGCGGGCGAAGACCTCGTCCGCCTTATTACGCACCAGGTTGGCCTTGGTCTGTAGCAGGGTGGCACGGGCTTGCTCCAGCTGGGCGTCCACCTCGGGAGTGGCGATCTCGGCCAGTAGTTGGCCCTCCTGGACGCGATCGCCGATATCGACCAGCCGGCGTTGGAGATAGCCGGTCGTGCGGGCGAAGATCCCCGCTTCGAGCAGCGGCATCGTGTTTCCCGGCAGGGCGCGCTCGGCGTCGGCCGACGCGCGACGGGCGGTGACGACGGTGACGCGCGGTAGGCTGGCGACCGTCTCGGCCGTCTCTGCATTCAACGCCTGTTCCTGTCGCAGTCGCGGCAGCGTGCCGGCGATGGCGGCCGCCGACAGGGCGACGACGGCCAGGGCGCTCAGAACCAGCACGCGCCGTCCCGCACGCTTGCGGCTGACGAGTTCGCGCTCAGCCTGCCGTGGGGCGGCGTGGCCGTGGCGCTCGGGGGTGATTCGTTCGGTCAGGGTACAGTTGCTCATGATTATGCCTCCCGAGGATGCAGTTTCCCATTCCGGGAAGGGGACGAGTTTAGCCAGGCGGTGCCATCCCGGGGTCCTTCCGCCGTCGGCTTGGCCGGCTCGTCGTCGGAAGACTCCGGCGCCGGCGCCTTGCGGCGGAGTAAACTGTACATCACGGGTACGAAGAACAGGGTAAAGAAGGTAGCTACCAGCAATCCGCCGATGACGGCCCGGCCGAGCGGGGCGTTCTGCTCGCCGCCCTCGCCCAGACCCAGCGACATCGGCAACATGCCGACGATCATCGCCAGCGCCGTCATCAGCACCGGCCGCAGACGGGTCGCACCCGCGGACAGGGCCGCACTGTGGGCGTCGTGGCCCGCGCGGCGCTGATCGTTGGCGAAGGTAATCAGCAGGATGCTGTTGGACGTGGCCACGCCGATGCACATGATCGCCCCCATCAGGGCCGGCACGCTAACGGTCGTTTGCGTGACGTACAGCATCCACAGGATACCGGCCAAAGCTCCGGGCAAAGCGGTGAGGATGATGAATGGGTCGAGCCACGACTGGAAGTTGACCACCATCAGGAAGTAAACCAACAGCACCGCGAACACCAGTCCCGCCGCCAAGCCGGTGAACGAACTATTCATGCTCTCCACCTGACCGCGGATGGCGAAACTGCTGCCGCGCGGCAACTCCGGCCGCAAGGAATCCACGACACGGTTAATGTCGGCCGACACGGCGCCCAGGTCGCGGCCCTGGACGTCGGCGTAGACCTCGAAGACCGGCTGGACGTTGTAGTGGCTGACGACCGACTCCGAGACGGTGCGACGTAGGTTCGCCAGGTTGCTCAACAATTGCGGCGGTCGCAACTGGTTCGTGCCGTTGATGATCGGCGTGTTCATCAGGGTTTCCACGGAGTCGATGCGTTCCGGGGGGGTCTGCACGGCCAACACGTAATTGACGCGATTGTCGGGGTTGACCCAGTAATTGGGCGTCACCTGACTGGTCGAACTGAGCGACACCAGCACACTGCCGGTCACGTTCTGCTGCGTCAGTCCCAGCTGCGAGGCCATGACACGATCCACATCCAGGCGGAGCGTGGGCTGGTCGGTGATCTGGTGGATGTGGACATCGGCGATCCCCGGTATCTTTTTCATCTCTTGCCGCAGCTTCTGGGCGACTTCGAGGTTGCCCGCGCGATTGACGCCGATCACCTGGACGTTGATCGGGGCCGGCAAGCCGAAGTCGAGAATCTGACTGGTGATGTCGGCCGGCTGGAAGAAGAACGTGCAGTTGGGGAAGCGCCGCGGCAACTCCTGCCGCAGTCGGGCGACATATTCCGCGGTCGGCCGATGCTTCTCCTTTAGAGAGACCAAAATTTCGCCGTCACCGTTCGTGACTGTGCCGTTGTCTATGTAGGCCCGAGCCGTAAAGGAGGGCGTCATACCCATGTTGTCGAGGATCATCTCGCGCTCGCTCGCGGGCACGATTTCGCGGATCATGTCCTCGACCTGCTGAAATGTTTTCTCCGTCTCTTCGATGCGCGTGCCGGACGGGGCCCGAACGTGTAACCGGAACTGGCCGGCATCGACCGAGGGGAAGAAGTCCCGGCCGATGCGCGACGCCAGTGCCAGTGAACCGAAGGCGAAACCCAGCAAGACGAGCACTGTCACGAAACGATGATCGAGCGCCCAGCCGAGCAGTCCCTGGTAGACGGATCGCAGACGTTCAAAGAGGCGGTTGAATGCTTGATGGAACCGCCAGATCGGGCCGCCGCCGGACGCCGCGCCGTGCTCGCCTTCGGCGTACAGATGCACTTCCTTCGGCAGCAAGTAGAGAACCATCGTCGGCACCAGGGTGCGCGACAAGAGATAAGAGGCGAGCATGGCGAAGACGACCGCCAGGGCCAGCGGGAAAAACAGGGAGGCGGCCGGCCCGGTCAGGAACACCACCGGCACGAACACGATGCAGATGGCCAACGTGGAGACGAACGCCGGCACCGCGATTTGGGCGGCGCCGTCGAGGATCGCCCGCCGGATCGGCTTCTTCATGGCCAGGTTGCGGTGGATATTCTCGATCTCGACGGTGGCGTCATCGACCAGGATGCCGACCGCCAGCGCCATGCCGCCAAGCGTCATTCCGTTGAGAGACTGACCCATTGCCCACAGGACAATCACTGATGTGAGGATCGACAGCGGAATCGAAGTAGCGACGATCAACGTGCTCCGCCACGAGCCGAGGAACAGCAGAATCATCAACGCCGTCAGCCCGGCCGCGATGGCCCCTTCCTTCAGGACGCCCTCGACGGCGGCGCGGACAAACACCGACTGGTCGAAGAGAAATTCCATCTTCAATTCCGGCGGCAGCTGGGCCTGGATGTCGGGCAAGGCTTCGCGGACGCGGTTGACCACGCTCAACGTCGAGGAACCCTCGCCCTTGAGGATGGTCATGAGGATCGCTCGCCGGCCATCGCGGCGGACGACGTTGGTCTGCACCATGGAGCCCATGCGCACGTGGGCCACGTCCTTGACGTAGACCGGCACGCCGTTGACCGTCTTGACGGGAATGTCGTTGAAGGCCGCGATGAGATCGGGACTGCTATTGAGTTTGACGTAATATTCGGTGTCGCCGATCTTGGCGGTCCCGGCCGGGATGATGAGGTTTTGGCTGTTGATGGCCGTCTGCACGTCCTGCGGCGACAGGCCGCGGGCGTACAACTCGCCGAGGTCGAGATCGACCATGACCTGCGGCCACTTGCCGCCCCACGGCTGCGGCACACGGGCGCCCTGAACGGTGCCGAGCCGCTGGATGATGAAGTTGGAGGCGTAATCGTAGATCTGTTGCTCGGTCAGGGTGCCGCTGCTGATGGCGATTTGCACGATGGGCACGCTGGTGGCGCTGTATTGAACGATGTACGGTGGGTTGATGCCCGGCGGCATGATCTTGAGGATCGCCTGGCTGGTGGCCGTCACCTGAGCGACGGCGGCCTCGATCTTGGCACCCGGATAAAAGTAGATGCGAATGACGCCGACGCCGAACAGCGATTGGCTCTCGATGTGCTCGATGTCGTTGACCGAGGTGGTTAGCACGCGCTCATTGACGAGGATGATGCGCTGCTCGATCTCGTCGGCGGGCATGCCGGTGTACTGCCAGACGACACTGACGACGGGAATGTTGATCTCGGGGAAGATGTCCGTGGACATGCGCCGGATGCTGACCAGCCCAAGCACGGCGATCAACAGGGCCATGACGACGAAGGTGTAAGTTCGCCTCAGAGCCAACTGGACAATCCACATCGTTTCACTCCTCCGATCTTGTTGCCGTTCGGACGCTTAACAATAAGCAAGAGGTGTTCCCAATCTCAACCATTGAAGGAGGACAGCGCAAACATCACGGAACTAAGGGATTAGGACTTCACGCTGTCAGGAAGGGAAGATAGTTGTTGTGGAAGTGTCGAAGGAGAGGCGTCGAAATGTCAGCGCGTGTCGAGAAATCGACACGTCTCTTCACTCAGCGCCGGCCACGATTCCACCGCCGGCCAGCAGGACCAGCAGCCCGACCACGATCACCGTTTTTCTACTACAGCGACGCGCCTGGGGGAAGGAGGTACGTCGGGAGCTAGCTGGGTTCGGGGAGCCGACCGGGCTGGGCGGGGTTGGGGTCGGGGAGCTGCTCAGGCTGTTTGCCGGGGTCGGGGAGTTGCTCAGGCTGTTTGCGGGGGGCAGGGAGCTCTTCAGTCCCGGACCGATCGCTTCCTCCTCGCTGGGATTGGGAGAGGCCGGGACCGGGTTGAGGGACTCTTGGATCAGTGTGACCGCACCCCAACAAGCCGCCGCCGAGAGCTTGATAGACGTTTACGATGGCAGACAGTTGCTGCTGTTTGGTTTCGATCAAGTTCAATCTCGCCGCCCAGAGGTCACGCTGGGCGAATAGCACGTTCATGTAGTCGACGCGGGCAGCCTGATAAAGGTCGTTGGCGGATTCGACTGACTTCACGAGCGATTCCACCTGCTGATTCCTGACCTCGATGCTCCTGCTGTAGTTCTGCACCTTGTTCACGCGGTTGACAACCTCGGTGAAGGCCTTGAGGATTACGCGCTGGTAGTTATAAACGCTCTGCAATTGCCTGGCGTTCGCGGTTTTGTAGTCAGCCCGGATCGCTCTCTTGTTGATGAACGGCACGACCAGGTTCCCCGCAACATTGACAATGATGGATTCCGGACTGTAGAACAGATATCTTGGGTTGAAGGCCTGGACGCCAACGGGGCCGGCCGGCCCTGTTGGGCCTTCGGGGCCGGAGATAGTCAGCGAAGGAAAGAAGCGGGCCCGGGCGACCTTCACGTCGAGCCCGGCAGCCGCCAGTTCGCGCTCGGCTTGGCGGATGTCGGGTCGGTACTGAAGCAGCTGCGTGGGCACTCCTATGCCCAGCGTCTGAATGTTCAGATCGAAGAATTTCTCCGACATGCGTTCCACAGGCTGCGGGTAGCGACCGACGAGAAAGTTGATACGGTTCTCGGCCTCGATGATGTCCTGCTTAACGATCAGCTTTTCGCTCTGGTTCTTGCGAACCTCGGCCTGGAAACGCTGGACAGGCAGCACGCCCTGGATATCGCGGCCTGCTTCCTTCCTGGCCTGGGCGAACTCGAGGCTTCGCTCCTGAAGCGCGATGATGTTATCCAGATTCTCAAGCCGTTTGTCGAGCGCCATAAGCATGTAATAAGTATCGGCAATCTCCGCGACCAGACGGGTCACGGCGAAGTTCCACCCTTCACCGGTGCCGAGGTAGCGGAACACCGCCGCGTCCCTGGCATTGCGCAGCTGCCTCCAGATGTCTATCTGCCAGGAGATGTCGGCGGCTAACAGGAAATTTCCTGAGAGTCCGGGAAAATGCTTGCCGGGGAGATATTCGAGTTGTTTCTCAGCGGCTCCCAAAGGTGAGAATTGGCTGAATCTCTCCGGACCCGCAACGCCCTTGAGATCGACGAAGGGAAGGTACTCCCCGGACCGCCCCAGAACTTCGTTACGGGCGATCTGGATGTCCTCATACATGACCCTCAGCTGCTGGTTGCCGGCCAGTGCCTGGCAGATCAAGCGCGTAAGCTTCGGATCATTGAAAAAATTTTCTATCGGGACCTGAGATGAGTTTTTTTCCGAGCTGATCGTCCCACTGAAGCCTGCCGGGAAGCTTGGTGGCAGGTCTGGTCCCGGCTTCGCCTGACGGAGATTGGGGATTCCACAGGACGGCAGAACCAGCAGCAGCATGCTGCAAGCGATCGCTCGCGCAATCACGTGCTTCTTAGGCCTTGGGTTCGACAATCTCACTGCGAGGTTCATCGGCCTCGTCCTTGAGGTCCAGAGCCGATCTTCAACTCCAGATTGCCGACCGGTCCCTGGTCGATCAAGCAGGAAAACGTCCACGGGTATCCGGTGCCCCGGCTGAGCCCGGGCCTTGCCGGTGCGTCGGAAGAGTATGTGGCGATCCTACGTGTCGGCGTTGATAGCGTCCGGGGCCTTTCCCTGCAACTGCAATTCTTCCAGGTGCGATCTTCCCTGATAATCGCTGAGGCCGACGGATGAACCCCGCCGCAAGAGCCCCAGCAGTTACCGGAACTCTAGCCCGTGGAGGCAGCGCCGGTAGGGGGTGAGTGACGGATAGGGGCAGAACGGCTTTAGCATGCACTTACGGAGAAGTCTTAGGCCGTCCATCGGCCGTTACCTGTGTCACAGGTGGGGTAGGTGCCAGTATTATGGGTGGGGTAGGGGTTGGCTGATTAATGTAGGAGTACGTCGCCGTATAAGGCCACGTCACAATGTCGCCGATAAGACTGAACGGCAGGTCTGCGGCGCACAATAGCATTCGCGCCACCTGTGGATGTTGCTCCGACTCCGAGTTGGGGGGCGTCCTGAAGCCACATGCTTCGTTAGCCGCCTTCTTGATACAACACGCATCGTGTCTCACTCCGCCGAAAGGGCTCATCCCACCCTCCTCCTCGGGACCCTGCTTGGCCAGGTTTGCAACCGTCCCGCATCCCGCGATGGACAGGCTTGAGAGCAGCAAAGCAACACAGATTGCCCGAAAGACCATCCCGCCACCCCCTGGAAAGAGCGTGAGGATAGCAACTGGGCACGACCGATCAAGACCAATGTGACCATCTCAGGGCATCGAGATCTGCCCTGTCGTCTCGTCGTAGGCGAACAGGTCGCCGTAGCGCGTCCAGTCGACGAAGATGGCGAACTCCTTTTCGTAGTCTTCCTCGGGCAGGTTGAGGATCAGGGTTTCCCGCACCACCTCGCCGTCGATGGGACCGCCCTGACGGCGGAGCATCTCCTGGGTCACGCGGAACAGGCGCAACTGAAGGATGCGATCACGCCAGATGGCTTTGCGATCCGCGCGGCTGGCCTTGACGAAGCGACGGCCCTCGTACTCGAGCACGACCTGGCGGTCCGACGTGGTGACGAAATTGAGCAGCTCGGCGGCCTTGGCCACGCTGATGAGTCGCCCGGCGTCGCGGCGCGTGTCGGCGGCGATGTGAAAGACGTCGTCCTGACCGCCGTGGGCGTCGAGGTATACCAGCAGACCCTCGATCTCGTCGGCCGTCGCGTCCGGAAGCGCCTCGAATACTTTGTGTTCGAGAGCCTCACTGAGAGGTTTATCCACCGCGTCCCGGAGGAGTTTGCGCCCGTCGGCAATCTTGCCGAACAAGTAATAAAGGCCGGGAATTACCAAGACTCCTATCACGGTGCCCACGAGCATCCCGCCGGCTGCGGTGGTGCCAATGGTGCGGTTTCCGATCGCCCCGGCGCCGGTGGCTCCGACCAACGGAATGAGACCCGCGATGAAGGCAAAGGAGGTCATCTGAATCGGCCGGAAGCGCAATTTTCCTCCATCGACGGCTGCCTCATGCAGGGGCACGCCCTCCCGGCGCCGTTGTACCGCGAATTCGACGATCAGGATCGCGTTCTTACCGAGCAGACCGACCAGCATGATCAGACCAATTTGGGCGTAGACGTCGTTGGCCAACCCCAATGCCTGCAGGAAGAAGAAGGAACCGAAGATCCCGATCGGCAGCGACAGGATCACGGCCAGCGGCAGGAGAAAGCTCTCGTATTGCCCGACGAGAACGAGATAGACGAAGACGACGACGATCAGGAAGATCCAGAACGCAATCGGCAGCCACAGGAACACTTCCTTATTCGCCTCGTCATACGAGAGACCTCCCCAGCCGATGTCGAAACCGCGAGGCAACGTCTCGACGGCGACCTCGCGGATTGCCTGGATGGCTTGCCCGGTGCTGTAGCCAGGAGCCGGCGCGCATTGAATGGAGGCGGAGGTGTACAGGTTATACCGGGTGATCTCGTTCAAGCCCTGCTTCTTTACGCGCGTCATGAACGCGGAGTAGGGGACCATTTCCCCTGCTTTGTTCTTGACGTATAGGTTGTCCAGATCCTCTGGGAAGCGCCGGAACTCCGACCGGGCCTGAACGAAGACCTTGTAGAACTGGTTGAATAAAATGAATCCCTGCTCCCAAGTGCTGCCAATGAGGATGTTGAGGTTGTCCATCGCTGCCTTGATGGACACTCCTTTCTGCATGGCCACGTCGTTGTTGATGATCAGCTCGTACTGCGGGTAGTTGGCGGCGTAGAAGGTGAACAGGTTCGTCACCTCCTTACGTTTTTTCAGGGCGGTCATGAACTTGTCGGTTACTTTTCCGAGCTCCTGGTAATTAGCGGAGGACGTCTTGTCGAGGACTAGCATGGAGATACCTCCGGCGGTCCCAAAGCCGGGAACCGCGGGGGGTTCGAAGAACTCGAGCTTCACGTTGCTCATCCGACTGCATTTTTCTTCGAGATCCTCAATGATCTCGCGTGCGGTCCGCTCGCGCTCGTCCCAGTTTTTCAGGTTGATGATACAGGTTCCCGCGTTCGAGCCACGGCCCTCGGTCAGAACCTCGTAGCCGGCCAACGAGGTGACGGAGGTCACTTCATCGATCTCCTTGGCGATCGATTCCAGCTCCTGGGATTTGGAGTTCGTGTATTCGAGCGTGGAACCCGGAGGCGTCTGGAGGACCGCGTAGATGATGCCCTGGTCCTCGCCTGGGATAAAACCCGACGGGAGCTTCGTGTTGACAGCAACAATGCTGGCCGCAAAGCCCCCGACGACAGCCATGGTCAGCGTGCGGCGCGTGACGATCCAGCGCAGGATTCCCGCATAGCCGGACGTGACCCACTCGACGGCACGGTCAAAAGGCTTCTGCACAAAGGGCAGAAGAAGAAACAGGAAGCCAACCGCCCCCCACAAATAATAGGCCAGAGAAGTCACTGCCCCTAAGACCAGCAACCCGCCGACAGCATACAGCAGAATGACCCTGAGCCTGCGCCGCTTTTTCACATGGTTCGTGTCGCCCTGGTTGTGGCTGTGCGTGTGAGGTTTGAGAATCATCGCACAGAGCACGGGTGTTAGCGTCAGGGCCACCAGGCCGGAGAGAATGATGGACGTGGCCATCGTGATGCCGAACTGGCGGTAGAACTGACCGACCGGCCCGGGAATGAACGTCACCGGAACGAAGACAGCGGTCATCACCAGGGTGATGGCGATGATCGCGCCGCTGATCTCATGAAGCACCTCCATGGTCGCCCGGTAGGGCGATAAGTGCTTCTCGGCCATCTTGGCATGCACCGCCTCGACGACCACGATCGCATCGTCCACCACGACGCCAATCGCGAGGACGATTGCGAAGAGCGTGATCAGATTAATCGAGAGACCGAACAACTTCAGCAAAAAGAAGGTCCCAACCAGAGATACCGGAACCGCGAGGATCGGGATCAGCGTGGACCGTAAATCTCCGAGGAACATGTAGACTACCAGCGCCACCAAGACGAACGCTTCAAGCAGGGTGTGTAGCACCTTTTCGGTGGAGGCTTCGAGGAATTTGGAGACGTCGTAGGCGAATTCGTAGTGGTACCCGGAAGGGAATACTCCTTCCTTCTCCATCGCCTTGAGCTCCTTCTTGATATCCTCGATAACCTTGGCGGCGTTGGAGCCGGGAGCCTGCTTGAGAACGATGGATGTCGCGGGATACCCATTGATGTCCGAGTAAATATCGAAGAACTGTGGGCCCAATTCGACATCGGCGACGTCCTTGAGCCGCAGGATCTTACCATCCGGATCGGCCCTGAGAATGATATTTTTATACTGAGCGGGTTTGTTGAAGCGCCCGATGTAGGTCAGTACGTACTCTTTTGATTGCGACATCTTTCCCGTGGCCTGGCCGGTTCGTCCGGGCGAGCCAATCATGCTCTGTTCCGCCAGGGCCTTCATGACATCCTCGGTGGACAGATTGCGCTGGCGCATGCGCTCGGGATCCAGCCAGACCCGCATCGCGAAGATGCGGTTGCCGAGATTCTTCGGGATGCCCATGCCGTGGATCCGCTTCAGCCGGTTCATGACGTAAACGTTGGCGAAGTTGAAAAGCTCCTTCTGGTCGGCGTCCGGGTTCTTACTGTAAATGTTCAAATACATCAGCATGCTCGGCACGACCTGGCTGACGAGGATCCCCTCCCGCACCACCAGGGGCGGGAGCTGGAACTGCACGATGTTGACCCGGTTTTGCACGTTCACGACATTGATGTTGGGGTCCGTGCCCGGCTCGAAGTAGATGATGATTGCCGCCTCACCGGCACTGGTGGCGGAGGAGGAGATGTAACGCATGTTCTGCACACCGTTGATCGATTGCTCCAACGGAATCAGAACCGATTCGACAAGGACCTGGGCACTGGCGCCGGGATAAGAAATGGAAACCATAACGGTCGGCGGCGCGATGTCGGGGAACTGTGCCATCGGAAGGGTCTTGATCCCCAGCCCTCCCAGCAATAACAGGATGATGGAGATGACGATCGCCAATGCCGGCCGATAGAGAATTTTTGTGAACATGGTCCTCAGATATTCTCGCTGGGCTCCGTATCGGGAAGCGTCGGAAAAAGGTTGCTACTCGGCGCGATTTTTTTGGTTTGCAAGAGCCTCTTCCGGCTTGCGAAACTCGTATTCCTCCACCTTCGCGCCGTCGCTAACGTACTGGCTCCCCTCAAGAACGAACTTGTCGTTCACATCGAGTCCCTTCTCGATGACGAAGATGTCATCCAGCTCGTGCTGGATGACGATCGGGCGCTGATGCACCTCGCCGTCTTCGCCGACGACATAAACGAATTGCTTGTCGAGGAATTCAGAAACCGCCCGCTGCGGGATGACGATGGCGTTATGCAGCCTCCGGTAGATCAACACGGTGCCGGTCTGACCGTGACGCAGCAGACGGTCCGGGTTCGGAAAATCCGCGCGGAAAGGGATGTTCCCGGTCTTGTTGTCGAATTGGCCCTCGACGGTGACGATGTTGCTGGCGGAGTAATTGAACATTTGGCCGTCTGCCAGCCTAAGCTCGATTCGCGAATCCACGAGCTCGAGGAGGTGCGAATTGTCCTTAGTCTTGCCCTGGACGGCCTTGTACTGGTAGGCCTTGGACGCGAGGGCCTTGAATTCAAAATAGCGGGCCTCGGGTACGTTGAAATAAACCCACATCAGGCTGTTATCGGACAAGGTCGTGAGGATGTCCCGCTCCTTGATCAGGCTGCCCACCTGCTCCTGCAGCTGATCGACGATGCCGTCGAAACGTGCTCTGACGAAGGTAAAGTTATATTTGGTCTTCGCCAGTTCCATCTTGGCCTGGGCCTTTGCCAGTTCGGCCTCGTGCAGCCGCACATCCTGAATGGAAACCACTCTCTGCTCGTACAACTTCTTGGTGTTATCGAGCTTTATTTGCGCGAGCCTGACCTCGGCGACTTCGGCGTCATACTCTGCCTTGTAAAGAGTTGGCAAGATTCGGAACATCACCTCGCCCTCTTTCACCGTCTGGCCTTCCTTGACTAAGATTTCCTCGAGATACCCGTCCTGCAAGGCACGGACGTTTATGTGGCGCTGCGAGTGGATCTGGCAGACATAGGGCTGGGTGACGGTGACGTACTTTGCCTGAGGGCTGGTGACCACGATCTTATGGTGCTCCTCGTGGCTCTGCTCCTTGTCCATGTTGCAAGCAGGCAGGGAGAGGGAAATCAGCGCCAGGATGATGGCCAGGATCGATGAGGCTTTCATAGAGTTTCTCGCTCGCTGGTTGCCTTTCAGTTCGCGCACTGGATAGCTGTATGAACGGCCCATCCGGTAAACTCCATTTTCCCTCGGCCCGGGTTCCGGGAGCAGTAGTTGTTTCTGGGACGCTGGTTTCCCGCTGAGACGTGCTTCCGCTCTCCGTCGTCCGGAGCGAGATTTCCCCATCAGAACGAATGTACACCCAGAACCAGTCCTGCACCCTGGGTTCTCTACGTCGGGTTGGACGGAGAGATCGAATATCAGAAACTTGAGTTTTATACGGTGCGTTCTGTGAAAACCTAGCACCCCATGCTTTTTTTCATGTTTTTCTTCAAGTTTTTGTGGAATCGCACGATAGAATAGTAAACCAGATTACAGATCCGTAAGCAACAAAATTACAATTTTGTAAGGAAATGGCGGCAACATTACGATTTCGTAAGGAAATGCCGGCGGTAGATCGCGCGAGTATATCGATTTGACGATCTTCTTTATAATCTTATTTCATATCCTACTTTGCTTTAATGGGATATCGCAGGTATGTAAGATGTCCATCCGCATCGTTGATTGGATCGACAGGATGGCGACTTCCCCCTCGCACCTCCGCGAAGACAAATCGTCGATCTGGTCGCCATCGCCGGACGCGTCCAGCATCGTGGGGACCACATGGAATTGCTCGACGCGGTTGTTCTTGCCGCGAGCGTCGACGCTCGCCTGGCGCATCAGCAGGCTCCTGGGGTAGGTGCAGTACTGCTCCCCCGTCATTCCGTGCGGGTTGTTCGGGCGCTGCCAGAGTAGGATGTTACCGGCGGGTCTGCTCTCTACACCGAATTGATGAAAGGCAGGACTTCCAGGCAGTCGCCGAAATACAGGGTGGCCAACTGAGTGTCAATGTGTGCTCCTCGCGGCGTTATTCCTCATCGTTTTCCGGCGGCCGTTCCGCAGTGGGGTCGCCTGCCTCCAAGCGTTTTAGCTGCTTGCGGAAATACGTCTTCTTCGGGTCCAGTTCGATAACCCGTTTCTGCAAGGCGACGGCTTTCTCCTTGTCGCCGCGCTGAAAGTGGACCTCCGCGAGTGTGTCGAGATAGCCGGCGTTGCTCGGGGCCAGCTCAACGGCCTTCTGAGCGTGCGCGAGCGCTTTGTCGAGATTGCGGCGATTACATACGGACATCCACGCCGCCGAGTTGTGCGCCCACGCGCAGCGCGGATAATCGCGGCACACTTTTTCATACGCTCCGTAGGATTGCTCGAAGAGCGCCGTCGCCTCTTTCTTGTGGCCACCGCGCTCCAGGATCGGCACCAGCTTGATCGGCAGATCGACGCTGCCGGGCAGCAACGCCAGGGCCAATTGAATGTGCTTGTTCGCCTCGTCGAACTTGCCGGCGGCGAGAAGTCCGCTGGCGCGCATCTGATGAACTTGGGCCGGCACGGCGGCGTAAGCTCCCGACTGGATAAAATTGGTGGGCAGGTGCAGACAGCGCAGCATCGACTGCTCGAAAGCGTCGGCCGCCTTGAAGTACTCCTTGCGCGCCGCGGCGGCGAGCGCCAGACGACGCGCGGCCGCTCCGGAGTAATAGCTGTTCGGCTCGCTCACGCGCATCAGTAGATCGTTTTCCCGTTGCGCCGCTTTAACATGGCCGCGCTCCCCCAAAGTCCGCAGAAAGGTGAAGCGCGCCGGAGCGTCGCCCAACAAAATCCAGTGCGATTGCTCGATGAGTTGCTTGCCCTCTTTCTCCTGTCCGGCCTTCACCAGAGCATCGCCGGCCAGGAAGAGCGGCAAAGGATCGGCACGTTTGGAGCCGAGAAGAGGGTCGTTGGGCGCGATGGTTTTGCGCCAGGCTTGACGATAGCGCTCGGCCGCCTTGGCCCACTCCTTTTTGCCGGCCAGAAGATCGCCCAGGCGAAGCAGCGTTTCGGGGGTATCGGCCTTCTCCAGCAGTGACAAGGCCATGTCATCGAGACCTGCCGCCACCGCGATCTCCGCCAGCGCCAGTTGTCGTCGGCCCCGATCTGGGCGGAGCCTGCCGGGATTCGGCACAGCCGGAGCGCGCTCCGCCTCCTCGATCCACTTCTTGACTTCCTTGGCGGCGACCTTGCCCTCGATCAGTTCGCGCAGGCGCGGGAGGGTCTTCGCAGGCGGTTCCTCCTTGAACCGCTGCCGCAGCAACTCCCACCATACCTCGGCCGTCTCGGTCTGCTTGGGGAAGAGCTTGCCCAGATAGCTACTTTGGATCGGGAGCTTTAGGTCGCCCGGCGGCAACGCGCTCAAGGCACGAGCGCCGTGCTCGAAAGCCTTGTCTTTCAGGCCGAGTTGGAATTCCGTCTCCAGCAGCACGTGCTTCGCATCGGGCCGGTTCCGGTTGATCCAGAAGGGATCGACACCATCCTTGATCTGCCTGCCCAGATGGGTGAACAGTTCCTCCGCCTTGTCCTTCTCACCCAGCAAATACAGCGTCCGCGCCTTGAGGACTTCGAGGTGCTTTTGCTCCTCGCTCTCGGCAGGACGGGGTTCGTCCACGATTTTCATCGCCTCCTGATATTTCAACTGGGCGGCCAGGATTTCAAACCGCACGACGCCGCGGCTGGGCACCTTGGCGAGCAACTCAAGTCCCTCGGCCGTCCGATCGTTGAGGAGCAATCCCTTAGCGGCCACGAATTGAGAATTCTCGCGTTCCGGCGCTTTGGCGATCAACTCGCGCATCTCCTCCAGGACGCTGTCGAACTGCTTCGATTTGCCGGCGAGGCGCGCGAAGGCCGCCGCGTAAGCCAACTTCTCGACCGCGCTCTGCGCGCCGCCGAAGTCCTTCCGCGCCGCCAGCGCCTTCCAGTCGGCGGCCTCGTACAAGATACCATCGACCAGATCGACGCGCTGCGACTTCTCTGCCGCCGCCTGCGCCTCCATCAGATCGCCCTTGGCGCGATACAAATAGGCGAGCGCCTCGGCGACGCGCTTCTCGTCTGGGTTCTTGGCCAGTTGAGCGCGGAAATGCTCGATCCGTTTGTCGAGCTTGCCGCGCAGCAGCCAGTAGGCCGCGTACTGGTTGTGATTGATGAATTCGCCTTCATGGCCGATTTCGAGGAGCGTCTCGAACTGCTCGTAATCGTTGCGCTCCAGCACTTGCGGGAGAGAGGCGGGGAGCTTGCGGGAGACCAACACGCCCAAGGCCTTTCGGCGGTTGGGATCTGTTTCGCTGCGCGAGATTTTGAGGACGGCTTGCAATCCGGCTGGTCCACCCTGGAGCAGTTTTTGCAGGAGTTCCAGGCGAGTATTGCCTTCGGCGGATTGATAAGCCCTGATGAGGGCGACGATGTCGGCGGGCGTGTCGGGGTAAATCCCCCATTTGAATTTGTCGAGGATGTCGCGGGCGCGGCGCGCCACCTCGGCGTCGTCGCTTTTCGCCGCCTCTTCCAGTGCCGGCTCCGCGGCGGTCCCGGCCGCCCACAACTTCTTGGAAGCGCTCTCGCGCACCGAAAACTTGTTGTCGCCGAGTTGCTGGATCCATTGCGCGATCTGTCCAGGCGTGGCCTTCTCGGCCGGGGCGGCGTCGGAGGACGATACGCTCAGAATCACAAGCGGGAGAGCGAGCAGAAACCGACAACGGTAGGACAGCACAGCGGCCTCCTTTGCACGGATCGAACGGGATGATCCGAACTCCGGCCGCAACCATGAAGGGTGATGCCCACACAAGCGCGGCGCGGGAGCCTTTAAACCTCCAACAGTCTGTCTCCAGCAATCGTAACGGCCCCGATCGAGGTGGGACAAGGTTATTTCGACAATCAGCTCCGGTCAAGGTGCGCTGGACTTCTGTCTACGGTTGTCTACAATTGCTTATTCAGACTCCCCTCTCGACTCGACTCGAGCACGGGTATGATTGCGAGCGGTTCGATCTTCTTCGACATCAAACTTCCCAACGCCACGACGTGGTTCTATTTCTCGGCGTTGCTGGCGGTGGCGCTGTTTTTCAAGTTCACCCGTCTGCTGAGCATCCGCAACTGGGACGTCCTCACGCTGTTCTTGCCCATGCCGGGCTTTCTGCTGCTCGACCCGAAAGGCAAGTTGCAGTTTTGGGGGTATCTGTGGCTGGCGGCCGCTTGCGGCTACTTCCTGCTGCGTTCCCTGTTCGATCTGACCCTGGTACGCCGGCCGGCCCTGGCTCCGAACCTCAACTTCGGCGGATTGGCGTGGTTGGCCGGCGCCCTGTTCGTCAGCCTCATCGCCGTCGCCGTGCGCCATCCCAATGAGCCGTCGGAACAGCGGGAGTCGGCCCAAGTGCCCATCGATCCCATGCGCCGGTTGGGCGAGAAAGTCCTCAAAGAGCAAGCGCCGGCCGACGTGGACCAGGGGTCGGTGGAGATGTGGGTCGAGCGCGGACTGACGGTCGCGTGTCACCTGGCCATCGTCGTCGGGTTAGTACTGATCGGTCGGCGGCACTTCGACGACCTCCACGCCGGCATGGCCTGCGCCACGTTCTATTTGCTTCTGCCGTACACATTCCTGCTGATGCCTCACACGGCGCTGGGCGTGGGCCGCTGGGACCACGCCTGGCCGATGGCCCTCATGATCTGGATGGTCCTCTGTTACCGCCGTCCCACTCTGGCCGGCATCTTCCTCGGCCTGGCGACCGGCACGGTCTTCTTTCCCGTCCTCGCCTTTCCGCTGTGGTGGAGCTTCTACCGTCGGCGCGGCACCCTCCGTTTCAGCCTGGCGTTCGTGCTCTCCGCCGGCCTGTGCCTGAGCGTTATCGGAGGCATCCTGTGGAGCAACGGCGAACTACCGCGCACCCTGTTATCGGGCTGGAAGTTGTCGGCGTGGCTGCCGGGTCTGCCACTCGATTCCGGCATTCGCGGACTGTGGCAGGGCACGCCTTCGCACTGGGCGTACCGTCTGCCCATCTTCCTCGCCTTCATCGCCTTCATGGGCACGACGGCGTTCTGGCCCTCCCCCAAGAACCTCGGCCACGTCCTCGCCCTGACCGCCGCCATTCTGATCGGCATTCAGTTCTGGTACGCCGATCAGGGCGGCGTGTACGTTTTGTGGTATTTGCCCCTTTTGCTCCTTCTGGTTTTTCGTCCCAATTTGTCCACCTGCCAGCCTCAGCCGCCCGGCGATGACTGGCTGGGCAGGATGGGCGAGAGGATGGGGCGATTCGCTCTCCGTTCCCTCCGTCTCGTCCACTCCGTTCGCCCACGCGATCACGTCTCCCGTAGCTTGCTTTGAAAACCAGGCCAAGCAGGACGAAATCACCTTTTTCTAAAACGGCCCTCTCGCTAGAATCGCCGCCCCATACGGGTAAAGTCGAACGGCCGTCCATGGAGGGCCGTGATGGCACGGAGGCATTCGGATGTCACGCATTCTTACCGTCGGTTTGGGCATCCAGATCGTGCTCGCCCTCATCGCGGCACCGATCGTGTTGGCGATTCATCAGCAGGCGCAGACGCGCAATTTCCGCGTCGTGCAGCCGGGCGTGCTCTATCGCAGCGGGCAACTGACGAACGAGGGTCTCAAGCGCATCATCAACGATTACCGCATCAAAACCGTAATTAACCTACGGGACGGCCAGACGCGCGCGGACGTGGCGGAGGAAGAATTCTGTAAGAGCGAGGAGATTCAATTCGTCCGCATTCTACCCAGCCAATGGGGGGATGTCGGCGGCTCCGTGCCTGTCGAGGCCGGGGTGCGCAAATTCCGCGAAATCATGAGTGATCCCAAGAACTATCCGGTGCTCGTCCACTGCTTCGCGGGCATTCACCGCACGGGCGCTTACTGCGCCCTCTACCGCATGGAATTCGAGCACTGGACCAATGCCCGCGCCATCGCCGAGATGAAGGCGTGCGGCTACACGAACCTCGATGACGAGTTGGACATTCTCGGCTTCATGGAACAGTATCGCCCGACCTGGATGCCGAAGGTCGAAACGACCCCGGCCGCGACGTCCTCCGCGGAAGTGAAGGACAAACCGAAAACCAAGAAGGTCCACGGTCGCAAACCCTCCGCGAAGGGCCGGCAGAAACGCGGACACAAATCGGGCTTTCCAGCCTGAGCTACGTCGTCGCCGTGTAGAAAGCGATCACGGCGCGGACGGCGCGATGCCATAAGCTCAACCGACGTTCGCGCTCGTCGTTGGGCAAACGTGGATCGAAACGCCGTCCCTCCGATCCCAGCGATCGCAATTGTTGTTGGCTCGACCAAACACCTGTTCGCAGTCCCGCCAGGTAGGCGGCCCCGAGAGCGGTTGCCTCGGAGGCGGAGGATTGCAGGACCGGCAGGCCGAGAATGTCGGCCTGGCACTGCAAGAACCAGGCGTTTCGCGCCATGCCGCCATCGACGCGAAGATTGTGCAACCGTTGGCCGGCGTCGCGCCCCGCGGCGTCGATAAGATCGGCGACCTGATAGGCGACGCCTTCCAGCGCCGCGCGGCCGAGATCGGCCGCCGTCGTGCCGCGCGTCAGGCCGAACAGAACGCCGCGCGCCTCTGGCACCCAATGAGGCGCTCCCAATCCCACAAAACCGGGCACGAAAATGACCGGCTGTCCCGAGTCGGATTGAGCCGCCAGTTGCTCCACTTCGGGCGCGTTCTTGAGCAGTCGCAATCCATCGCGCAACCATTGCACCGCCGCTCCAGCGATGAACACACTGCCTTCCAGAGCGTATTGCACTGAATCCGCTCCTCCCGCCGCCACGGTTGTCAGCAGTCGATGGCGGGAGAGGATCGGACGGGCCCCGAGGTGCTGCAAGAAAAAAGCCCCGGTGCCGTAGGTGCATTTGGCCTCACCGGGGGAGAAGGCACATTGACCGAAGAGCGCCGCCTGCTGATCTCCGGCAACTCCGGCGATCGGAAGACCATCGGGCAGAAAGGGTAGTCCCGTCGTCGTGCCGAAATCATCCATGCTGGCCCGCACCTGCGGCAGCAAACCCATCGGGATCGCGAAGAAGCGGCACAGTTCTTCGTCCCAGCTGCCAGTGTGCAGGTTGAGCAGCAGGGTGCGCGAGGCGTTCGTGCGATCCGTGACGTGCAAGCGCCCCCCGCTCAGACGCCAGAGGAGAAAACTGTCGATGGTCCCAGCCGCCAGCTGACCGGATTCGGCCCGGCGGCGCAATTCGGCATCCTGCTCCAGCAGCCAACGCAGTTTGGTGGCTGAGAAATAGGGATCGAGCACCAGGCCGGTGCGTTCGCGCAGCCACGCCTCCTCCGACTGATGAGCCTGACAGAAATCGCTGGTCCGCCGGTCCTGCCAAACCACGGCGCGCGCGACGGGCCGCCCGGTGTCGCGCTCCCACAGGACGACCGTCTCGCGCTGGTTCGTCAATCCCAGCGCCGTCAGCTGATTCGCTTCAATGCCGGACTCTGCCAGGGCGCGGGGAACGACATCCGCCACGGAGTCCCAGATTTCCTCGGCGTCGTGCTCGACCCAACCGGGCCGTGGATAGTGCTGGGTCAGTTCGCGGCTCGCTCCGCCGCACGTTCTTCCGGCCGCGTCGTAGACCACGGCGCGCGTGCTCGTCGTGCCCTGATCGATCGCCAGGACATAGGGAACTCCCATTCGCGAAGCCTCCTTCGGTCGATTCTTCGCTCCCGATGGTCAAGAGCGGAGTAGGATGCGCGCCTGTCGCGAAAATCTGAACTATAGTTTTGCTGACCACACTGCGCTCGCCGGTAGCCAGGCGGAGGGCCGGGAACATCGCGCGACGTGGCGACTCGCGGACCAGGTGATCGACTCATGGCGATGGTTTGTCCACAGTGCAACACCACCTACGAGCAGCGCTTGCAGTGTCCCTTGTGCGGCACCCGCTTGCTCTTCCACGATGTCCGCCGGCTTAACGATCGCGGCTTCGCGTTGCCGACGCGCTGGCAGCAGCGGCCTTGGGGGCGAATCCTCGTCGGCCTCGTGCTCGCTCAGGGCTTGTTTTATGGGCTTCGCCATCTTCTAACAGCCGTGCTGATGGCGACGCAGGGCCGAGAAGCGGTCGCGCAGTTGGGAACCACCGCTTCGGGAATCTTATTGCTGCAAGGAGTGCAGATCGCCTGCCTCCTCGCCGGCGCCGTGTTTGCCGGAGGGGGTCAGAGACAAGGGCTATTCCTTGGCGGCATGGTCGGCGGCTGGAACGGGGTGCTCACCATGCTCTTGTTACCCGGTCCCGTGTTGTCGCTGACGACGATTGCCGTGCTGGGCCAGCCCATCTTACATGCGGGGATCGGTGCGGTCGGCGGTTGGATCGGGTCCACCTTCTGGAAGCCGCTGTCGGCCGTATCGACCGACCCGCCCGCGCCGCGCAAACGGGGAATGTTTCGCCGGCACATGAATCTATTCGTCGGCCCCGTCGCGTGGTTCCGTGTTGGCATCGGGTCCATAGTGGCAGTGGTCGGGGCGCTTACCGCCACGATTTTCTTCGAGAGAATACTCGATCTCAGCCACGGCGCCCTGGCGACCACGGACGACCTACAGGATCGCCTTATCACCATGGAAATCAAGGCGATGGCTCTTTGTCTCGGCGGCGCCTTCGCGGGGGCCACGACGACAAACGGTCTCAAACAAGGTTTGTGCGTCGGCCTGGCCAGCACGGTCGTCTTGATCGGCATCGAGATCAATTACGTCGAGCGCTGGGTGCCGGTGGCGGCCCTCACGGCTGTGTCGGCTTTCTGCCTCGGTGCGGTCGGCGGTTGGTTTGGCAGTCAGCTGTTCCCGCCCATCATCAAATCCCGGCGCGAACGCGGGCTCGGTCGCGTTTCTTTGTGATCGACGGGGCGAGCGGGGCGACACCCTTGCCCCCGCGGTTCGCTACTTTCCCTAAACCTGCTTCCATCTCCGACCGATAGAGACGGAGTAAGGGACGGCGTTCCCAATTTCGTCGTGTCTTGTCAGGGACGGGACAATCTACTCCGAAGCGATCGCACCTTCGAGGACGGCGATGGTTGCCCGCGCGACGAACTCCCGGCGCACTCTTCTGATGCTCTGTCTCGCCAGCGCGGGCTGGGCGTTCAGCTTCGGTCTCGGTGCGCCGCTGGCTTCGCTGTGGCTCCGCGACGCCGGTCGCAGCGCTCGCGTTATCGGACTCAACACCAGCCTCTATTATCTCGGTATCGCCCTCGCCTCGCTCGTCGTACCTTACCTGATGCGCCGGGCCAGCCGCGCCTGTGTTGTGGGCGGCATACTCGCCGACGCTGCGGCCACGACTCTTTTCCCCTGGGCGGACGCCCTGCCGGCCTGGTTCGCGCTGCGTCTGACGGGCGGCATGGCCACCGCGCTGAGCATCATCCCCATGGAGACGCTGGTCAACCACAATGCGCCGCCCCAGCGGCGGGCCCGTGATTTCGGCTTCTATGCTTTCAGCGTCGCGCTGGGCATCGCGCTCGGGTCGCTGGTTGGCTTGCCTCTGTATCCCCTCAACCCGCGCTTCCCCTTCGCGCTGGGCGGCGCGGTGACGCTGGCGTCGGCGCTGCTGGCCTGGCTGGGTTGGCCCGTGGATGGCCCCGCTCTTGAAAAAACAGCCGGTGACAGTTCGTTGTCACTACGGAAAAACTCTCTCAGCTACGGCACGGCCTGGGTGCAGGGGTTTCTCGAAGGCGGACTGATTACTTTTTTGTCGATTTATCTGCTCGGACTGGATTACACGGAGGGGGCGGTCAGTCTGCTGATTGGTGGTCTGTTCGCGGGCGTCATTCTCTGTCAGGTGCCGGTCGCCTGGCTCGCGGATCGCCTCGGACGATTGCGCGTTCTGCTCGGTTGCCACAGCCTGTTGCTGGCGGCCCTGCTGTTTCTGCGCTGGTGCCCTGGAACCGCTTCCTTATCGGTCTGTTTGTTTCTGCTGGGAACATGCTGCGGTGCGTTGTATCCACTGGGACTGGCCTTGCTCGGCGATCGCGTGCCGGCGGCGGGTTTGGCGCGCGCCAACGCCTGCTACCTGGCCAGCAACTGCGCCGGGAGTCTCTGTGGACCTGTGCTGTTCGGGCTAGTAATCGATGTGTTCGGCCTGTCGGCGCAGTTTTTCGTCGGCGTTCTGTCGGTCGCCCTGGTCGTTGGTGTGTGGGCGGCGACGAACGCGCGGCCGGTCTGGGAGAGAGGTTAATCGTCGTCCTTGCGGCGGCGCGTGGCATCGCGGTCGATGCCGTTGAGTCCGGCCGTGCCGTGATTGCCGAAATCGAAATCCTTCGGTTCCGCTTCGTCGGGATTCGCCCGCAGTTCGCGTTCAAAATGACGGCGGCGCTTGCGATTGCCGGCCCGTTTCAGATCGCGTTTGAGTTGGCGATATCGGCGTTTGTCCTGTTCCATATCGGTCAGACCCTCCACGCGCAAAAAGGTTCGCCCTCTGACGCCGGCGAGTCCTCCCTTTTCCGAGTGTGCAAGGTGCCTGGGCGCGCGGTCACATGGCCCCGGCCGTCGGGGCCATGCGCCGCCAAACGCCTACTTCTTCTCCTTCGCTTCGGCGAGCAGTTTCTCAACCGCGTCTTCGAGCTCCTTGCCGCGAATGTGTTTGTAGCGGATCACGCCCTCGCTATCGAGGACGTAAATGGTCGGGAAGAACTTGACGTTCCAGTCCTTGACAATGCCCCCCGTCTGACCGTTCCACCAATGGTCCCACGGCATTTCGGTCGATTTCAGGAAGTCCGTGAGCGTCTTTTTCTCCTCATCCGCGCTGATGCTGATGAGGGTGAACGGCTTATCCTTGAGTTTCTTGACCATCTCGCGCTCGTGCGGGATCATCGCGCGGCAGGGACCACACCACGTCGCCCAGATGTCGAGCACCACCACCTTGCCCTTGTAATCCTTGAGTTGGACCTTCTTGCCGTCCAGGTTCTCGCTCTCGACGTTGGGCGCCTTTTTGCCCACCGTCAGATTGCGGACAGCGAACAGTCCGCCCTTGGCGAGATCGCCCAGGTTTTGCCGTCCCAGTTTCACCTCTCCAAAATCCTTGGCGATGCGCTCGTAATACTTTTCTGCTTCGGCGGAAGCGCTTTTAGAAGCGTCCTTGTCGGCCGTGCCGCCTTTATCGGCCTTGTCGGCGGCGAGTTCGGCCAGATCGTAGCAGGCATAACCCTTGATGTCCTTGTCGGGGTTCTCGTCAAGGACTTTTTGCAGAAACTTTTTCGCGGCATCCGGGTGCGTCTGAGACAGCATGAGGCAGATGTTCTTCATCTTCTCGCTCTTGGCGTGATGCTCGGCCAGCAGATCGTAGGCCTTGGCGTTTTGGCCCTGACTGGCCTGGAACACCCATTGCAGCATGTCCAGCGAGAGATCGTCCGTGGGCTTGGCCTCGACGAGCTTCAGAACCTTGGGAACCTGATCGCCGGGGTTCTGATACTTCTCGAAGGCGGCCTCTTTTTCCTTATCGGTCTTGGCTGCTTGATAGGCTTGAATCGCCTCGCGGCGCGCCTTCTCGAACGACCCCTTCAGTTCCTTGAATTGCGTGGCCCGATCGTTGCCCTTGTCGTCCTTGTCCTTGTCCGCGGCCATTAGCGGCAGCGCCACGAGCAACGCGGCGAGCAAACTTCCAGTCCAGTGACGCATGAGAAGCTCCTCTTGGGTGAGTGAAAAGAATCCGCCCCAGTAAGATATACGAAGACGATCCGTCCCATAGCAAGTAACACCGCGAACATGAGAACGCAATGAGATCGCGGCTCAAGGCGCGTACTGGTAAATTACTTCGCAGATGTGGCCGAGCACTTTTCCCTCGCGGGTCGAATTGACGCCCTTTGGGAGCGGCACATCGTTGAGGAAAAGTGCGAACAGCAGTTTGCGGCCGGTCCTCGTGGTCATTACCCCGGCGAGGGACTTGCAGCGCAGATACATGCGATCGTTGAGCAAGTCGGTATCGACATAGGTTCCCGTCTTGGCCATGACCTTGCCGTGCGCCGGGCTGTCCTTGGGCACCACGCCGGCGAGCGTGCCATCGACGCCGAGTATCGGCAAGGCGGCCCGATAGATGGGAAAGTCGGGACGGCGCGACATCGCTTGCAGAAGTTGCACCGCGGCGCGCGGCGTGACGTGATCGCACGCGCCGCCGCCGGCCCCGCTCTCCAGCGCCAATCCCGATATATCCACCCCTAGTTCGGTCAGGATCTTGCCCTCCAGGGCCAAACCTTCCGGGAGGGTGCGTTTGTCGTGCTTCGAGGCGATCAGCAAGGGCAGGGTGCTGGCGTAGAGGTTGTGGCTCACTTTCAAGATCACCTTCAGCAATTCGGAGAGAGGCGGCGACTCGTAGCGCGCGACGCGGCTCAGACCGGCATAAGCGTCCGTCTCCGGCAAGGTCGCCGTCGGCCGGGTGAGCGGACTGACTTTCACACTCACGCCCTCGCGGCGCAGTGTTTCGATGAACAGGCCGCGAGCAAACAATTCGGGGTTCCCCACCGGACAGATCCGCACCAGAGGCCGGGAGCCGACCGGAATGCTGCCGCGCAGAACGTAGCGATCGAGTCCGACCAACTCGACGCGGACGTTTGGTTTCTCCTCCTTCGCCGTCGTCTCGACCTGCACATCGACGTGGAGGAAGTCGTTTCGCGGCCGCACCTGCGCCGAGGCCGAATCGCCGACCGCCTTGCCGGGTGTGATGATAACGTCGAGCAAATTGTCGTTGACCATGATCGGCGTGACGATCTTCGGTCCGCTGCCGCTGCCCAACGAAGGGGCGAACAGTCGATCGTCGATCAGCACGTCCCCATCCACTTTGCGGATGCCGGCGGCGCGAACCTGGCGGGCCAGTGCGCGCAGTCCGGCCAGCGGATCGGTTTCGGTCAATTCCGGCAGCGTGCTAGTGAACGTGGCGTAGGTGTGATCGATGTTTTTGAAGATCAGATGGCCGTTGGCGTCGGTGCGGCCTCCAAGGGTGGGATCGCCCTTGGCGACCAGAATCAGATCGCCCTTGAGGGTGCCCTCGACGAGTTCGCCGCGCCGATAGATCGGCGTGCGGAAGCGATGATCGGGTCCGAAGGTGATCAGCGCGGCCGCGCAGGTGAAGAGCTTGGTGACGGAAGCCGGCGCGAACAGTTCGTCCGCGTGATGTTCATAGACGGGTTTGCCGCTGTCCGCATCGACGACGAGGAGCCCCCAACGGCTGTGTTTATATTCGGGGCGGCAGATGATTTCCTCCAGGCGAGCGGCGAGCGCGTCATCGGCGCGGACGCGCGGCTGCGGCGCGAACACCAGGAAGAGAGTCAGAACAGCGAGGCCACGGGAATGGAGGTGCAACATGGTAACTGGGAGGTAAACCTCTGCGGGGCGGAATGCACAAACGGTAGGGTGGGATGGACGCTCGTTCGGCGATGACGACGCGCCGTCATCGAGATATGAGTCTAACCGACGCGGCGGAACGAGAGCAAGAGGCGACTCGATTATTCGCGGACTCCGGGCGGATTTGCACGGGAAAAAAGGGTGTCACGCGGGGGCCGCCGAGGCGCGCCGTCGCAACCGGGAGAGGAGGGTTGCGACAAGTCCCGTGCCTGCCAGCAGAAGGCTCGACGGTTCGGGAGCATGGGCGGGATGAACGTCCACGAAGGCGCTGATGCTGCCCTCGTTGCCGACCGAAGGCGGTCCCGGCGGCGAATACGAGGTGAGCGTGACGGTGTAGACATTGTGTCCCAGCAAGATTCGGCGCAAGGTTGGGGAGGTGAATTTCGTTTGCAAGTTCGCCGCGGTGTCCGCCAGCGTGCCGTTGAAGACGCCCGAAAAGTGAAGATCGCCGGAAACCTTGGAATCGACGTCCGTCAGCTTGACCACCAGTTGATAAGGCGAGTTCGTGAAGTGATCCGGGGTGCCGTTGGGACTGGGGGAGAAGCTGAACGTCATCAGGTTGACGGCGACGATGTTTTCACTGCCCAGGGCGATGCCGTGCGGGTTTCCGGTGATGGTGATGGCGCCGGGAATCAGATGGATGCCGCCCCCCGGCGTCCCGCCCGAGGAATCGGCGTTGACCACGACGGGATGGGTGTTCCACTCGTAGCTCCAGGGAATCAGGCCGGCTTCGCCGCGCGAGGCGGTCAGCACGAGAAGCAGCAGGATTCCGGCGACGGCAGCCTTCCGCGGTTGCATGAATGGCTCCTTCCATTTTGTAAGGCGCGCGCTGAGGGGCTTTTCAGAAGGACGCGACGAGTCAGGTCCGGCAACCCGCGGAGCGACGATGGTCCGAGGCCTTTCACCGATCCGGGGCGAGACGTGTCGCGCGGCAGGCGCGATGTCGGGTGGGGATGGTACGGAAGTTCTCATTTTGAGTCAAGGTATCCCTGCGTCCTCCTCGCCCATCAGAAAGGCCACCAGTCGTTCTTGTCGCCGATATTCCGGCACGACGAGGTCGGCGCCGGCCCGCACCAAACGGTCGCGCTTCCAGGCATGGATGCCGCGCCGGTTGACTTCGTCGCTGGCCACGGCCACCGCCACGCCGCCGACGCGCTTGATCTCCTCGATTTCGACGAAGCCGTCTCCGAAACCCAGCAACTCCGCTCCGTGCAAAGCATGTTCGCGCAGAATGCGCTCGATAATCATCTGTTTCGAGAAGTTGTGATAGTCATCGAGCGCCCCGTAGATGTGCTCGCCGAAATACTCGGCCACGCCGAGCAGCTCGGCCTCCTGGCGGACGTAGTGCAGATCGGTGCCGCTGGCGAGGTACAGCACGAGGCCGCGCCGCCGCAGGTTCTCCAGCAGGGCATGAGTGCCGGGCACGGTCCACTCTTCCGCGGTAGCCTCGCCCGCTCGCAGCGCCGCCAGCCGGCCCTGGATGCGTTGCATCAGCCGATCGTGGTAGCGATGTTTGTACGCCAGTGGATCGAGCGGCCGGCCGCCGCGGCGGCGCACTTCGTCCGCCAGTTGAATCATCTGATAAATCGTCTGCCGGCCGTTCAGCCGCATGACGAATTCTTCGACCGTCGCCGCCAATTCCGCTTCGCTTTCCGCTGTCCCGGTTTCCCGCAGTACCTCCACCATCATGGGGATCATGACCTGCGGCCAACCCTCGCGGATCAGCGACAGAGTGCCGTCGAAGTCGAACAGCACCGAACGAAATCGGCCGTGCGGCAGGTCGGCCCGAAGGATCTCCATCTCGTCGCGGACGAACATGCACTCTTCTCCCGTTTGGTTGATCCAATGCCCATTTCTTGAGTTTGTGCGCTCTCTCAGCGAGCCGCTTTGCCTTCCGAGAGCGGCGCATCCGCTACGGCCCGCAAACACGGATCAGACGGCCGCACCGGCTCGCGGAATCTGGGCAATCTGATCCTGAGACGAGCGCCTTTCGCTGTTATATTGCTGAAAAGACGTGCTGGAGCCAAGCCGTCCGGTCGCGTGCAATTCTCTCGGAACAGGGGAGGTTCTCATGCGCATCGCGGACTATTTGGTCGCCGAGCGGATCGACTTCGAGTGGCTTCCTCATCCGCCGGCGTACACGGCCCAGAAACGGGCCAAGTATCTGCGGGTGCCGGGCGAGCACGTCGCCAAGTGCGTGCTGCTGGTCGGGCCGGCGGGCTATTTGCTCGCCGTGCTGCCCGCCACGCACCAGGTCGATACCCGAATGCTTGCCGAGCAGCTGGGAGGACCGGTGCGGGTGGCGACGGACGCTGAAATAATCGGCCGCTTCGGCGATTGTGAGTGGGGCGTCGTCCCTCCGTTCGGCGCCCGCTACGGTATCGCTACGCTGCTGGACGATGCGATCGCGCCGGACGCGCGAATCGTCCTGGAGACCAACACGCAATGCGAGGCCGTCCGTCTTCGCTGCCGCGATTTCGAGCGCGTGGAAAAACCGCGCCGGCTGCATTTCGCCCGGCGGTTGCCCATGCCTGCCGGAGATGATCGCGCTCCCCTCCGCTGAGGATCGATCACGGCTCACGGTTGAGCACCTGAATCAACGCCTGGATGTATCCGAAGGCGAAGGCGAACGCCTGCGCGCCGCCGGTATCGCCTTCGATGCGCGGCACGTGGTCGGGCATTATCATGCCGTCGTAGCCGACCTCCTTGTAGACGCGCAGAGCGCGCGGCATGTCCACGTCGCCGTCGTCGGGGAACGTCTCCTGGAAGTTGAGGAACCCGCCCTTGATGTTGCGGAAATGGACGTTGAAAATCTTGCCGCGACTGCCGAACCAGCGAATCACGTCGTAAATCTGCTCGCCGGGTTTCTCCAGCATTTCGGCCACAGTGCCCTGACAGAAATTCAGACCGTGGTACTTGCTCGGCACGATGCCGACGAATTTCTTCAGCCCGCCGACCGAGCCGAGAACGCGCTCGACGCCGCGGAAGCCCTTGCCGCGCGGCATTCCGGGATCGTGCGGGTGACAGCACAATCGCACCTTGCATTCCTCGGCGACCGGCACGACGCGCTTGAGGAAGTAGGTGATGCGTTCCCACAGGGTTTCTTCGTTCAGCGGGCCGGTCTCCTTCGGCGGCGGTCCTTGTTTCGCCTTGCTGTAGACGAAGGTGCTGTACGACGCGCCGCCGCGTCCGCGCGTGCTTTCGGTGCGCACGACCCCCAGTATCGACAGGTTGTACTTGACGGCCGGAATCCCGGCCTTGGCCGCGTTGCGGATCATCTGACAGATGTTGTCGATCTCGCGGTCGCGCTGGGGACTTTTCCCCATCATAATGTGCGGATTTTCGACGCGGCCGATCGGCGAGCTGCTGAGGGGCAAGGGCACCATGTCGAGCTTGATGCCGAACTTCTCCACGCGCTGGCGCAAGCGCGTCAATCCTTCGGCGGACCAGTTATCGTCGAACTCGCGCGAGGGTAGGGCGCTGCAAATGTGGTTGACTCCGAGCGCGGCCAGGACGCGAAGATCGGCGTCGGAGGAGTGATGTTGATGGCCCGCTTTCAGCAGCGAGGGGCGGGCTGTTGCTTTGTCGGCCGGCGCTGCTTCGGCATTCGCGGCGCCAAGCACAGCAGCTCCGGCCATGCTGCCTTGGAGAAAGTGTCTGCGATCCATGTTCGTCTCCCTCGACTAACTTGATTCGCTAGCTCGCATCCTCCTCCAGACGGCGCAGCCAGACGCGATTACTGTGAAACGTGCTCTGGCCGCCCATGTCGCCGAGGGCGTCTGGAGTCGTCCAGTTGACGTTGCTGCCGCCGGATAGCTTCGCCCAGCGGCCCTTCGGCGAGACAAGGACGCCGCATCGCGCCGCCTCGGTGACGACGGCTTGAAGCCGGCACGATCCGCGTCCGTTATAAACGAGGACGGCATCACCGGAACGAATGCCGCGCCGGGCCGCGTCGCCCGGATGAATCTCGACGCACGGCGCGCCGGCGTTCTTCAGCAAACCGGACTGGTTGGCGAAACTGCTGCTGACGAAGTGGTGCGAAGCGGGTGTCAGCAACTCCAGCGCCTCCTCGATCGGGTGATCGGGATCTTCGTCCTGCACTCCGCCCCGGTCGGCCAGATCGGTGAATCGGCCCGGTAGTGGGTCGATGCCCCGTTCGGCCAACGCCTGCGAAAAAAGTTCGACTTTGCCGCTGAGAGTCGGAAATCGACCGTCCGCGAAGGGCGTCGAAGTATCAAGGCGGAGAGGCACGGAACCCTCGCCCCGCAGACGAGACAAGGTGACGCCGCGCAGCGCCGGTATCCGCTCGGCCGTCGCGGTCAGCAGCTCCTCGATCACCTCGTCGGCGCTCTGGTGCAGCCAGGGCTCGTTGAAACCGAGGGCGGTTGCGAGCAGGCCCATCACTTCCCAGTCGCTCTTGCACTCGCCGAGCGGCTCGATGGCCCGATGGTTGTACGTCAGCAATGTCGTGCCATACGGCTTGTGCAGATCCGTCTGTTCGAGCTGCGAGGTGGCCGGCAGAACGATATCGGCGTAATCGGCGGTGTCGGTGAGAAACAGTTCGTGAACCACCGTGAACAGATCTTCGCGCCGCAAGCCCTCGACGATTCGGCCGGCGTTGGGACTGGAAGTCGCCGGATTGGCCCCGAAGACGTAGAGCGCGCGGATGGGTGGATTGACGGCTTCACCGAGGAGCGCGGCGCCGAGGCGGTTCATGTTGACCCAGCGGCCGGGGGGCGGGCATTCGCGCCAGTGATTGAGCGCCTCGTCGTCCCATTTCACATAACCGCTCATGCTGTAGGCCAATCCACCGCTGCGGACGCCGTACTGGCCCGTCAGGGCCGGCAAGGCGCAGATCGCCCGCACGTTCTGCCCGCCGTTGCGATTGCGATTGATGCCGTCGGCGATCTTGATTAGCCCCGGCCGGCGCGTGCCGTACAGCCGCGCCAGTTTGCGAATGTCCTCTTCGTCGAGTCCGGTGAGGTCGGCGACGCGGCGGGGCGGATACTCGGTCAGCCGTTCGCGCAACAGCGGCCAACCAATCGTGTGAGCCGCGAGCCACGTTTCGTCGTGCAATCCTTCCGCGACGAGGAGGTGTCCCAATCCCATCGCCAGTACGCCGTCGGTGCCCGGACGCGGCGCGAGATGCCAGTCCGCGCCGCGCGCCGTTTGCGTGCGGCGCGGGTCGATGACAACGACGTGACACCCCGCTCGCTGCGCCTGGCGCAGAAACGGCATGAAGTGCGGCCCGCTGCTGACGGGGTTATGGCCCCAGATGAGGACGAGCCGGCTGTTGACGATCTCCTCGTAGGGCGGACCCCACCGTTTGCCGAGCGTGGCCTCGACCGCCGTCTCGGCGGCGGCGCAGCAGATGCTGCGCTCCAGGCGGCTCGCGCCAAGCCGATTCCACAGCCGCGCGCTCGACACGATCATCTGCACCACGCCCAGCGTACCGCTGTAGCTGTAGGGCAAAATCGCTTCCGACCCGAACTCGGCCACAATCGCCTTCCAGCGCGCGGCGATTTCGTCGAGCGCTTCCGTCCAGGAGATGCGCCGCCACTGCCCGCCCCCCTTGGGACCAACGCGGCGCAGCGGATACATCAAACGATCGGGGTGATAGACGTGATCGAGGTAGGGACGGACCTTGGCGCATAGCCAACCGCGCGTGATGGGATTGTCGGGATCGCCGTGGAAATGGACGGCCTTGCCGTCTTGCACTTCCGTGATGACGCCGCAGGTGTCGGGACAGTCGTGCGGGCAAGCGCCGCGGATGCGCAGCGGATCCATGTCGCCCGGAGCCTCGTCTGGGTTGCGAACGAAATACGTTCCGCTATCCAACCCGGCTCGACGTGAAGCGTCAAGAGCGTCTTTCGATGCTGGCGAGCGAGGGGCGTTCAATTGGGGTAGCTGCTGTCCTGTGTCAGCACGACCTTGTCGGGATACATGTCCACCACCGCTTGATCCCAGGTCAGCGTCACCGCATGGCCATCGAGGTACAGGTAGTTGGCGACGGAAGTATGCCGTTGGTATGCGATCCACGGTTGGATGATGCCGGTGCCCAACCAGATATCGTAATCGTCCTGGCGTGGGTCGCCGTCGGCAGCGACGGTGAACGCCGCCGCGTTGCGCTCGGAGAAACAGACGAACTGGGAGGTGCCGACCTCGTTGATGAATCGCATCAGGTTCCAGCGACCGTACCGGCGCGTCTTGTGGCTGAGCAGCGAATTCATCAGGTAGCTGGTGCGATTCTCGATGCCGTCGGTCGTTCCATCGTCCGCGACGTAAGGACGGATCACCGACGTATCGGAGGGACACCGATAAATCTTTTGGCTGGACGTGAAGATGCCTTGCTTGCCGAGGTTTTCGTTCGCTTCAGGGTTGCCGCCGACGAATGGCATGATCTTGTCTTCCCAGTAAATCTCGGCGAACGAATTGCTCGGACCAACATTCGAGATGACATCGGCGTCGAAAGGGTGGTGCAAGAAGAACTGGCCGTTGTTGGCATCGTAATACTGATGCACGCCCAGCGCGATTTGCTTCAAGTTCGACTCACACTCCGCCCGCAGCATGGCGTCGCGCGCCTTCTGCACCGCCGGCAGCAGCAGGCCGATCAGCACGCCGATAATCGCGATCACCACCAGCAACTCGATGAGCGTGAACGCGGAAGCACGAGTCCGTTGCCGCATGTCCGCCCTCCTCGATGGTGCCGCCGATGAACTTATCCGTAATACGTTCCTAAAAATTGTAATAACAGAGCACCATCGGACAAGGGCCGGGGAAAAAAGTGGCAGACCACGCCGTCGCCCCGACATTATGGAAGAGAGCGCGTCGCCCAGCACGGAACCCGATCATGGCTCAAGGCGAATGGCAAACAGTCGTCGATCACTTACGCCGCGTGGCCGGCGCGGCGGAATCCGACGGTCTGACGGATCGTCAACTTCTTCAGCGCTTCGCCGGGCAGCATGACGACAGCGCCTTCGCCGTGCTGGTCCGGCGTCACGCTGCCTTGGTGCTGGGCGTCTGCTGCCGCGTCTTGCCTCGCGTGCAAGATGCCGAGGACGTTTTCCAGGCGACTTTTCTTGTGCTGGCTCGCAAGGCCACCTCGACCAGCTGGCGCGAGTCGATCGGCAACTGGCTCCATGAAGTCGCTCACCGTCTGGCCGTGAAGGTGCGCGCCGACCTCGCGCGGCGGCACATCCACGAAAGGCAAGCCGCTGCCATGAAGCCTACGGAGGCGCGGACGGATGAGTCCTGGCGAGAGTTATACGGCATGCTCGATGAGGAATTGCATCGCTTGCCGCAGCGCTACCGGCAGCCGTTGTTGTTGTGCTACCTGGAGGGACGGACGCGCGATCAGGCGGCACGGCAGCTGGACTGGTCGCTGTGGACCCTGCATCGCCGTTTGGAGCGCCGGCTGAGACTGCTGCGGGCGCGGCTGACGAGACGCGGCTTGACGCTCTCATCGGCGCTTCTGGCCGCAGGCGTATCGCAGCAAACGGCTACGGGAGGCATACCAGCTGTCTTGCTGGCAACGACCATCCGCGCGGCCGTCGATTTCACGACGAGCGCGCGTGGAGTGCCGGCTCATGCGGCGGCGCTGGCGGAGGAGGGATTGAAAACCATGTCACTTCGCAAGGCGAAAGTTGTCCTGGCATTGATGCTGGTGACGAGCCTGGCCGCCGGCGCAGGCGCGCTGACTCACCAACTTCCATCGGCCACGCAGCCCGAGACGCGAACGCCATTTCCCAGAGAGACGGAGAACAACAAGCCGCACGCCGGGCCGCGTGTGCGCACCGATGCCCTCGGTGATCCACTTCCACCCGGCGCTGTCGCCCGTATGGGAACGTTGCGTCTGAATCATTTTGGGCAACTCAGATGTCTCATCTTCTCACCCGACAGCAAGGTTCTCGCTTCCGCCGGCGTGTTCGGTGACATTCGCCTCTGGGATGCGGCGACCGGCAAGGAACTTCGCCAAATCCGCGCTTACAAGGAGCAGGTCAGCGGCCTCGTTTTTCCCCGGACGGCAAGTTCTTGCTATCGGCCTGTTTTTTTGACCCCACGATCCGAGTATGGGAGACGGCCACGGGCAAGGAACTCCATCGAATGCAGGGCGATCCGGAGGGCATCTGCGCGCTCGCCCTTTCGCGCGACGGCAAACGCCTCGCTTCGGTGGGACGCGATCGCTCAATCCGTCTGTGGGAGACGGATGGTTGGAAGGAAGTCCGCCGACTGACGGGACATGAAGGGAAGATTGTTTCGCTCGCGTTCACGGCCGATGGCAAGACCCTGATTTCGGGCGGTGAGGACCGCATCATCCGCAGCTGGGACGCCAAGGAGGGCCGCGAACTCCGCCGGTTCTCGGTAGGATCGCGTTTGCTCTTTGACATCGTCCTGTCACCGGATGGCAAGATTCTGGCCAGCCGGCATCGCGAGGACGACATTGTCGGCTTGTGGGACATGGCCGGAGGTAAACTCCTTCGCGAGTTGCGGGCACCAAAGGTCTGGGACGTCGCCTTCTCTCCCGACAGTAAAACCCTGGCGACGGGGGGACTGGACCAAACAATGCGCTTGTGGGACGTATCTACGGGCGAGGAGCTGCGCCGCGCCAAGGGATTCACCTGCTCGGGAAAGGTAGCCTATTCCCCGAACGGCAAGCTCCTGGCGTGCAGCACCAGCGCCAATGCCGGCGAGATCAGCCTCCGCGACCCGGCCACCGGTGCCGAGGTTTTGGACCTGCCGGGGCACCGGGACACGCTCACGTTCGTGTCCTTCTCGGACGACGGCAAAACCTTGCGGACCAGTGATTGCGATGGCGTCATCGGTTTCTGGGACGCGGCGACAGGGAAAGCCTTCAGCCCCATGCGGCCGCCTCCCCGGAGCGTCCGTTTCTCCAACGTCCTCGCGCCCACGGTCGTGTCCCGCGATGGCAAGATCGCGACGGCCATCGATGGGAGCAATCAGATCCAACTTTGGCGGCCGGCTAACGGAGAGGTGGTCCACAAGATCGCCGAGCCGCCGGCCTCCTGGAAATATGCGGCGTTCTCGCCTGATGGCGCGATGATGGCCGCAACCCACCAAGACGGCACGATTCGTTTGTGGGACACCGCGACGGGGCGACAGATTGGCCGGTTCCGCGAAGAGAACTCCGCGAACAAGCCCGACTTCTATCGCCCGCTCTTTTCCTCCGATGGTAAGGTGCTGGTCACGGCGGCGCGTCACGATGGGACCATCCGCCTGTGGGACGTGAAAACCGAGCGCGAAATCCGCCGGCTCAAGGGACAATCGAAAAACATTCATTTCCTGGCCCTGTCCGGGGATGGCTCTCAGCTGATTTCCGTATCTTCAGTCCCCGCGAACGGGCGAGAGATGTTTCGGACGGTTTGTCAGTTCTGGGACTTAACGACAGGCGAGGAACTTCCCCACTTTCGGGACCGACGATTGGGCTTCGATTCCGTGGTCTTTTCCCCGGATGGCCGGGCATTGGCCACCGCGGATTACGGGGGAATTCATCTCTGGGAAGTCGCCACGGGTCGCGAACGCCGCCGCTTCGAGGGCCATCGCGGCACGGCATATTGTCTTGCCTTTTCATCGGATGGCCGTTTGCTGGCCTCCGGGGGCAGCGATCACACAGCCGTTGTCTGGGACGTGATGAGTGTTCCTGAGAAAGACACATCCCCCACGGATCATCAAGCGCGCTGGGCGGCGTTGGCCGATTCCGATGCCGTTCGCGCAGGTAAGGCCATGTGCTTTCTGATCGCGGACCGATCGGCCGCGGCGTTCTTGCGACGGGAATTACGCCCCATCCCCGTCCCGGATGCAACGCGTACCGCCCAGTTGATCGCCGAACTCGACAGCGATCGCTTCGCCCTGCGCGACCGCGCGACCCGTGAGTTGGAAAAGTTAGGGGACGTGGCGGAAGTAGCCTTACAAAAAGCTCTGGCGGCAAAACCATCTCTGGAGGCGCGGCGGCGCTTGGAGCAACTGTTGCGGAAGCTGAAAGGGCCGATCACCAATCCGCAGCAGCTGCAAGCGCTGCGGGGCGTTGAGGTGTTGGAACACATAGGCACTTCCGAGGCGCGGCAGGTGCTGGAGACGCTTGCCAACGGCGCTCCGGCTCGCCTGACGCGCGAGGCGAAGGCATCGCTGCGACGGCTGTCGCAGCGATCCGCACGCAAGCCGTGAACGCGCGGCATCCGAAAAAGCGCGTGCCGTCGCCCTGCCGGTGGGGAGTATCCTGAGGAAGTATTGACACGCCTCTCGCCGCGAGGAATGCACTCATGGCCGTCTCCGCCGAACCTCTCCTGGGCCACCTTCACCGTTTGATTTCTCGCCCGAATGCGGATACCGCGGGCGATGCTGAACTGCTGGAACGCTTCGTCGCGCAGCGGGACCAGTCGGCGTTCGCCACGATGCTGGCGCGGCATGGTCCGATGGTGCTCGGCGTCTGTCGTCGCGTGCTGCACGATGTCCACGATACCGAGGATGTTTTCCAGGCCGTGTTTCTGGTGCTGGCCCGTAAGGCAGGTAGCTTGCGCCGTCCGCAGTCGCTGGCCGCCTGGTTGTACGGCACCGCCCGCCACCTGGCGTTGAAGGTGCGCCGCGGGGACGTCCGCCGACGTCAGCGTGAGGGGGACCGTCTCCCAACCGGCGGCGCGTCCCCGGACCCGTTGGATCAACTCGCCGCTCGCGAACTGCTCCTCGTGGTCGATGAGGAGATGGATCGGCTGCCGGAGACGCTACGGTTGCCGCTGTTGTTGTGCGGTCTGGAGGGACGTTCGCACGAGGAGGCGGCGCGCCTCCTCGGCTGGTCGGTCGGCTCTTTGAAGGGCCGTCTGGAGCGCGGCCGCAGACGATTGCATGCGCGTCTGCTTCGTCGCGGGTTGGCGTTTTCGGGAGCGCTGCTGACGCTGGAAATATCGCAGGGCGGGACCGCGAGCGCGGCGGCGCGGTTGACGGCGCAGACGCTTCCGGCGGTGCTGGCGTTTGGGCGCGGTGAAGACGGCGCGATCTCGGCGGAAGTCACCGCCCTGGCGGAATCGGCAATCGCGAGCACGATCGCGGCGAAGGGGAAGATCGGGCTGCTGCTGCTGCTGGCGGCGAGCTTGGTGGCGGGAACGGGGGCGCTGGCGCATCAGGCATTGGTGACGAAGCAATCGCAACCGCAATCGCAGGAGCGCGAGAAACCGGCGGTTCAACGGGCCGATCGGCCCGCAGCCACGGCCGACAAACGCGCAGTCGTCGATCTGTACGGCGATCCCTTACCGCCCGGCGCCCTCGCCCGCATGGGCAGCATGCGTTTCCGGCACCTTGGCGACATCATCTCCGTGGCCTATTCGCCGGACGGCAAGGTGATCGCCTCCGGCGAGCGCAATCGGGGGCCGATCGTCCTCTGGGATGCGGCCACCGGCATGGAATTACGGCGGATCGAAGAGGAACCGGGCGTACTGGGCGGCTTCGCCTTTTCGCCGGACGGCAAGCAACTGGCGCTGGTGAAATGGGGAGCATGGGTCGGCTTGTGGGACGTGGCCACCGGCAAGCAGATCCGCCGCCAAGAGGTCCGGCCGACCGGCCCAGGTGGTTGCGTAACCTTCTCCGTCGATGGCAAGATGATGGCTGTCCCCTGCGGGGACAAGGTCGTGCTGTTTGACACGGTCTCAGGGAAAGAACTCCGCCGCCTCCAGGGACATCCCGAGACGATCGTCTCGTTGGCCTTCTCTCCCAATGGCAAGACGCTGGCCGCTGGGGGCGAGGGGAAAAGCGTTTGCCTGTGGGATGTGGAGACGGCCAAACAACTTCACATTCTGGGCGGACATGAAAAGCAGGTTCCGTCGGTTGCTTTCTCCGCGGACGGCAAAACGCTTGCCTCGGCCAGTCACGACCGGACCGTCCGCCTCTGGGACGTGGCGACCGGGAGGGAGCAACGCCAATTCACTCACAAGGAGCGCGACGACGACGCGATTCAGACGGTTCATTTCGTGCCGAAGCGTCCCTGGCTCGTTACGGGGAGTCTGCGCTCCATCCGTGTTTGGGATCTCTCCACGGCCAAGGAGGTCCGCCGTTTCCCCGGCCACTTCTGCCTGTGTGACTGCCCTGTGGCCCTCTCGCCGGACGGCGCGAAGCTGGCCACGCGCGGCGGGGAGCAAGGACAGCTCATTCTCTGGGAGTTGGCGACCGGCAAACGTCTCTGCCCGCCGGCAGGGCATAAAAGGGCAATCGGCTCCGTCGCGTTTTCTCCCGATGGCAAGACGCTGGCCACGGGGAGTTGGGACGAAACGCTCCGCCTGTGGGATGCGGCCAGCGGCAAGGAATTGCGCCGTTTCCCCCTGGCTTTCGCTGTGTGTGTCGCCTTCACGCCCGATGGCAAGACGATGGCCGGCAGTAGTGCGGACGGATTCATTCGTTTTTGGGACGTGGCCACGGGCAAGGAACGGCGTCATTTTCTCACGCATAAACACGGTGTTAGTTCCTTTGCTTTAGCACCGGACGGTAAGACGTTCGTCTCCACGGCAATGAACTGGATGGAGTTGGCGTCAGACGGCAAGACGATGATCCCAAAGTATCCCCCCGACAAGGCGATCCACCTTTGGCGAGTGGATACGGGCGCGGAAATCCGCCGGTTCGAGGGGCATCAGGAAGTGCCCAGCCGAGTGGCCTTCGCGCCGGACGGCCGAACGATGGTTTCGCTGAGCCAGGACAAGACCGCTCGCCTGTGGGACGTTGCCACCGGCAAGGAAATTCGTCAATTTCGCGGGCATCAAGGTGGGCTGGGGTGCATCGTCTATTCCCCCGATGGCAAAACGGTGGCCGGCGCGGGGGACGACAAAATAATTCATCTCTGGGACGTTACTACTGGCGAGGAAGTGCGGCGGTTCGTGGGGCATCGGGACTCTATTGGAGCGGTGCGTTTTTCCCCGGATGGTCGGACACTGGCCTCGGTGTGTTCCGACCGAACCGTCCGTCTTTGGGAGGTTAGCACAGGGCAGGAACGTCATCGCTTCGAGGGGCACCGTCATGCGATCTTCGCCCTCGACTTTTCCCGCGATGGTCAGCGTCTCGCTTCAGCCGGGTATGACGCGACGGCGCTGATCTGGGATGTCCTGGGTACACTAGGCGGGGATCGGGAGCAAGCAGCCCCGCTGGCGGAAAAGGAACTGGCCCGGCAGTGGACCGAGTTGGGCGAGGAGAAGGACGCCGCACGGAGCTATCAAGCCATGCGCCGGTTGCTCCGCGATCCGGCGGGCACGATGCGATTGTTTCAAGCAAAGTTGCGTTCCGTACCCGCGACCGATGGGGCGCGGATCGCTAGATGGATCGCCGATCTCGATAGTGCCGAGTTCGCCGTGCGCGAGAAGGCCATGCGCGAACTGACGCAGCGGGGCGAAGCGGTGGAAGTCGCGCTCCGCAAGGTTCTGGAAGATCGCCCCTCGCTGGAGGTTCGCCAGCGCATTAAGCTCCTGCTGGATAAGTTGCAGGGAGCGCATCGTCTACGGATGCTGCGAGCCGTCGAGGTAGCGGAATACCTCGGCACGGCCGACGCACGGCGTCTGTTGGAAGCGCTGGCCGAAGGCGCCCCCGAGGCCCGCCTGACACAAGAGGCCAACGCGTCACTTGGCCGCTTGGCAACGCGGCCCGGCGGCAATCCGTAAACGCACGGCGTTCGGCGAAAAAGAGTGTGCGGTTCGCGCGGCGGCGGCGAGTATGATGAAGAGAACTCGCCGACCTTTGCCGCGAGGACCGCTTTCATGCCTGCTCCCGCCGAACCGCTGCTCCGCCATCTCCGCCGTCTGATCGCTCGGCCGTGCGAAGCGGCGTCCAGTGACGCCGCCTTGCTGCAACGCTTCGTGCAAAAGCGCGATGAGGACGCCTTCGCCGCCTTGCTCGCGCGGCACGGGCCGATGGTCTACGGCGTCTGCCGCCGCGCTCTGCGCGATGTGCAGGACGCCGAGGACGTTTTCCAAGCGACCTTTCTCGTGCTGGCTCGCAAGGCCGGCTCTCTGCGCCAACCCGAAACGCTGTCTGCCTGGCTCCACGGCACCGCGCGCCGTCTGGCGCTCACCTCTCGCCGCACCGCCGCGCGTCGTCATCTACGAGAGGGCCGTTGCTTGGAAATGGTTTCTCCGCCATCGCAAACGGACCCGCTGGATGAACTCAGCGCCCGCGAGTTTCTGCTGGTCCTCGATGAGGAGATGGCGCGTCTGCCCGAGCGCTATCGCTTGCCGTTGCTCTTGTGCGGTTTGCAGGGACGCGGTCAAGACGAGGCGGCGCGCATCCTCGGTTGGACGCCCGGCTCCCTCAAGGGCCGGCTGGAACGCGGCCGCAAACAGTTGCATGCGCGCTTGACGCGGCGCGGCCTGGCGTTCTCGGCGGTGGTCCTGGCGCTGGCAGTCCCGCAGGATGGCTCCTCAAGTGCCGCCGCGCGCTTGACTCCCGCGACGTTTGAAGCGGCGTTAGCTTTCGCGCGGGGCGAACGCGGCGGGACCGCAGCAGCCGTCTTGACCCTGGCGGAAAGCGGCATCGCCAGCCTGACGATGACGAAAGCGAAAGTGGGGCTGATGCTGTTGCTGATAATGGGGCTGGCGGCTGGTGCGGGCGCACTGGCCTTTCCGCCGCGGAGCGAGAAACCGTCCGAGGCGAAAGACGCGAAATCGCCGCAGCCGGAGGCGACGAGGCGAACGGCTACCGACCGCTACGGTGATCCGCTGCCGCCGGGCGCGCTGAGACGCCTCGGCACCAACCGTCTACGTCACGGCGGCCATGTGATGTCGGTGGCCTTCACTCCGGACGGAAAGTCGATCGTCTCCGGCGGATTCGATGGTTGGGCCGTTCAGTGGGACGTGCGAACCGGCAAACGATTGCGGCAGTTTCACCAGGACGCCATCCAATCTGTGTCCATCGGTCCAGACGGGAAACGTCTCGCCCTGGCAGATTGGTCGAGCGGCACCGTCAAGCTTTTTGAGTTGGCGACCGGCAAGCAACTAGCGGAATGCCCCGGCCATCGCGGCGGTACATGGGTCGTCGTCTTTTCTCCAGACGGCAAACGGCTGGCATCCGGAGGCAAGGACAAGCGAATCCGGGTATGGGACGCGGCCACGCTTCGGGAGGTTCGCTCCTGGCAGGCCAGTCGTGATGAGCTACATCAGCTGCGGTTCACACCGGACGGCAAGAGCTTGGTTTCCGCCGATATTACAGCACAGACGCTCCGATTTTGGGATGCGGCCACAGGAGCGGAGCGGCCGCTCCGGGAACCACTGGCGAGTCTTCGGGTTGGTTGCTCTTGCTTTTCCGCCGACGGCAAGACTCTGCTCACGGGCAGTAACACCGCCCCTGGATTGCTTCAACTTTGGGATCTGGCGACGGGCAAGGAGATTCGCACCCTCGCGCGCACGCAGGGGGGATTCGTGCAAGTCGCCCTGGCGCCGGACGGCAAGAGTGTATGGACGGCCGCTTTGGGAGATGGCCTGCGCTGCCGAGAGTTGCCTACCGGCAAGGAACTCTTCCATCTGCCCGATCCGTTCAAGGCGCATGAGAGTTCTATGGTGATGATTCACGATCTCGCCGTATCTCCCGACGGCAAACGCTTGGCCGCAGGCACCCAGGAACACGATGTCTTTCTGTGGGACACAACGACGGGCCGGAGGGGGCCGGATTTGGAGGGGCACCGCTTCCTCACCACCGCGGGCGTCTTCACTCCCGACGGAAAGTATCTGTGGACGGGCGGCTTTGATGGAACCATCCGCTGCTGGTCGGTGGACTCCGGCGAGCAGATTCACTGCTTCGCGCGGGAGGGCGACAAGCTCGAAAGCGTCTTTTCGCTGGCCCTCCGCCGCGACGGCAAAATGCTGGCCGCCGCCGTCGTCCGCAAACAGAGAGTCGCCGAGGAACCGGATGACGCCGTCTCCCTCTGGGACACGACAACCGGCGAGAAACTTGAGCCGCTGCACGGTCACACTCGTTCTGTGTCAGCGGTTGCTTTTTCTCCTGACGGCCGTTTGCTCGCCTCGCGCGGCGAGGACCACACGATCCGCCTGTGGGACGTCGCAACGGACAAGCAGCTCTTCGTGTGGCGCTGCCAAAAGACCGGGGCGAAAGGGATTGCCTTTTCCCCCGATGGTCGGCGCGTGATTGGGGCGCTCGACAAGGAGACGCTTGGATTTTGGGACGTGGAAACCCGCGGATTGACGCGGCGATTGTCTGTAGGAGCGTCCGGCGGCGAGCACATCCCCATTCTATCGCGGGACGGGAGGATCCTTATCACCGGCGGAGGCGAGCAACCGCTGCGCATCTGGGAAGTCGCTTCCGGCAAGGAGCGCTTCCGCATCGAACGGCCCAACGGGAAGTCGTACGCTGCCGTCAATCTATCACCGGACAGCCGCATCCTGGCCTGGTTCGATTACGGGCAACCCATCAAACTATGGGATCTGATCGCAGGCAAACCACTCGGAGAATTGGGGGACCGAAGCAACATGGCCGATGTTTTATCGTTGACCTTTTCTCCCGATAGCAGGCGTCTTGCCTCGATGCACTCCGATGGCACGGTGCTGATCTGGGACGTGGCGAAGTTGTTGCCGAAGGTGGGCAAGGAGGAGATGATTTCGGCAACACGACTCGAAGAGTTGTGGAGCGAACTGGGAAGCGCGGACGCCGCGAAGGCGTATCGCGCTTTACGGACGTTGGCCATGATACCCACGCAGTCCATCCGCTTGCTTCGTCAGCGGCTGCCGAAGTCCACGCGCGCGAATACCGCGAAGATCAACCGACTGCTGGCGGACCTCGATAGCGAGCAATTCGAGACGCGAGAACGGGCCACGCGGGGACTGCAAGCGTTGGGGATGCCGGCCGTACCGGCCATGCGCCGGAGCCTCCGCGAGCAGCCCTCGCTGGAGGTCCGGCGCCGGCTGGAGCAGATCCTGGAGAAGCTGGAGTCAGGCGAGCGGTCAGCCGATGAATTGCGGGTATTGCGGGCCGTGGAAGCGCTGGAACTGGCGGCCACCCCGGAGGCGCGTCGATTGCTCGACGAATTGTCGCAAAGGTCGTCCGAAGACTGGTTGGCTCAAGAAGCGAAGATGGCACGGAAACGCCTGGATGAGCGAAGCGACGCCGGACCCCGATGATCGAACTTCACGGATCAGCGTGGTTCCAGGGGAAGATGGATGTCGGTGCGCAGCTTCTCCGGCGGGGTCTCGCGCGGATCGCCGTAATACACTTCAAACGGCGGGGCGTTGCGCGGCTCGCGTCCGCTGGTCGGCAGCCACACACCGAACAACCAGCGATACGCCTCGCCCAGCTGCGTGTACGGACCATAATGCGTCATCACGGCACACTCGCCGCCATCCATCGCCTGCACGCCGATCTCGCCTTCCCCGCAAACGCTTTTGTCCACGACTACGCAGCAGTCAAAGCGGATCTTATCCGGCGCGGTCACTTCGGGATCGTCGTGACAGATGCCCAGCACGAGGCTGTCGCGCCCCACCAGGCCGCGTTGTCCTGCCCACGCCATGAGGCGATCGAACACGCCGCACGCCTCGCCGTAGGGTCCGATGTGGCGGAGGAACGCCACGCGGCGGGCCGGCACGTTCTCGATACGGACTTCACGAGAGGCCGTCTCGATGGTCATGGTCGCTGTCTCCTTCTGCACGTAAAGGGGATGTTGGCCGGCGCGGAATTGCGACGGCGAGATGCCGAACATTTGGCGAAAGGCACGGGTGAACGCTTCGTGCGCGTTGTAACCGGCCCGCAGCGCGATGTCGAGGACACTCCAATCCGTCGTCTTCAGAGACACGGCGGCCGCTTCCAATCGCAGCCGGCGAACGTACTCGTTGACGCCTTCGCCGACGAGGCCGCGGAAAATGCGGTGGAAGTGATAGGACGAAAAATGGGCCACCCGCGCCAGACGGTCGAGGGGCAGTTCCTCGTCGAGGTGCTCCTGGATGAAGAGTTGCACCTGCAAGATGCGCTGGCGGTACGTCTGTTCGGTTGGAGTCGTCATGACGGCGACTATACCGAAAACGCGGCCGGTCGTGCTTGACCGATCTTGCGGACCTACGCCATTATTTCTCCGACCCGTTGTGACTCTCGGCATGCGCCGAGGCAACAAGATCGCCGTTGGACGTTACGGAGACAACCGTTAGATCGTGTTCGTCCAGCCGGGACGACGGCTCAAGCGGAGGAACGTCTTTGATACGAAGATCATTGACCCATTGAATGACGTAGTAGAACACCGGCGTCAGGAAGATGCCGAACAGCGTCACGCCGAGCATACCGGCGAAGACCGCCGTGCCGAGCAGGCGACGCATCTCGGCGCCCGCGCCCTCGGCGATCACCAGAGGCACCACGCCGAGAATGAAGGCGAACGATGTCATGATGATCGGCCGCAGTCGCAGTTTGCACGCGGCCAACGTCGAGTGGAAGCGGTCGTTGCCGGACTCGCGCTGCGCCTTGGCGAACTCGACGATCAGAATGGCGTTCTTGCAGGCCAGGCCGATGAGGACCACGAAGCCGACCTGGGTGAAGATGTTGATGTCCATGCGGCCGATCAGCACGCCGGCGATGGAGCAGAGCAAGCACATCGGCACCACGAGGATGACGGCCAGCGGCAACGAGGTACTTTCGTACTGGGCGGCGAGGACGAGGAACACCAGCACGACCGCCAGCAGGAAAACCCACATGGCCGTGTTGCCGGTCTGCAACTGCATTAGCGCCAGCTCCGTCCATTCGGGGCGCATGGCGCGCGGCAGGTCTTTCTTGGCGACCTCCTGCATCAATTCGATGGCCTGGCCGGAGCTGATGCCGTTGGCCGGCGAGCCGTTGATGGCGGCGGAGGGATACATGTTGTACCGCATAATCAGCACCGGGCCGTTCTCCTGACGCACTTTCAGGAGCGAGGCCAAGGGCACCATCTGGCCGTAGATGTTGGGGATCTTGATCTGCTTGAGGTTGGCGATTTGCGCGCGGTAATCCGCCGACGCCTGCACGTTCACCTGCCAGGTGCGGCCGAAACGGTTGAAGTCATTGACGTACAGCGAACCGAGATAGATTTGCAATGTGTTGAAGATCTCGTTCATCGGTACGCCGTGCGTCTTGGCCTGGGTGCGGTCGATGTCGAGATACAGCCAGGGAGTGTTGGCCCGGAAGCTTGTGTACAGCCCCTGCAAGCCGGGCGTGTTATCGCCGAGTTCGATCCGCCTCTCGGCCTGGTCTTGCAACGATTCCAGGCCCGTATCGCCGCGGTCCTCGATGATGATCTTGAATCCCCCGGCCGTGCCGAGTCCGTCGATGGGTGGGGCGCCGAAGACATTGATGAGGCCGTCTGGAATTTGCTCCTGCAAGGCCGTCTGCAAACGCGCCGCGATGGCGTCTCCGGTCAAATCCGCTGTCCGCCGCTCGTGGAACGGCTTGAGCATCAGATACATGGCCCCGAAGTTCGGCGCGTTGGCGTTCAGCAGGATCGACTGCCCCGCGATGGCGACCGTATGCTCGACGCCGGGGTCGTCCTTGGCGATGCCCTCGATTTGCCGCACCACGTCCTGCGTTCGCTGCGCGGAGGCGGAATCGGGCAGCTGCACGTTGACGAGCAGATAGCCCTTGTCCTGCACCGGAATGAACCCCTTGGGCGTCTTGACGAAGCTGAAGTAGGTCAGGGCGAGCAGTCCGCCGTAGACGACCAGCACGATGAGGCTAACCCGCAGCAGCAGACCGACCGCGCGCGTGTAGACGTTGGTGGCGAGGTTGAAGCCAGCGTTGAAGGTGCGGAAGGACCAACCCAGGATGCGGTTCAGCGGCCCGCCCACGATCCACCCCACGACCGCGCCGAAGACGATCATCAAGACCACGGCAATGCTCGGCGAGGCCGGCTGCACCTGCGCGGCGGTGGCGGCGGGCAGTTGTTCGATGCCGCGCTCGATCCAGGGAACGAGCAAAGGCGAGAGGAAATGGCCGCACACCCAAGCGCCGGCGATCAGAAAAGCGATGCGCGGCAGCGGCGGCGCGGCGCTCTTGTCGCGCGGCCGCAGCAGCAGGGCGGTCAGGGCTGGGCTGAGCGTCAGCGAGTTGAACGCCGAGATCAGCGTCGAGATGGCGATGGTCAGGGCGAACTGGCGATAGAACTGCCCCGTGATGCCGCTGATGAACGCACACGGCACGAACACGGCACTGAGAACGAGGCCAATGGCGATGACCGGGCCGGACACTTGTTCCATCGCCTTGATCGTCGCCGCTTTCGGCGCCAGGCCGTGCTCGATGTGATGTTCCACCGCCTCGACGACGACGATGGCGTCGTCCACGACGATGCCGATGGCCAGCACCAAACCGAAAAGCGTCAGCGTGTTCAGGCTGAAACCGATGGCGATCATCACGGCGAAGGTGCCGATGATGGCCACCGGCACCGCCACCAGTGGGATGATCGCCGAGCGCCAGTTTTGCAAAAACAACAGCACGACGATCGCTACCAGAATCACTGCGTCGCGCAGCGTATAAAACACCTCCCAGATGGACTCCTCGATGAACGGCGTCGTGTCGTAGACGATCTGGAAATCGACGCCTTCGGGGAAGCGCTCCTTCAACTCGGCCATCTTGGTCTTTACTTCCCTGGCGACATCCAGCGCGTTGGAGCCGGGCAGCTGGTAAATCGACAGTGCCACCGACGGTTGACCGTCCAGCGTACAGGTCTGATCGTAGCCGAGCGCGCCCAATTCGATGTCGGCCACGTCCTTCATCCGAACGAGGCGGCCTTCTCCGTCGTTGCGGAGGATGATGTCGGCGAACTGATCGGGGTTCATCAGCCGGCCCATCGTGCTCATGGTGTACTGAAAGACCTGGCCGTTCGAGACCGGCGGCTGCCCGATCTGCCCCGCCGCCACCTGCGTGTTCTGTTCCTCGATGGCGCGGCTGATCTGCGAGGCCGACAGGTTGCGCGTGGCCATGCGCGCCGGATCGAGCCAGATGCGCATGCTGTAATCGCGCTGTCCCAGATAGGAAATATCGCCGACGCCCGGCAGACGCGAAAGCTCGTCCTTGAGCTGGATCGTGGCGTAGTTGCTCAGATAAAGATTATCGCGGCTGCCGTCCTTGGAGAACAGGTTGACGATCATCAGCACGCTGGGCGATTTCTTCTTGGTGGTGACGCCGCGGCGCTTGACGAGATCGGGCAGGATCGGCTGGGCCAGGGCGACGCGGTTCTCGACGAGCACCTGCGCCATGTTCAGATCGACGCCGTGTTTGAACGTCACCGTCAGCGAATAGTTACCGTCGTTGGTGCATTGCGACGACATGTACATCATGTTTTCGACGCCGTTGACCTGCTGCTCGATGGGCGCCGCCACCGTGTCGGCGACCACCTTGGCGTTGGCGCCGGGATACACGGCGGACACTTCGACGGTCGGCGGCGTGATCTCCGGGTATTGCGCGATCGGCAAGTTGCGCACCGAGATACATCCGCCCAGGGTGATGACGATGGACAACACCGAGGCGGCGATCGGCCGGTTGATGAAAAACTTCGAGAACACGGCAATACCTCACTTCTGCTTCACGGACTCTCGAAGATGCGCGGGGAGGGCGAGCGGGGGGCGTAAGCTCCCTGTTGCTTCGTCCACAGGGAGCTTACGCCCCCCGCTCGCCTGAAGACGAGGTGTTCGTCGTCGAACCAGCGCCGGCAGCAACCGCAACAGTCCCAAGGAGGCGACATCGAGCATGATTCGGCCGGTCAACCGTATGGCGGGCGATGTGAAGAAACGCGAATCGCCGAGGCTGTCGATGGTGTAGAAGAACACCGGCGTCAGGAAGATGCCGAACAACGTCACGCCGAGCATCCCACTGAAAACAGCGGTGCCGAGCGTGCGCCGCATCTCGAAACCGGCTCCGTGGGAGATCATCAACGGCAGCACACCGAGGACGAAGGCCAGCGAGGTCATGATGATGGGCCGAAGACGCAGCTTGCACGCCTCCAGGGCCGCCTGCCGCCGCGGGACACCGGCCGCCCGCTGCACCTTGGCGAACTCGACGATGAGGATGGCGTTCTTGCTCGCCAGACCGACCAGCACCACAAAGCCAATGCGCGTGAAGATGTTGATGTCCATGTGCGCGATGTTGACGCCGATGATGGCGCTGAGCAGACACATGGGCACAACAAGGATCACGGCCAACGGCAGCGACCAGTTCTCGTATTGGAAGGCCAGCACCAGGAAGACCATTAGCACGGCGAAGCCGAAGATCGTCGAGGCGTCGTCGCCGGACTTCACTTCCAGGTACGACATGTCGGTCCATTCGTAGGACATGCCGCGCGGGAACTCCTCGTTGGCCAGCTTCTGCATGATGGCGATGGCGTCGAAGGAACTCATGCCGGGAGCGGCGGAGCCGTTGATCGACGCGGCGGGATACATATTGTAGCGCGTCAGCACCAGGGGACCGTTGATCTCGCGCACGCTGGCCAGCGATCCCAACGGCACCATGTCGCCCCTGTTGTTGCGGATCTTCAAACGCAACAAGTCCTCAACCTGATCGCGAAAGCGCGAGTCGGCCTGGACGATGACCTGCCAGGTACGGCCGAACAGATTGAAATCGTTGACGTAGGTGGAGCCTTGGTAGATGGCCAGCGTGTCGGCGAAGTCCTTGAGCTGCACGCCGCGGGTGATGCACTCGCGCGGGTCCACGTCCACGTGCAGTTGTGGCACGTTGGCCCGGAACACCGAAAACACGCCGGCCAGCCCCGTCGGAGGCGTCGGCTTGCCGTCGGGTCCGATGCCGTTGGCGCGGCGCATGAGATTCTCGGTTTGCTTTTGCAGCTCCATCGAGCCAAGATCGCCGCGGTCCTCGACCATGAAGGCGAAACCGCCGGCGCGGCCGGCGCCGCGCACCGGGGGAGGACCGAAGACCGCCACCTGCGCGTCAGAGATCTTCTCGCCGAACTCGGCGCGGAGGCGGGAGGCGATGGCGTCGCTGGACAGGCTCGGATCGCGGCGGTCCTCGTAGTCCTTCAGGTTGATGAACATGGAGCCGAAGTTCGAGCCATACGCATTCAGCACGAACGATTGACCGCGGATGGCGGTGGCATGGCGGATGCCCGGCGTGTTCAGGGCCATGTGTTGCAGCTGGCGCATCACCGCGTCGGTGCGCTCCGCCGACGCCGAATCGGGCAGCTGCACGTTGACCAGCATGTAGCCCATGTCCTGCGCTGGAATGAAGCCCTTGGGCGTCTCCCGGTACTTCATGATCGTCAGCACGACCAGTCCGCCGTAGACGGCTAGCATGACGAGGCTGAGGCGCAGCATCAGGCCGACGGTCCGGGTGTACCAGCGCGTGGCCACGACGAACGCCGGGTTGAAAGTGCGGGCGATCACCCAACCGGCCGCCGCTCCGACGGCGGCCATGATCGTCGCCGCAACCCAGGGCAGGGCGGGCTGCAACGAGTCGGCGAGGGAGGGCGCCAGCCGATGCACGCCGTAGTTCAGCCAGCCCGCGCACCAGCCCGAGAAGGCTGTCCAGCCGATCCAGCCGCCGCCGGCCAGGAAGACCAGGCGCGGCAATAACGGAGCGCGCTGGTCCTCGTGCCGGCGCAGCAGCAGGGCCGCCAGCGCCGGACTCAGGGTCAGCGAGTTGAAGGCCGAGATGATCGTCGAGACCGAGATGGTCAGGGCGAACTGCCGGAAGAAATGGCCGGTGATTCCACTGACGAACGCGCAGGGCACGAACACGGCGCTAAGCACCAACCCGACGGCGATGACCGGACCGGAAACCTGGTCCATGGCCTTGAGGGTGGCCTCGCGCGGAGCCAGGCCGTTTTCGATGTGATGCTCGACGGCCTCGACGACGACGATGGCGTCATCGACGACGATGCCGATGGCCAGCACCAAGCCGAACAGCGTCAGATTGTTGAGAGAAAAACCCAACGCCAACATCACGGCGAAGGTGCCGACGATGGCCACGGGAACGGCGATAAGCGGAATGATGGCCGAGCGCCAGTTCTGTAAAAAGAGCAAGACCACGACGGCGACGAGAATAATGGCGTCGCGCAGCGTCTTGAACACTTCCTTGATGGACTCGCTGGTGTACGGCGTGGTATCGAAGGCGACCTCGGCCACCATGCCTGCGGGGAAGCTTTTCTTCAGATCCTCCATCTTGACCATGACGCGCTCATGCACGTCCAGGGCGTTGGCGTCGGGCATCTGGAAAACGGCCAGGAAGATGGTGTCGTGACCGTCGAAATTGACGCTGACATCCTCGCTCTTGGAGCCTAGCTCAACGCGGGCCACGTCTTTCAATCGCAGGACTCGACCGTCCGGGCTCGTCCGCAGGATGATGTTGCCGAACTGTTCGACCTCGGACAATCGGCCCAGCGTGTTGAGGGGGATCTGCGACTGCTGTCCGCGCCGCGCGGGTTGCTGGCCGATGCCGCCGCTGGCCACCTGGACGTTTTGCTCTCGCAGCGCCGACGCCACGTCCGACGCGTTGAGACCGCGCGCCGCCAAGCGCTCGGGATCGACCCAAATTCTCATGCTGTAATCGCGCTGGCCGAACAGAAGAATATCGGCGACACCCTCGATGCGGAGCAATTCGTCGCGCAGTTGAAGAAGGGCGTAATTGCTCAAATACAGCTGATCGTAGCGGCCATCCGAGTTGAGGGCGATGCCCATGAGGATGTCCGGCGAGCGCTTGCGCGTGGTGACGCCGGTCTGCTTGATGACCGTGGGCAACGACGGCAGGGCCAGGTTGACTCGGTTCTCGACCAGCACCTGCGCCATGTTCACATCGACGCTGTGCTCGAACGTCACGGTCAGGTTGTACGAGCCGTCGTTGGTGCAGGACGAGGACATGTACATCATGCCCTCGACGCCGTTGACCTGCTGCTCGATGGGCGCGGCCACCGCCTCGGCCACGTCCTTGGCGCTGGCGCCGGGATACTGACACGTCACCGACACCGTCGGCGGCGACACCTGGGGAAACTGCGCCAACGGTAGATTGAACGCCGAGATGCCGCCCGCCAAGGTGATGAACACGGACAGCACCGCGGCGAAGATCGGTCGGTCGATAAAGAAACGTGAGATCACGGCCGACTCTCCCAGCGAACGTTACCAGCCCGCAGCGCCAGCAAGGAATTGCGTGGAAACCGCGTCTTAACGTCGCTTTCCTGACTTCGATCCGTGTCCCTGCTCGTGTCCGATTGTTTTCGGCATCGGAGCGCCCGGCTTTGTTTGCGGAGTCATCTTGACGCCGTCGGCGGTGGGCTTGACCTTGCTTGGATCGAGCGCGTTTCCGGCGGACGTGCTGAGCGGCGTTTCCGCCTCTTTGAACTTGATCTTGCTCTCCGGCCGCACGCGCTGAAGGCCGCTGACGACGACCTTTTCGTTCGGCCTCAGCCCCTTTCGGCTGATTACCTTGCCGTCCTTGTTGGTTTTCTCCTCATAGGGCTTGATCACGCGCAGTCCATCCTCCAAGCGGCCCAGCTCTACTTGCCGATACTCCACCGTGCCTTCGTGCGCCGCCGTGTTCTCGTCCTTGACGACGTAGACGAACTTTTGCCCCTGATCGGTCACGAGCGCCTTCTCCTCGATAAGAAGCGCTTTCTGGGGCTTGCTGATCGGAAGCCGGACGCGCACGAACATGCCCGGCACAAGCAAGCCGGGGAGACGCTCGCCGGAAGGCAGAACTCGATCCGGGTTCTCGAACTTCCCGCGCACACGCAGGGTGCCGGTGCCGGCGTCGATGTAAGTATCGAAGAAGTCGATCTCGCCTTTGTAGCTCTGCTTTTCGTCGTCCGCCAAGCCCATGTGTACCGGGACGCCGATGGGATCGCCCGGAATTTCGCCCTTCTCCATCAGGTGCAGGACGCGATCCACCGTGCGTTCATCCACGTCGAAGTACGCCTTGATCGGATTGACGGAGCCGATGGCGGTCAGGATCGTATCGTCGGCCTTGACGAGGTTGCCGGGGTCGATCATGCGCCGGCTGATGGTGCCGTCGATGGGCGCGACAACCTTGGTGTAGCCCATGTTGACTTGCGCTTTTTTGAGGTTGGCCTTGGCCGCTTTCAGCTTCCCTTCCGACATGATGTAGGCGCCGTGAAACTTATTTTTCTCTTCTTGACTGCTCTCGATGCCGTTGCGTAACTTCGCCACGCGCTCCCAATCGGCCTTGGCCTGATCGTGCTGCCCCTGGGCCTCCAGCACGTTGCCTTCGGCCAGGGCCAACTCCGCTTCGTACAGTTGCGGATCAATCTCGAAAAGCACATCGCCCTTTTTGACCTGACCGCCTTCCTTGAAGTTCCAGCGCAGCAAATAGCCGGTCACGCGGGCGCGCACCTGGATGGTTTGGTCCGATTCCAGCCGGCCGGGGAACTCTTCGTAATCGGTGATCTCCTGAATGACCGGCGCCCGCACGTAGACCTCCGGGGGGCCTTTCTGCGCTCCGCCCGTCGGCGTCTGCTGCGCTCCGCAACCGGCCAGACCGAGACAAACCAGAACTCCTCCGAGGAACCAGCCGTTCGCGAGGATGCGTTGCACTGTTCTCTCCTTTCGGCCGCTGTCGTGGTCCTACAACTTCGCCCCGGTTCCCGCACGGGTCCGCCTCTCCGAGTCGGTCAGGATGCCGTGGAACACGATGTCGAGAATGTCCTGCGCCTGGGCCTCGACCGATTGACGTTGCCCGATGAAATAGTTGGTGAACATGGTCCCGTACATGAGGCAGCCGATGACATCCATGATGCGATCCACGGGCACATCGCGAATACGTCCGGCGTCGATCAACCCGCGATACAGTTCCCGCCACGGCCGCACGTTGACCTCGCGATGCTCGAAGTAGGTCGGCTTCTTGCGGTCCTTGAACTGGGCGCGTTCTTGCATGAGCAACTCGACGTACTCGGGATGCTCGACGAAGAAGGTCAGGTAGGCGCGGATGGCGACGGCGATGCGCTCGAACGGCTCGTCAATGCCCTCGATGCTGGAATCGACGCTCTGACGCAGCAGTCGCATCGCGCGATCGGCCGCCGCCAGAAACAGCTCCCGCTTGCTGGGAAAATAACGATAGATCGTTCCCTTGCCGACTTGCAGTTTCTCGGCCAGAAGCTGCGTATCGGTATCCGAATAGCCGTGTTCGGCGAACAGTTGCACGGCCGTCTCCAGGATTTGCTCCTGGCGTTGGGCGCGGCGATCGCCATTCTCCGAGCGGCGTTTTTTCTCGTTCGCCGTCTGCGTCATGGGTCGAACTCCCGAGGTCGAGACGGACTGGTCCGTCCGAGGAGGGGGCAAAAATAGAACTGACTGGTCAGTCCCTTCTCTTTGTTACGTTACAGATCGTTGTCTGTCAAGCGGAAAAAGACCTTGTTTTCGGCTCCATTTGCCCCCCTTAATCCGTGGGGCGACAACGGGCGGTGGCCAGTCGGATTCGATTGGGATACAAGACTCCTTTCGCCCTCTTGAGGTTCGGGGAACATCATGGAACTGCTGACGGCGATGCTCAGTTCCGTTTTCGCTTCGTCGAAGGACTTGATAAGCAAGCGTCTGGCGTTCCGGCTCGACGGCACGGTTTCCACGTTTGCCTCGTTCGCCTTCGCTCTGCCGTTTTACCTCGTCTTGTTGGCCGTCCTCTCCCTGCTGGGGCGCGAGGTTGTCACTGTCTCGCTGGCGTTCCTGACGCTGGTTTTCTTGCGGAGCGTCACGGACACCTTCGCGGAATGGTTGAAGATGCACGCCTTGGGTCACGGCGATCTGTCTCTCGTGGCACTCGTGCTGTCGCTGTCGCCTCTGTTTCTGCTCATTACTTCGCCTCTCATCACGGGCGATCGTCTTACCGTCGTGGAGGTGATCGCCGTCTTCCTTGTGGTGCTGGGAAGCATTCTGATGGTGTATCGGCCGTCGGCGCGGAGTCGCGAAGGCTCCAAGAAGGGCCTATGGTTTGCCGCCGGGGCGGCCCTTTTTTTCAGTCTCAATGGCTGTTTCGATCGCCTGGCTGTCGGAAAGGCGAAGGGGACGCCGGTCTTCTCCGGGTTCGCGATGACGTTCTTGTCCGCGCTGTTCCTGCTTCCGCTCGTTCTCGGCAACAAGGACCGCGTCGGCGCTCTGCGCCGTCATCGCGGCGGCTTTTTGCTGCGTGGACTGCTGGAAACCGCCTTCATGGTCTGCAAACTGTCGGCGCTGCAAACCCTCGACGCCCCGACGATGGCCGGCATCCAGCGCTTGTCGCTGCTGCTTGCCATCATCGGCGGGCGCGTCTTTTTCAAGGAGGGCGATTTCCTTCGGAGACTGGCGGCGGGGATGCTGATTGTGGCGGGAGTGGTCCTCATCACCTGGTGGCAACTGCGGACACACTCCCATTCGCAAGAGTGAACCGGCGGGGCAGGGATCAATTCTCGATCTTCACACCGTATCCTTTGAGGGCTTCGATCTGCTTGGTTTTGGACGCGTCGGAAAGCGGATTGCCGGCCAGATAGAGACGCAGAAACGGCGCGGCCCGTCGCGCTCCTTCGGCGTCGGCCTTCGCCCAGTTGACCAGCGGCGTCAGATCGCTGATTTTGTTCTTCTCCAGCAGCAACAAATTCAGGTCCGTCTGCTTCGCCAGCGGCGCCAGGTCGGAAATCTCGTTCTCGCGCAATTCCAGCGTCATGAGGCGCGTCACCTTCGTCAGCGCCGAGATGTCCTTGATCTGGTTGCGTCCCAGGTACAGCGAGGACAGTTTCGTCAAGTCGCCGAGCGGGTTCACGTCACTGAGCTTGTTCCCCGTCAGATAGAGCGACGACAGGCTCGTCAGTTTTTTCAGGTCATCGACCTTGCTTACCTGGTTGTTCGACAGTTCCAGATATTGCAGTTTCGTCAGCCCGGCCAGCGGCGCGAGATCGCTAATCTTGTTGCTCGACAGGTCGAGCGATTGCACGTTGACGAGATCCTTGAGTGGTTTGAGGTCGCTGATTTCGTTGCGGGAGAGCTTCACCTGAGCGAGGTTCTTGCACTTTTCGAGTCCGGTCAGGTCGCGGATCTTCTTGCCGTCGGCTTCGAGGACGTAGACGTTTTTGAGTTTGTCGTCGCTGAGGTCGGCTTTCGGTTCGCGGAGCTGGTCGCGGACGGCCGCTTCCAGGTTCTTGTCGTTGAAGGGCGCCGCAGACAGGTTCCGCGCCGGCGAGTGCAACCACAACATCGAGAGGAAGGCGACGACAAACGCTTTGACCGGCAAATGATTCATGGAGCACCTCCTCAGCAAGTCGGCTCATGGTCTGATCGAGGACAAGGCAATCGGCGGCAGGGTGGTCCGCTTCAGCTCTCACTGGACAAGAATATCCAGGTCCGGGGGGCATCGGCAACTGCCGGGAGTGGGACTGACTGTGGCTAGTGTGGGAAGATTGGGTCGTCGGCGAACGTCGCGCTCATTTGACAATTCGCAATTGCGCGGAGGCGAGTTTCAGTTCTTCGAGGGTGGAATTGCTCACTCGGCTGGAGAGGATGGTTAGTTCCTTCAGTTGGCGCAGTGCGGTCAACTGCTTCACGCCGCGATCGGTGATGGAACCGCCTCCCAGCGTCAATTTGTGCAAGGTAGGGAAGCTCCGCAGTTGGGCCACGCCCTCGTCGGTCACTTTCGTATCGTACACGGCCAGGTCGGTGAGTCCGGGCATGCTCCGAAGTGTTTGCAGGCCGGCGTCGGTGATCTTCGTCTGGTTCAGGAAGAGAGCATGGAGCTTGGGCAGCGTGAGCACCGTCGCCAGGTCGGCGTCGGTGATCTTCGTCGCGGAAAGATTCAGAATTTGCAGTTCGGGCAAGCCGCGGAGACGTTGCAAGTCGGCGTCAGTGATGGACGTATCATAGAGGTTCAGATCGCGGAGCTTAGTCAACGGTCCCAGGGAATCGAGGGTGGCGGCCACGTTGTGGAACCCGTGCAGATCGGCGACAAGCACCGGCTTGGCGGGGTCGTCCGAGTCAACTTGCAGCACTCCTCCTCTTTTTTTGATCTCGGCGAGCGTTTCTTGCCGTTTCTTCGCCATCTCCGCCATTTCCGGAGGAACCCCGGACGGCGGGCTCTTGGTCGCGGCGGTGGGATGGCTCTTGCAGCCGGCCACTAGCGGCAGCAGCACGAGCATCAAGGATAGGGAAGGAATCCGCATTCGTTCGACCTTCTAACCAGAAGCGGCCCCGACAGCGATGCGGCGCGCGAACTTTCTGCGGCAGGCGACATACCAGCGACCGGCGCGGAGGGCAAGTGAATTTATCGGCGAGATAGGTGGGGAGCTTGAGCATTTGTCTACCAGCCCGGAGTGCCAGCTACGGGCACAGGCGCCCGTCGCTGGCACTCCGGGCTGGTCGTTCATCGCGTCCTATCCGATCTTCCAACCTTTCTTGACGGGCTTCAGATGACGCAACCGCTTATTGCGGATGCGCCGTCGCTTCCGTCTCGTCTTGGGACTCGAAGTCGGCATGTCCATGTTCCTTTCCTGAGAAGATGTTGAGGTTGTCTTTCCCATGTTATCCGGGACGGTTCGATTGTTCGATGGATTTGAGTTTACGGGCGCTGCGCCAACTCAGGAGGAACGCAGCCAGCGCCAGCAAGAAGCTGATGCCGATCAGCGCGTCCTTTAACTGTTCCTGCCAGGGAACACGGTGGTCGCGCCTCACGGGTGTGCTCTCGGCCCCGTTCGTTTGGGACGCATCTCCATCGGCCGTCGGGTCGCTTCCTGGTTCCAGCTTCTCGCGGGGGATGACGACCGAGGCGCGATGCCCCGCGCTGGAGACGATCGCATTGAGCGTTTCCCTTTCGGTGTAGCGAAAGACGAAGGTTCCGTTGTCGTCGAGGCGCCCTTCCACGAGCAAGCGTTTGTCCGGCCGAAACACCTGCACTTTCGCGCCCTTCCACGGGTCGCCGCCGGGATTGTACCAGCCGTCGATCTGAACCTTCCGATCCGCCCGGACGACGAAATCCGCGTCACCTCGGTGAGCGCGGGCGGAGTTCGCCGTCAGCAGGATTGTCAGGAACACCAAGAGCAGGGCAGGGGGGCGAACGGGAGAAGGAGCCTGCACGTCCCGCGCATCGGGAGTAGGGGCGGTGGTTACATCGGTTCCCGGCGACTTGATTCCGTGTTCGTCCTCCGGCGCGGTTTGTTGTCCTTGGCGGTCCCATTTCCCCAAGGCCTCATCGTGCAGGTCGAGCATCTCCGGTTTGACTCGTGCCAGGAAACTGACCGTGAAGCCGAGCACGACGCCCTCCAGGAGGACAATCGGCAAATGGGCGTAGAAAACCAGCCAGACGATGTGGTGCCAGCCTTCCGACTGCCGCCAGTCCTCCGCGCCGCCCCAAAGGAGGACGATGGCCTGTAGGACCAGTGTGGCCAGCACCGAGGTCATGCCGATGACGCAGCCGAACAGCCAGAACAACGCGCGTCGTTTGCTGGCCGTCCACGGGAGGCGGTGCATTCCGGCGAACATCCAACCGGCGAGCAGGGCCGGCAGCGTCAACACGCAGGCGTTGATGCCGATGGTGGAGAAACCGCCGTGGCCGAGGAGGGCCGCTTGCAATCCCAGTCCGATGAGGATCGCCAGCGGAGCGCGGCGACCCAGTACGACGCCGACCAACCCGTTGAGCAGCAAATGAACGCTGGTCGGTCCCAAGCGCAAGTGCATCAATGAGGCGATGAAAAACGCCGCGCTGAGGATGGCGATGCGCGGGATCTCCTCGTCGCGCACTCGGTAGGCGGCCAGCAGGGCGAGCAGTCCCGACAGCGCGAACCCCGCCGCCAACCAGGGCGGACTCAGCACGCCGTCGGAGATGTGGACCCCGAGAGGCAACCAGAGAACAATCGGCTCCGCGCCCATGAACCTCCTCGCTCACTTGTCCCTGGCCGACTCATCCACGAACACCCACAAGGTGCAGCGCTGGCGCAGCTGATACGCCTTGCCGTCGCGCATCCGCGTCCCGTGTGGACGAGCAGCGGTCAGGCACCACCAACCCGGCTCGGTCAGTGTGGTCGTCGCCACGCCGTTGGGATCGGTCTTGACGGTGCGGGTGATGTGCTCGTCCGGGGGCAGCATCGCCGGGGCCGTGGGATTGTAGCGCTCGATCTCGACCAGGGTGCCGCCGCGCCGGGCGGCTTCTTTCCCCGTGCCGTGGAGTTGGGCCTGGAAGACCATGCCGGGTCGGAGACCGTAAGGACGGGTTAGCGGCGCCAGCTCAAAATCGTCTTCCTTAGTTGCGTCCCAGCCTTTTTGGGCCTGAACGTGCAGCGTGACGCGCACGGTGTCTTGCAGGAACTCGCCGTCCTCTTCCATCCAGATCGGCGGCGTCCGCAGGACGAACACGTAATCGCCGCGCTGCGCGGGGGTGAAGCGAAGTTGATAAGCGGTCGCTTCCTTCGAGCCGGACTTGCGCGTGGTCCTCGTGAGTTGAGCCGTCAATTCGGCTTCCTTGCCATCGGGGGCGAGAACGATTAGGCTCAGGGGTTGGGGGGCGTCGAAGAGTTGGTGCTCGAAGGGATGGCCCCACTGGTAGGTGAAGGTGAGTGCTTCGCCTTTCTTCGCCGAGGCGGTTTGAGGCAGTACCATGTTGAAATGCGCCGCCGCCGAACCGGCGAACAGAGCGATTCCCGCCACCATCAATCCGATCGCCGTTCGCATGTCCTCCTCCCGATCCTTCGCCGCTCCGATCTCGCCGTTCCGATCATCATACGATTTCGTAAATCGTCATACCAGCCGCTCTCGTGCAGGAGTCCGTACTTTGGCGCTCCGCTGCTTGTCTCTGTTGCTGTGTTTGGCAGCGATGGCCGCGGACAAGCCGCCCCAACCCCCGAAGCCGGGGACACCAGCCGATCTCTTGCGGGAGATGAAGGGGCACAAAGAGCGTGTGATGTGTGTGGCCTTCTCGCCCGACGGCCGGCACATCCTGTCGGCCAGCCAGGACCACACGATTCGCTTGTGGAGCGCGGCGACGGGCGAGGAACTGCTGTGTTTGCAGGGACATACCTCGCTGGTGCGCTCGATAGCCTTCAGCGCGGACGGGACGCTGGCGGTCTCGGCCAGTTACGATCGGACGGTGCGACTGTGGGACGTGGTGCGCGGTGTGGAGCTGCGCCGATTCGAGGGCAACGAGAATGACGTGAACGCGGCCGTGCTGTCAAGCGACGGGCGACATCTCCTGACTGGGGGAGACGATCGCACCATGCGTCTGTGGGACGTGCGCAGCGGCGCGCAACTCCGGCGTTTCGAGGGGCACACGGATCGCGTCTACAGCGTGGCGTTGTGTCCGGGCGGCAGCCATGCGTTGTCGGCCAGCGCCGACGGGACGGCACGGTTGTGGAACCTGAAATCCGGGCGTGAAGTGCGTCGTTTCAAGGGACATCAGCAGGGGGTTGTGAGCGTGGCCGCCTCCCCGAATGGCCGAACCGTCCTGACAGGCAGCTGGGACCGCACGGTGCGATTGTGGGACATGGACAGCGGCAAGGAGCTTCGGAAATTCGAGGGGCACACCAACTCGGTGTGGAGCGTGGCCTTTTCCCCGGATGGCCGCCGTGCTCTGTCGGCGAGTTTCGATTTGACGCTGCGTCTGTGGGACATCGCGAAGGGCCGCGAAGTTCGCTGTGTGAGGGGGCATCGACAACCGATCTGGACGACGGCTTTCTGCCCCGACGGGACGTTAGCCGTCACCGCCGGGGATGATTTGACGTTGCACTTGTGGCGCTTGCCGAAACCTCCTGAGCGGGGGGCGTCAGCCCCCTGAGTCTTCCACTCAGGGGGCTGAC
>DATBGU010000004.1:0-7360 GCA_036557825.1 Gemmataceae bacterium
GTCCACGGTTGGCCGCGATAAAGCTCCAGGGGTTAACACCCCTGGAGGGAATGTTAACCCCTGGAGACTGGATTTTGCCTCTCCCGCCCTTTATCATCGTGGGAGAATCCGTGATCGCATCCATTGCTCTCCTCACGATCACGGACCTCCAGCGAACCTCCTTGGATGGACCTCATCATGACTTCCTCAAACGGTTGGTGCGGCATCACGCGGCGCGGCTTTCTTCTCGGCGCGGCGAGCGGACTGGCGGCGGGCCTGCCGGCGGCCTGGTTCGGACGCGATCTGCGGCAAGCTCTCCTCCCTGACACGCTCTCCTCGCCCATCCTCGATACCTCTCCGGCCACGGCGCCGCCGGAGGACGGCATGCCTGGTCCCTACCCTGGCCATGTCGTCGAGGTGCGCCATCCCCAGGCCGTCTCGCCGGCCTACGAGATCAATCCCGCCGTCGTGGACCGCATGATCGATCAAGGCATGGCGCTGCTGACCGGCGCCGAGCCGGGCGACGTGCGCGGCGCCTGGGGCCGATTCTTCGAGAAGGGGCAAGTCGTCGGCATCAAGGTCAACCCGGTCGGCCGCAAAGCCCTGTCGGGCGAGGCGGGGCGCGACCCCAACGCCATCGGTGCTATTTCCAGTCCCGCCGTGCTCCTCAAGGTCGTCAAGTGCCTCCGCGCGGTCGGCTTGCGGCCGCAAGACATCATTGTCTTCGAGCGCTACGCCAATGAATTCGAGGACGCTGGCTATCTGAAATTGGTGGAGCGCGAGCTGCCGGGCGTGCGTTGGTACGCCTCGGCGTACCGTTACACCGACACACAGCTCGACATCGCCGGCTTCGACGAGGGTCGCGATGTGTGCTCACCGGAGATGGCTCGACACATCGCCGGCTATGATCCCGACGTGTTCACCACGATGGGCTTCTGCGCCCCCCAGCACTCGCGGCGCGACGACCGCCGCTACCGTTCGCACCTCTCGCTGATTGTCTCACGCATGGTGGACAAGGTAATCAATATCCCGGTGCTCAAGGACCATCGCTCGGCCGGCGTGACGCTGGCGTTGAAGAATCTATCGCACGGCACCAACAACAATGTGGCCCGCAGCCATCTCGGCTTGCAGGCGCACGGTTTCGGCCCAGCCTCGACGCTGGTGTCCGGGCCGAACCAGTGCAACACCTTCATCCCACAGGCCGTGGCGCAGCCGCTGCTACGGAAAAAGGCGGCGCTGCACATCCTGGACGGTCTGATCGGCGTTTACGAGGGCGGGCCGGGCTGCTGGAACAAGACGTGGGCGACGTGGCGACACAACGGCCTATTTTTCGCCACCGATCCCGTCGCCCTGGATCACGTCGGTTGGGACATCATCGACGCGCGCCGCGCTCGCGAGGGTTGGGCGCCGGTCGAGCGCATGGGCTGGGTCAATCATACACCACAGACGGTCGCCGCCGGCGATTTGGCGACCCTGGCGGCGCACAACCTGACCGATGCTTTGCCGCTGATCGCCGCCGCCAAGAACCGCCACGAGGCACGCGGCAGCGAGACATTCAACCTGCGGCAGCCCGAACACATCATTCTCGCTGGCGTCCTCGGTCTGGGCAAGTTCTCGCGTGCGGAGATCGATCATCGGCTATCGGCTATCGGCTAACGGCTGTCGGCCAAAAAGCAACGAGGCGACACATCCCGGATGTGCCGCCCCGTCTCTGTTGTTAGCCGATAGCCGACAGCCGATAGCCGTTACGGTACGACGGCCGGCGGTGGTACGTAGCCGGTCTGCTTCTCCTCCTCTTCCGCCTGGATGATGATGCGCGGCGTCACCATAATCAGCAAGCTCTCCGCCGACCGTCCGTAAGCGGTGTTGCGGAACAGACGGTTCAGGTAGGGGATCTTGCTGATGATCGGTGGGCCGTACTCGTTGCGGCCCTCGGACAGTCGCTTCAGGCCGCCCATGAGCACGGTGCCGCCGTCGGGCACGGCCACGGTCGTCTGCACCGACACGCGCGTCAGACGCGGCTGCTGCACGAACTGCGTGAAGACCACCGGCTGGCCGGTCGCCGTGCCGTCGAACAACGGGAAGATCGGCGTCACCACCGGGAACAGGTTGACCTCGCCGTTGACCACGTTGGACATCTGCGGCGTCAGCGACAGACGCACGAAGCGTCGATCCGCCGAGATGACCGCCTGGATGGTCAGCTGCACCCCCAGGGGGAACAACGTCGTCTGCGGGAAGTAGGTGAACTGGCCCAACTGGGGGATCACCTGCACGCCGACGACGAAGAACTGGAAGTCCTGCACCTGGATGTTGCCGGTCTGGCCGTTGAACAACGTCAGCTTGGGCGCCTGCATGACGTTGGAGCGGATGTCGCCCTGCACGGCCTCCATGAACAGGAACACCTGGATGTCGCTGAGGAAGGCCAATCCCAGCGTCAGACCGCCGAAGCCGGGGATGCCGGGGTAGCCGCCGAACGGCGGGATGGCCTGCGGATACGTCAGCTGCGTGATCGGGATGTTCAGATCGCTGGTCAAGGTGCCGGCCGGCGTCAGGCCGGAAATGAAGCCGTTGCTCGGCGCGAACTGGTTGATGAGGCCCGGCAGCTGGAACTGCCCCGAGGTCAACTGGTTCTGGATATTGCTGGGGACATGATTGTTGACGATGTTCATGTTGAAGTTGACGCCGATACGCTCGAAGAAGTCCTCGGCGATGCTGATAAACTTGACCTCGACGGCCACTTCCTGGTCCTGCAAGCGGCGCAGGGCGGCCAGCAAGTCGGCGACCTGGTCCTGGATGTCCGGCGTCTGGTTGATGATGAGCGACATGGTCAGCGGATGGTAGTCGATGGTGCCCGGCCCGCCCTGCTCGGCCCAGCTGCGCGGCTGGATGGTATTGGTGATGAGCTTGATGAGCATGTCCTCGTGGGTTTGCGCCCGCGTCTTGGTCACGGTGGCGCCGGATCGGCTCATCGCGTCGGCGGCGAAGCCGCCGGCGCCGCCGGCCATCGAGCCGGTCGGCGTGCCGATCTGCTGGCCGCCGGTCAGCGTGTTCGTGCCCGTTATCGGCGACGGGGCCGGCGCTCCCGGCTGACCGAGCGTTTGCGCGCCCAGCTGTTCCATCGGCGTCTGGTTGCCGTCGTAGTTCTCCACGGCGAGGACCAGGTCGGTCACCTGGACGACGCGCTGCTCCAGCTTGCCGCGGGCGTGGTCCTCGGTGGTGATCTTCAGCACGTCGTCGCCGACGACGTAGGTCAGATGGACCGAGTGCAGCAGCAGGTTCAGCGCCGATTTCAGCGAGATCTGTTCGAGCTTGATCGTCACCGGCAGATCCTGGTTGATGCCCTTCTCGGCCAGGGCCGGCTCATCGACGTAGATGTTGACGCCCTGCGTGGCCCGCAGATCGTCGAAGACGCTCCGCAGCGGCTGGTTGATGACGTTCAGGCTCACCGGTGAGGTCAGCTTCCGCTCGATGTTTTTCTCCTCACTGGTCTTGCGCGGCATGTGCAGCGTGGAAAGCTCATCCAGCGACTTACGTCCCTGAATTCGCTTGACTCGTTCGGGATCTGTCTCAAAGGTCATGCCCTCCTTGACGGCCCGCGGATCGCCTTCGCGGTCGGTTTCATTGAGCGCGTTCAGGAGCATGTCTTCCTTGTCCCGCTTGTTGTCGCGGTACTCGTTCACATGGCGCTGAGTGCGAGCGATGGTGACGGCGGCGGCGGCCATCGGATTGTCGGGATCGAGTTCCTTGACGCGCAGGGCGAGCGCCTCGGCGTCGGCGTACTTGCCGAGCCGGAACAGTTCGTTGTACTGCTTCATCAGGTCGGCGACGTTGCGCTGCTTGACCTGCTCGGTGTTCTGCTTTTGCAGCGTGTTTTGCTTGAACGTCTTCATGGACGAGTTCGCGTTGTTGGCGAAGTCCACCTGCGCCTTCATGATCTTGAACTGCTGCATGCGCGACTCCACCGAGCGGCGCAGCAGACTCAACTGGCCGGGATCGAGCTGCTCCTCGGCGAGTTGGCCGAGATAGTCTTGCAGCATGGCCAGCGCCTCGTCGGTCTGACCGCTGCGGAAGCGCTCCAGCGCCTCCGACTGCACCTTCATGCCGCGATCGCGGAGCTGCTGGAACTTGATCTCGCGCATGGCCTTCGTGCGGGCCAGCATCGACTGATCGGCATCGTCCGTGGCTCGCGCTCGTCCCGTTCCGCCGGACTCGGGCGTGCGCGGGACGGATTGCGGATTGAGTTGCGGATTGAACGACGCATCCTTGCCGCTGGGCGGCTGCTTCTCCTGAGCGCCGGTGAGGGCGATGGCGTCGCCGCGGCCGGCCGGCCGCATCTCCGGCGTGTTGAGCATTTCGCGCAGCCGGCCGTGGTTGCGCGCGTTGAGCATCCGGATGTCGATGGCTCCGAGCATCAGGCTGGCCTGGCGATACTCGCGGCGATGGTAAGCGGCGACCACGGCGTCGAAGGCGCGGTTGGCGCTGAGGGCTTGTTGGCCCCGCTCCTCGGCGTCGATGCTGCGCAGCACCGCCAGACCTTGCTCGCGAGCGCCGCCGTTGATGGCCTCCTCGGCCAAGCGGCGCGCGATGGATGTATCGCCGTTGCGAAGCTCCAGGCGCGCCTGATCGAGTTTTTGCAGCGCCTCGCGCATCCGCGGCGAGACGGGCGCTTGCCCCAGGGCCGGTCCCTGCATTCCGGGAGCGACCTTCTCGAAGTTGGTCGGCGGCAGGTCGGCGCTGGGCGTCATGGCGCCGACGAGGGTGACGTTGCCGGTGGTGCGCAGCTGGTTCACCATCAGCAGGGTGCGCTCGATGGGCTGCATGTCCTGACCGAAGGCGAGGGCCAGTTGCCGGGCCTGGGCCAGATCCTTTTCGGCTTCCTGGCAGCGGACGGCGGGCGCCTGGGTGCCGTAACGGACGGACTCGCCGGCGTGATGGATCAGACTGTCGATGCGCTGCCGAGCGAGGAAAGCGGTCTGCTGCAACAGTTGGTTGGGGTTATCTTCATCGGGGCGGAAGGCCGCGCCCAGCCGCTGCGACGCGACGAGCTTTTCGCGCGCCTCGACGAGGCGGTTCTGCTGGAGCATCATGCGTGCCTCGGCCACGAGCTGCCTGGCCCTGGCTTGATCGCCGGGGTTGTTGCCGCCCATGTTCGAGGGCGCCCCCTGCCGCGTCGTGTTGGCGGTCAACTGCATGGGCGGCGTGCGGCCTGCCATCCGCTCGATATCGCGATAGATGTTCTCCGGCGAGTCGTCGCCGGGCGCGTTCAAAACGACGTGCATGGCGCGCACCCCGTCGGCGAGCATCCGCGCCTTGTCCGTCTCGCCTCTTTGCAGGGCCATCCGCGCGTCCTTCAGCATCATGCGCGCCTGCGCGACGGCCGGCGAGTCAACGGGTGGCTTCGAGCCGTTCATGCCCGGTGAGTTGCCCTGGCCGACGGCGTTATTGGCAGGCTGTCCCGGCTGCTGGGCCAGCGGGCCTTGGCGCAGGTCGGCCGTCTCCCGGTTGGTGACGGGCGGATCGGGCAGCTTGACGCGCCGCTCCTTCTCGCGCTGCGTCTGGATGTCGGCGATCAGCTTGACGGGTCGATCGCCGAGGTCGAGGATGCCATAGTTGCCGTGCCGTTTTTGGGCTTCGTGGGCGAGCCGCTCCGCGGTGTCGTAGTCCTTCTTCTCGAAGGCGCGTCGCGCCTCGGCCATCAACTCGACGGACTTCTCCTTATCGCGCTGGTCGCGCGCGTGTTTGACATCGACCAGGAGTTTGTCGGGGGTGTCCTCGAAGAACAGCCCCCAGTGGATGTGGCGGGCGGCCTGCAAGCGCGACGCGGTCCGATACGCCTCATCGAGTTCGCCCTTGGCGAACTGCTCGCGCCCCTGCTTGAGCAGGGCCATCGCTTCGTCCTTATTGCGGATGGGGGCGCCGGCCGGCGCGGGCGCGCTGGAGTGGCCGGGTTCGGCGCGAACGATGTCGTCGAGCAAGCGGGCGGGATTGTCCTCGCTCCAGCTCAGTTCGGCCTTCTGCGCGGCGGCCTGTTCGGCGCACTTGCGCGCCTGGGCGAGATCGCCGGCGGCCAGCGCCTGCCGGCCCTGCTGGACCAGACTGCGCGCCTTGGCGCTGTCGCCGGGCGGCGCCGGTAGGTGCCGCTCCGCTCGCGGCACTTCCTGGGTCCGGCTCGGCTCGCCGGACCGACCACCTGGCTGACCTGGTCCCTTGTCATTGGCACGGGCGGTCTGGATGTCCTTGAGCGCCTTGGCGGGGCTGTCGCCGAAGAAGGAGAACGTGAACGGCGAGGCCAGTTTGTCGGCGGCGAGGGCGTACTGCTCGGCGCGGTCCAACTCGCCGCTCCGCAGAGCGGCTCGACACGCCAGCAGGATGGTTTTGGGATCCTTGCGCGCCTTGTCGAGATCCTCAAGCACGCGGCGGGGCGAATCGTCGCGCGGCCCGAAGCTGACGTGAAGTTGATCGACCTCGCGCGCCAGCGCCTCGGCGGCGTCGAGGTTGGCCTTGCTCATTTCGGCGCGGGCCTGCTGCAATTTGCTGTTGGCCAGTGCCACGGGGTTGCCCGTCGGCGCGGCCGCCGCGCCGGCCGGCTGCACGTGCAGCTTCTGGCACAGCCCACGGAAGCGCTGCTTATCGGCCGGGCTGAGGTACAGCTCGTTGGCGGTGATCTGCTTGACGAGGGAGGCGGCCTCATCGGCGCGGCCTTTCTGCATGGCCGTCTCGGCGAGGCCCAGTTGGCCGCGCGCGTCCTCGCGGCCCTTCATGGCCCGCGCGTTGGCGGCGAGCAGATGATCCAGTTCGCGGCGCTCGTCGGGCGTCAGATCGTTGGCCCGCGCCTGCGCCTCGGTGAACAGGGCGGCGGCGCGGTCCAGATCTCCCTGTCGCTGCGCGTCGATGGCGCCGTTGAGGGCCACGCGCGCCCGCGCGGCCCCGCCCCCGAGTTGGGCGACGACGAGTTCCTCACCACTGGCATCTAATCGCGGAGGAACGAGGCTGGCGTCCGGGCCGGCGAGCAGCGCTAGCGGTTGCACCGCCGCGCCCACGAGCAGTCCCGCGACGAGATCGACCCATTTTCGCTTGTTTGCCCTAGCCACCCTGGCCTCCTTCATTGAATGCACACCTCTCCCGAATTGATGATTTCAGATTGATGATTGATGAATAAACGACTGAGGTTTCTTCAATCATCGATCGGAAATCTGAAATCATCAATTCGAAGAGGGCCCCCTAGCCCCTGTTCGCATCCGCTCTCGGAAACCCCCCGGTTTCCGTTCTCCGTGCCAACCGCTTCGTTCGCCTCGGCCGCGGCAGCAGACCAGCCAGGCAACTTTGGTCTTTCTTTTCACTCAAGGTTCCGGTGGAAAGCGGAGCGGCTATAACCGCGGAT
>DATBGU010000005.1:0-33769 GCA_036557825.1 Gemmataceae bacterium
CCCCCCCCCCCCCGCTCGCCGAGCGCGCTCGACCGTGCGCAATGCTTGGAGTTCGCCGTCGGTTCCATCGCCCGTGTCCTCGGTCCCGATTTCGCCGTCATCGACAGCTATCCGACGCGTGTCCGTCTGCCGGACGAACCGCTGATGCTCGTCGATCGCATCGTCACCATCGACGGCCAGCCGCGCTGCCTCACATCGGGCCGCGTCGTCACCGAACACGACATTCACGCCGGCGCCTGGTATCTCGACGGCGGCCGCATCGCCACCTGCATCGCCATCGAGGCCGGTCAGGCCGACCTTTTTTTGTCCGCGTATCTCGGCGTCGATTTCCACACGCGCGGCCTCGCCGTCTATCGGCTGCTCGACGCGGCGGTGACGTTTCATCGCGGTCTGCCTCGGCCCGGTCAGGTCATCCGCTACGACATCCGCATCGAACGCTTTTTCCGCCAGGGCGATACGATTCTGTTCAAGTTCGGCTTCGAGGGCAGCGTGGACGGCGAGCCGTTGTTGACGATGAAAAACGGCTGCGCCGGCTTCTTCACCGCCGCCGAGTTGGCCGCCGGCAAGGGCGTCGTGCAGACCACTCTGGATACGCGGCCTCGCCCCGGCATTCTGCCCGACGATGCGGCCGAGCTACCGCCCTTCGCCAAGGAGTCTTACAGCGCCGCCCAACTCGATGCTCTCCGGGCCGGCGATCCCGCGGGATGTTTCGGTTCGCTCTTTGAGGGGCGACGTTTGCCCGACGGTCTGCGTCTGCCCGGCGGTCGCATGAAACTTGTCGATCGCGTTACGCATCTCGATCCGGCGGGAGGGCGCTTTGGCGCCGGCATCATCCGCGCCGAGGCCGACATTGACCCGAACGCCTGGTTTTTGACGTGCCACTTCGTGGACGATCGGGTCATGCCGGGCACGCTGATGTACGAGTGTTGCCTGCACACGCTGCGGATTTATCTGCTGCGTCTGGGCTGGATCGCCGAGGTCGAGGACTTGGTATGCGAGCCGGTGCCCGGCGTGGCGAGCGTGCTGAAATGTCGCGGTCAGGTGACGGCCGCCACGCGCACCGTCACCTACGAGGTGATCCTGAAGGAACGCGGCTATCGGCCGGAACCTTATGCGCTGGCCGATGCCCTGATGTACGCCGACGGGAAATTGATCGTCGAGATCACAAACATGTCGGTACGGCTGACCGGGCTGACGCGCGAGATGATTGCGACGCGATGGGCGAGCGGGGGGCGTCAGCCCTCTGTTGTTGAAACAAAGCAACAGGGGGCTGACGCCCCCCGCTCGCCAGCGCGATTCGACCGCCGTCACATCCTCGCCTTCGCCATCGGTAAACCCTCCGACGCCTTCGGCGAACCCTACCGCGTCTTCGATGAGGGCCGCTTCGTCGCGCGGCTGCCTGGCCCGCCGTTCTCCTTCCTCGACCGCATCACACGCATTGAGGCCGAGCAATACAAGATGGTTGCGGGCGGCGTCCTCGAGGCGCAATATGATGTTCCTCCGGACGCCTGGTACTTCACGGCCGAGCGCCAGCCGATCATGCCGTTCGCGGTGCTGCTGGAAATCGCCTTGCAATCGTGCGGTTTCCTGGCCGCTTACGCCGGTTCGGCGCTGACCAGCCCGGTCGATCTCGCCTTCCGCAACCTCGAAGGCGAGGCCGAATTGCTCGACGCCGTGACGCCCAGCGCCGGCACCCTGACGACGCGCGTCCGCCTGCTGCGCGTGTCGTCGTCGGGCGGCATGATAATACAAGCCTACGAATTCGCCGTCCGCGGTGGATCGAGGGAGGTCTATCGCGGACAAACGACGTTCGGCTTCTTCTCGCGCGATGCTCTGGGCCAGCAGGTCGGTATCCGTGAGGCGAAGCCGTATGACGTGACCGGCGGCTACGGCTTCGACTATCCGCGTGACGCGCCGTTCCCCGACGATCGGCTGCGGATGATCGATCGCATCGAGTGTTTTGTGCCAGACGGCGGTCCGCACGGTCTGGGCTTCATCGAGGGCCGCAAGGTCGTGGACCCGGAGGAGTGGTTTTTCAAGGCCCACTTTTATCAGGATCCCGTGTGGCCCGGCTCGCTGGGCCTGGAGGCGTTCTTGCAGTTGCTCAAGGCGGCGGCCGTGCAATACTGGCCGGAAAGCCGGAACGGTCGCTTCCAAACTTGTGTGAACAAACCGCATCGCTGGCGCTATCGCGGTCAGGTGGTTCCGACCAGCAAGGAAGTGACGGTGCAGGCTGTCCTCACGGCCCGCGAGGATGCGACCCGGACACTAACGGCCGACGGTTTTCTGCTGGTGGACGGACTGATTATCTACCAGATGAACGATTTCACGCTGCGGGTGGACCAACCGACATGAACTATTCGCGTGTCTTCCTCGATGCCATCGGCTACGAACTGCCGCCCGAGGTCGTTACCACCCAGGAGTTGGAGGCGCGGCTGCGCCCTGTCTACCAGGCGTTGCACTTGCCGGAAGGGCAGCTCGAAGCGCTGACCGGCATCGTCGAGCGGCGCTGGTGGGAGCCGGGTTATCCGCCCTCGCGCGGCGCCGTGCAAGCGGGCCGCAAGGCGCTGGCGATGTCCGGCGTTCGGCCGCAGGACGTGGAAGTGCTGATCTACGCCGCCGTCTGCCGCGAGGAGTTCGAGCCGGCCACCGCCTGCCGCGTCGCCGCCGAGCTGGGCATCAACCCCGAAACGGTCTACGACATCAGCAACGCCTGTCTTGGCGTCCTCAACGGCATCGTCGAAATCGCCAACCGCATCGAACTGGGCCAGGTCCGCGCCGGGATGGTGGTGTCCTGCGAGACGGCCCGCGAAATCAACGACACCATGATCGACGCCATGCTGCAAGCGCGCAGCATGGAGGTGTTCACGAAATCGCTGGCCACGCTGACCGGCGGCTCCGGCGCCGTGGCCGTGCTCGTCACCGATGGTTCCTTTTGTGCCGAGCCGCGCCGCCGTGTCCTGGGAGGAACCATGCAGGCCGCCCCGCAGCATTACGGACTTTGCCGATGGGGTTTAGATGGAATGCTCAATGCCTTGCGGCAGTTCACGTCCACCGATTCGGTCGCCGTCCTCCGCTACGGCGTCGAGCTGGGACTGCGGACGTGGAACGCTTTCCTGGGCCGTCTCGGCTGGGCGGCCGACACGGTGGACAAGGTCATCTGTCATCAGGTCGGGGCCAGCCACCGCGATTCGATTCTCAAGACGCTGGGCATCGCGGAGGAGAAGGAATTTTCGACGTACCCGTTTCTGGGAAACATGGGCACGGTATCGTTGCCGCTGACCGCGGCGCTGGCCGAGGAGCGCGGGTTTTTGCGGCCGGGCGATCGCGTGGGATTTCTGGGCATCGGCAGCGGCCTGAACTGTTTGATGCTCGGCGTCGATTGGTGAGAGGCGATCCTGATTCGCTCGGCTCTCGTGAGATGCTACCATGCGACAGACGAAACGCGGTTTGCAGTTGAGAAAGAGAGTCTTCGTCGCTCTGCTGATGGTCGCCGCGCTTGCATCCCCGGCGTGGGCCTCCATCGGTATCCGAAACGACACCTTGAGAAACTATCAGACGACACTGTCCAGGAGAGGATGGAAGGTTCGCAGCGGAAGAGCGTTGATGGAATGGCCGGGTTGTGCGGGAAGCGGGCAGCCGGCCGAACGGATCAATCAAACCACCCTGGAGCATTCCATCAACCAATTGATTGACGACGTGGTGGAGACGTTCTCAAAAGAGGACGTGGACAAGGTTACACCGGAAACCAAACGCGAGGTTGCCCGCATCGCCAGGGAGGCGATTGCGAAGGGAGTGAGGGAAAGCAAAACAACGCTCCAGACGGGGATAGCGGGTTCCCTGTGTTATCGCGTCGGCGTCTTTCGGTACAGAACCTATTACGGCCCCGGAACCGGCGCCCAGGCCCGCGAAGAATGGGAAAGGCGGGGCGAGAAGAACGAACGGTCGGGCCTCGCCCCCCTCATTGCCCTGATGCCCAAACCTGCGCGGCCGGTTGAAGCTCATATTTGGGTCGTCAATGTGCCCGCCGACGCGGAGCTGTTTTTCGATGGCGAGTCCACGACGCAAAAGGGCAGATCGCGGCACTACACCACGCCGGCCCTGGAAGTCGGCCAGATGTACTCCTACAAGGTTCTCGTCCGCTGGCAGAAGGACGGCCAAAGGCTCGAGCGCTCCTGCACCGTTTCGATGACGGGCGGCGACTTTCTCGACGTCGACTTTTTCATCTACCAGGGAGAACTAGCGAAGACCGCGCCGAAGGTTCCGGAGGTTACGGAGTTGCCGGCTCAACGTCATCAGGTTACGGATAAATAAAACCGCCTGCGCGAGGGAGGCGCGAGAAACTGAATGAAGAGTTCGCCGCACGACCCAAGACCCATCGCGGACAAAAAAGGGTGTGTGGGAACGAGAAAGTGTCTCGCAGGCGGGACTCGGTAAAACCTCGATTCCCAGCCTCTTCACCGGCCGTGGCGCAGTTGCCGCTCCACGCCGCGGAGCACTTCGATCCACTTATTGCCGGAGGGGTTGGCGAACGAACCGAATACTTCCGCATCCTGGATGTAATAGAGCCGGTCGTTAAGTTGATGAGCACCTTCGGGGCCCTTCATCCAGAAACGCACGCGCAGCTTCGCAACGGACTTGAGGCGGCGCTTCCCAACGAGTTGATAGCCGGGAACCGTGTCTAATTCGCCCTGCAAGTCGTGCGGCCCCCACAAGGCGATCTCGACGGAGTCCGGGTCTGCGGCCTTCGAGCGGATGTACTGTTCAACAAGCTGCTCTTCGGGCAATTTCGCTTCCAGCGACTTGCCGGTTCGCTCGATCAACTCCACGTCGGCAAAAGGATAAACCGAATACCGCCAGGAGATTCCCGCTTTTTGTTCGTCGGACGAGTCCTTGGCCAGGCAGGCGAGACGGACCTTATTCTCGGTGTTTATGCCCACGAACAGCCGCGTGTCGCCCCTCTTCCATTGATACCAGGAGGCCACTTTCTGTCTTTTCGCCTGCCAAGCCACGTCCTCGCTTTTGTCCCAATCGTCGTGGGTGTTTTGCGGAATGGGCGGGGGGAAGAAAGGCTTCGCGAACGGCGGGAGGTTTACGGTCGGCTGAACCATCATGCCCTGGGCCATTCGTTCCATTTCCTTCTGCTTGTTCGTTATCGGGTCCACGATGGCCTTCACGTCCTCAAGGGCGCATGGTTTTCCCTTGGAGACAATGGCCTCCACCTCCTCCAGACCCATGCCCGGTTGGATTCGTTTCCAATTCGCCTCCGTGATCCAGGGGTTGTAGTAATCGCGGACGAGCCGATAACAGGGAACGCTGATACCCAGGAGCAGAAGCAAAACGATCGACATGGCGATGGCAAAACGGCGGCCGCGCGATCTTTTTGGAGAACCCAAGTTTGCTTCCACGAGCGAGCTGTCTTCTCCATCTTCTTCGCCAAGGCCGGTCTCATGGTCCTGAGATTTTGCGGGAACACCCGAACGAATGGAGTTGTCGAGAGCGGCCCCGGCCAGGAATTCGCTCGGTTCCACAGCCTGGCCGCAGTGCGGACACGCCACGACATCCGGTCGCGTCGTATCGGACTCTGCGACCGTGAAGGATCCTTGGCAAGACGGACAAGCTATGGATGGCAACATGTATGGGGGCCTCTTTTGCTGTGAGGGGACGACAGGCATTGCCGAGGCCGGCTATCGTGCAGCCTCCTCCGGTTTCGTCTCCTCGATGCAAGCTCTTTTGTATCCGCACCGCGCTCCGCCGGTCAAGAAAAACGCACCTCCTGCCGAACGCGAGAAGGCGCGATAAAAAAACACCAAGAAAAACCGAACTGCTTGGAAGTCCTTTGCACCTGTGAGCCACGCGCCGGAGACTCGTCTTGAATCCGCCAGCCACGATCCCGCTCCCGCCAACCGCGTCCGTCGCAACCATTTCGCTGTATCCTTTCACCAGCCACTCCCTCGATCTCGGCGGTCTGCGCTATCACTATCTCGACGAAGGACACGGCGAGCCGCTGGTGATGGTGCATGGCAATCCGACGTGGTCGTTCTACTATCGCAACCTCGTCCTCGGTCTGCGCGACGGCTATCGCACCATCGTGCCGGACCATATCGGCTGTGGTCTGTCCGACAAGCCGGATGATTCACGTTATGAGTATTCGCTGCGGCAGCGCGTCGCGGACTTGGAGTCACTGCTGGATCACCTGGAACTGCGCGACAATCTCACGCTCGTGCTGCACGATTGGGGCGGCATGATCGGCATGGCGTTCGCGCATCGCCATCCGGAACGCATCAAGCGCTTGGTTATTCTCAACACGGCGGCGTTTCCGCTGCCGAAGGGCAAGCGCCTGCCGTCGTCGCTGTGGTGGTGCCGCACACCGCTGATCGGCCCGTTGCTTGTTCGCGGCCTCAACGGATTCAGCCGCGGAGCTATCCGCTTCTGTGTCCGCAAGCGGATGCCGCGCGACGTGCGCAAGGGCTATCTTGCTCCCTACGATTCGTGGCGGAATCGCATCGCCGTGTTGCGCTTCGTGCAGGACATCCCGCTGAAACCGGGCGATCGCGGCTTCGATCTTGTCCACGAGGTTGCCGACGATCTGCATCGCTTCGCCGCCGTGCCGATGCTGATTTGCTGGGGCGAACACGATTTTGTGTTCGACCATCACTTCCTCGACGAATGGGTTCGTCGTTTCCCGGCGGCGGAGGTCCACCGCTTCCCGGATGCCGGCCATTACGTCCTCGAAGACGCCGGGGCGGAGATTATGCCGCTGCTGCGCGATTTTCTGCGGCGTCATCCGCTCGCGCCGGAGGGGTGAGCCATGAAGACCGCCTCCCAAATCGCGGCGACTCCGCCTTCCGCACACGATGGCGTCAACATCGCCGCCGCGCTGGTGACGATGGCGAAGGCGCAGCCGCAGACGCTCGCTATCGTCCAGCCGTTCGGACGCGATCGGCAGGGACGCATTCGTTATCGCCATTACACCTACCGCGAGTTGAACACCGAGAGCGACGCCCTGGCGCGCGGCTTCGAGCAGATCGGCATTCGCCGCGGCACACGCACCGTGCTGATGGTGACGCCAAGCCTTGAGTTTTACGCCCTGACGTTCGCACTGTTCAAGGTCGGCGCCGTCATCGTGCTGATCGATCCCGGCATGGGCACGAAGAACCTCGGCGTCTGCCTCGGCGAGGCGCAGCCGGAGGCGTTCGTCGGCATCCCGAAAGCGCAGATGGCCCGCATGCTGTTCGGTTGGGGTCGCGCCACACTGCGTACTTGCGTCACCGTCGGACGGCGGCTCGGCTGGGGCGGTTGGACGTTGGGACAGGTGCGCCGGCTCGGCAGTGACAACGGATTGTCAGGCTTGGCGGACACACGCCCCGACGAAATGGCGGCGGTCCTGTTCACCAGCGGCAGTACCGGCGTCGCCAAGGGCGTCGTCTACACGCACGGCATCTTCGCCGCCCAGGTCAAGAGCCTGCGACGGCTTTACGGCATCGAGCCGGGCGAGGTCGATCTGCCGACGTTTCCGCTGTTCGGCTTGTTCGGCCCGGCGCTCGGCATGACGGCCATCATCCCGGAGATGGACGCGACGCGGCCCGCTCACGTCGATCCGCGCAAGATCCTCGATGCCATCCGCTTCTTCGGCGTGACGAACCTGTTCGGCTCACCGGCCCTCATCCAGCGCGTCGGCCGCTACGCCGAAAAAAGGTGTCAGGAACCGTTTCCCACGCTGCGCCGTGTTGTCTGCGCCGGCGCGCCGGTGCCGTGGCAGGCCATCCAGCGCTTCGCCGTGCTGCTCGCGGATGGCGTGCAGATCCATACGCCCTACGGAGCCACTGAATCGCTTCCCGTGTGTTCGATCGGCAGCGACGAGATCCTGGGCGTAACGCGGCAGCGCACCGCCGAGGGCGCCGGCGTCTGCGTCGGCCGGCCGGTCGAGGGCATGACGATCAAGATCATTCGGATAAGCGACGAACCGATCCCAACCTGGAGCGACGATCTCGAATTGCCGACCGGCGACATCGGCGAGATTGTCGTGCAAGGCTCCGTCGTCACGGCATCGTACTGGAACCGTCCAGAGTCCACCGCGCTGGCGAAGATCGCCGATCCCATCCACGGTGGTTTCTATCATCGCATGGGCGATGTTGGATACCTGGATGCGTCCGGCCGCGTCTGGTTCTGCGGCCGCAAATCGCAGCGCGTCGTGACCGCGAACGGCACGCTCTTCACCATCCCCTGTGAGGGCGTTTTCAACGCTCATCCGGCGGTGTATCGCACCGCCCTCGTCGGCGTGGCTCGCAAGAGTGCGATCGAGCCGGCGCTGTGCGTCGAACGCGAGAAGGAGACACTCGAACCGGGCGACGAACAACTACGCCGCGAGTTGTTCGCTCTCGGCGCTCGTCATCCACACACTCGCCCCATACAAACGATCCTCTTCCATCCGAGCTTTCCGGTGGACATTCGACACAACGCCAAGATCTTCCGCGAGAAGCTGGCCGTGTGGGCGGCGAGGCAGTTGACATGAACGCGCTCGTCACCGGCGGCGGCGGGTTCCTCGGCGCGGCCATCGTCCGCCGACTGCGCGAACGCGGTGATCGGGTCCATAGCCTGTCGCGCGGCCGCTATCCCGAACTCGATGTCCTCGGCGTGATACAGCACCAAGGGGACATCGCCGATTCTCTCACGGTGTCTCGCGCGGCGGCGGGTTGCGATGTTATTTTTCACGTCGCGGCGAAGGCCGGCGTCGGCGGCCGTTACCGCGACTATCATCGCGTCAACGTCGCCGGCACCGCGAACGTACTGACAGCCTGCCGTCACCACGGTATTGCTCGGTTGGTGTACACCAGTTCGCCCAGCGTCGTCTTCAACGGCCGCGACATGGCCGGCGTCAATGAGTCCGTACCGTATCCACGGCATTACGACGCCGCGTATCCCCAAACCAAGGCCATCGCCGAACGCATGGTCCTGCACGCCAACGACCCGACAGTGGCGACCGTGTCGCTGCGGCCACACCTCATCTGGGGCCCCGGCGACAACCATTTGATTCCACGTCTGCTCGCCCGCGCCCGCGCCGGTCGTCTGCGCCGTATCGGCGCGGCATCGAAACTCATCGACAGCGTTTACATCGACAATGCCGCCGATGCTCATCTTCTCGCGGCCGATCGCCTCGGGGCCGGATCGCCGGTCGCCGGCAAAGCCTATTTCATTACGCAGGGCGAGCCGGTGCCGCTGTGGGATCTCGTCAATAGCATCCTGTACGCCGCGGGACTCGGACCCGTTACGCGCTCCGTCCCGGCCGGACTCGCCTACGCGGCGGGATGGCTGCTGGAGATGGTCTACGGCGTGTTTCGGCCGCGCGACGAGCCTCCGATGACACGCTTCGTGGCCCGCGAACTGACAACGGCGCACTGGTTCGACATCGGCGCCGCTCGCCGCGATCTCGGCTACGAACCCAGGATTTCTCTCGATGAGGGACTGCGCCGGTTGGCCGCTTCCTTCCGGCGCGACGGTTGATTGCGGCCCGGATGGCGGTTATGCTGCCGCAGGGAGGAACGATCATGAAGACCGCCTTGCACTCTGTCAGTTACGCCGGAGTCTGGCCGGGACAGACTCGGCTGTCTCTGGACGATTTTTTGAACAAGGCCCGCCATCTCGGGTTCGATGCCGTCATGCTTATGGCCAAGCGACCGCACTTGTCGGTCCTCGATTGCGATGAGAGAGTGCGCCACCGACTCCGCGAACGGCTAAGGGAACTAAATCTCTCGGTCGCCTGTTTGGCGGGCTATACCGACTTCTGCATGGGCGCCGACCGGCCCGACATTCCCGCGCGCGAAATGCAGATCGCTTATGTCCGTGAATTGTGCCTGCTGGCGCACGATCTCGGTTGCGGCCTGGTGCGCATCTTCACCGGCTTCGAGCAGGGCGGCGCATCGTTCGAGCAGCAGTGGATTTGGTGCGTCGAAAGCCTGCGCGAGTGCGCCCGCTTCGCCGCCCCTCTCGACGTGACCATCGGCGTGCAGAACCATCACGACGTGGCCGGCCACTGGCAGAGCATGATCGATCTGCTGAAAGACATCAACGAGCCGAACTGCAAGGCCATGTTCGACGCCTGGGCGCCGGCCCTCCAAGGCGACGATCCGGCCGCCGCGGTCAAGGAAATGGCCCCCTTCCTCGTTCACACCACGGTGGCCGATTACGTTCGCCGGCCGCGTTTCCGCTATCAACCGCCGCTCGTCAATTATGCCCGCGAGGCCGACGCCATCCGCGCCGTGCCGATGGGCGAAGGCTTCATCGACTACCGCGCCTTCTTCCGAGCACTACGCGAAATCGGCTATAAGGGACATGTGGCGTATGAAATGTGTTCGCCGCTGCGCGGCGGCGGCGGGGAGGAAAACCTGGACCGCTGCGTCCGGCAGTTTTTGCACTACATAGCGGAGTTTTGAACTCGCTCTCCGAAGCGCTTCCAGGTCCGCAAGTTGACAATGGTGCGCAGGTTCGACATCTGTGACCTTTACCGCGATCTCGGCTATCAGCCGAAAGCCTTCCTCGATGAAGGGCCTCCGCGGGTAGTGATGGCTTTCAAAGCGTCTGCCGCGCACCGACGCACATACGGATCGGGATCGAATTCCCAGAGAAGAAAAAGCGGTTGCAGAACTTCCTCCGTGCCGATTCTCTCAAGGGCTTGAACGGTGACGGCGATTATCGAGTGGCGATTTTGTTGCTCGGGAGGATGCACATAAGGTAGGAGGATCTCCACGGCGCACGGATCACCGATCTCGCCGAGCGCGGCGATGAAGGAAAGCTTTGCGTCAAAATCAGGTTCGGTTTCCAAGAGACGCACAATCGGCTCAATGGCTTGGGGTGTTCCAATCAACCCCAGCGACCGAGCGACGTAGGCGCGCGTTTGGGGATTGCTACTTTTCAAAGCCTCGATTAATGGCGGAACCGCCGGCTCGCCGATTTGGGCGAGCACTTGCGAAAAGAACGTGCGCAGTTGCCAATAATCATCGATTCCGTCGCCGCAGTCGTCTTCCAGGTCGGCGTCGTCGAGGGCCTCCAACTCTTCGATCAACTCAGCTATTTCCTGTGGCCCACACTTCTGGGCCAGGGTCGGAATCTTATCGGCCGGAATGAGTTCCCACTCGGGAATATCGCAACTATCCTTGATGTCCGCGATAAGGGCATGAAGCGTACCCATGAATCACTCCCCTTCGCTGCGAGTCAGTCGAGTCGGACGCGCACCACCTTGCGATTGCCCACACGGACGATGAGTCCCGACGCGACCGCGGCCGTCGCGTTCACGTCCGTGACTTTCTCACGATCCGGGCCAATCGTCACGCCGCCGCCCTGGATGAGCCGTCGCGCCTCGTTGTTGCTCGGCGCCAACTTAAGCGCGGTCAGCAGTTTGAACACCGGCATTTGCCCGTCGGTGAGGTTGGCGGCCGGCAAGCTCACTTCGGGGATCTCCGTGGGATCTTGCTTGTTGGTGTTGCGCTTGATCCACTCCGCCCGCGCCTCCCAAGCTGCTGCCTCGCCGTGGTAGAAGCGAACAATATCGCCAGCGAGAACCAGCTTCGCATCGCGCGGGTTCGTCCTCTCCGCGTTCAACAACGAGGTAATTTCCTCGGCGGTGCGGTCGGTCAGCAACGTGAACCACTCGCGAAGGAGCGTGTCGGGGATGCTCATGGTCTTGGCAAACTGATCGTAGGCCGGTTCGCCGACGCCGATGTAATTGCCCAAGCTTTTCCCCATGCGGCGCTCACCGTCGAGGCCGCGCAGGATCGGCAGCGTCAGACACACCTGCGGTTCCTGTCCGGCGTCTTCCTGCAAGCGTCGGCCGACCATCAGGTTGAACAGCTGCTCGCTGCCGCCCAACTCCACATCGGCGCGGATCTCGACGCTGTCCTGTCCCTGCATCAGCGGGTACAGGCATTCGTGCAGGTAGATCGGCTCGGACGGTTCGGCGCGAAAGCGCTTGGTGAAGTCGTCGCGCTCCAACATGCGCTGCACCGTCATTTTGCTGGTCAGGGCCATCACATCGAGGAACGCCATCTTGCTGAACCAGCAGCCGTTATGGACGACTTCCGCCTTGCCGATGTCGATGATCTTACTGATCTGATTGAGGTACTCCGTGGCGTTCGCTTCAACTTGCTCTTGCCTCAGACGGACGCGCGTCTGATCGCGGCCGCTGGGATCGCCGACGAGTGCCGTGTAATTGCCGATGATGAGGACGGCTTGATGGCCAAGTTCCTGAAAGACGCGCAGCTTGCGCAGCGGGACGGTATGTCCCAGATGCACGTCGATGCCGGTCGGGTCGATGCCGTACTTGACGCGCAGCGGTTTGCCGGTCCGCACACTGCGTTCGAGCTTGCGCATCAAATCGGCCTCCGGCACGATCTGCTCGGCGCCGCGGCGAATCACGTCCAACTGCTCGGCGACACTCTTCACGATTGCTCTTCCTTGCTCAGGAATACATCTGGAAGCGGCCGACCGCCTCGAAGGCTTGACGATAATGGACGATGCGAGGTTCGCGCTGTCCGGGCGGCCAACTCACGGCGAGCACATCGAAGCGCGCGGCACAATCGAGCAGGTGATGCTCTTGCAGATAGTACAGGGCGAGGCGCGTTAGGCGGCGCTGCTTGGCGTCGTCCACCGAGGCGGCCGGACGTTCGGCGTCGGCGCTGCCGGTCGAGCGGACTTCGACGAAGACGAGACAGCGGCCGTCCAGTGCGATCAGGTCGAGTTCGCCGTGCGGGCAGGTGTAATTGCGGGCCAGGATGCGATGACCGAGGCGGCGCAGAAAGCGAGCGGCGGCGCGCTCGGAGCGTGAGCCGAACCAGCGCCGCCACCACGGTTTCATGGCTATTCCTCAGAAGAGCTAACCACAGAGTCACAGAGAACACAGAGAAAAACACAGAAAAAACAATTACCAGAGAAGAAAAGCCGAGGGATTTGCTTTCACTTTTTCTTCTCTCTCTTCTTTTCTTCTCTGTGTCCTCTGTGACTCTGTGGTTAGTTTTTTGGGAAGAATTACGTCGCCGGCTGCTCTGCGGGCTTCGCGGCCTTTTTGCCGGTGGCGCCGCTGCCGGTTTTGGGTTTGCGCTCGCGCAGGCGCGTCGCCTTGCCGACGCGGTCGCGCAGGTAGTACAGCTTGGCGCGACGGACCTTGCCGGTGCGCTTCACTTCGATCTTGGCGATCTTCGGCGAGTGCAGCGGAAACTGACGCTCGACGCCCTCGCCTTGCACGATGCGGCGGACGGTGAACATGGCGCGCATTCCCTCGCCGCGGCGAGCGATGACCACACCGTTGAAGACTTGCACGCGTTCCTTCTGACCTTCGAGAATGCGCTGGTGAACGTCCACCGTGTCGCCGATCTCGAACTGTGGAACGTCTTTTTTAGCCGCGGCTTCCTCCACCAGGGCTATCAGTCGGTTCTTCATGATTATCCCCTTCTTTCGTCGTTAATGCTTGATTGCTCTGGTCCACCGGCCGCCGACTGCGGGCCAGCGATTGTTCGCGTCGCCAGCGGGCCACGGCCCCATGATCGCCGCTCAGAAGTACCTCCGGCACCGCCATATCGCGGAAAACGCGCGGGCGGGTGTATTGCGGATACTCCAGCCGGCCAGGGTCGTTGTGCGATTCCTCCGCCAGGCTCTCGGGATCGCCCAGCACGCCCGGCACATAGCGCACCACCGTGTCGATCACAACCATGGCGGGCACTTCGCCGCCGTTACAAACGAAGTCGCCGATCGACACTTCGCGCGGCCGCAGACCGAGGCGGATGCGCTCGTCAAAGCCCTCGTATCGGCCACACAGAAGCAACAGTCGCCGCTGCTGCGACAACTCCTTCACGACCGGCTGCGTCAGACGTTCGCCGGTCGGCGTGAGCATGACCAGCAAGCCCGGTTCGGCGGCTTGCTCGCGGACCGCTTCGACGGCGGCGAAGACCGGTTCGGGCATCAGCACCATGCCGGGACCGCCGCCGAAGGGGCGATCATCGACGCTTTTGTGCTTTCCCTGTGCCCAGTCGCGAATGTTCCACAGATGGATCTCGACCAGTCCGTTCTGAATCGCCAGCTTCAGCAGGCTCTGCGTCAGATAGCCCTGGAAGATCTCCGGAAACAGCGTCAGCACGTCGAAGCGCATGGCGATCAGGCGGGCGGCGCGGCCGGCTGCTCGCCTCCGGCGGCCGCCTGCTTCTGCATCTTCTTCCGATATTTGGCGACCAGCACGGCCACGTTCTCCGACGGCTGCGCGCCGACGCCGGTCCAGTAATCGACCCGTTCGAGCTTCATCTTCACGCGCTCGTCGGTGTTTTGGATCATCGGGTCGTAGGAGCCAAGCTCCTCGATGATGCGGCCGTCGCGCGGTTGGCGCCCGTCGATGGCCACGATGCGATAGTAGGGACGATGCTTGCGTCCCATCAGCTTCATGCGGATACGAACAGCCACGGTTTCACCTTTCTCTTACCAGCCCGACGCGCCAGCGAGGGCGGCCCTCGCTGGCGCGTCGGGCTGGTGAACTCACTATCTTCGCTTGCGTTTGTTCTTGCGTTCCTTGGCGCGTTCCTTGGGACTCTTGCGATGCCCCGTGTCCCCTTTTTTATGAAACAACTTCGCTCCCGGCTGGAAGGCGCCCATTTTTCCCATGCCGGTCACCATCTTGATGCGCTCCCAGATGCTCATTTGCGCCATCTGACGCATCAGCGTCCGCACCTGCTCGAACTGCACGAGAAACTGTTTGATCTCGTGCGGCTCGGTGCCGCTGCCGGCGGCGATGCGGCGGCGGCGATTGATGTCGATCACGTCGGGATTGCGCCGCTCCTCCTTGGTCATCGAGTCGATCATGCCCTGGATGCGCTTGAACGCCGCCTCCGGATCCTCGCCCTCCGGGATCATGTCGCTCATGCCGGGCATGCTGCCGAGTAGATCCTTCATCGGACCCATCTGCTTCAACTGCGCGAACTGCTTGCGGAAGTCGTCGAGCGTGAAGTCGCCCTTTTCGAGCTTCTTCTGCTGCTCCAGGCGTTCCTCCTCGGTCAGCTTGGACTGCACCGAGGCGACCTTTTGGACCAGCGACAGGATGTCCCCCTGGCCGAGGATGCGCTGGGCCATGCCCTCCGGTCGGAACTCCTCCAGTTTCTCCAACTTCTCGCCGACGCCGATGAACTTGATCGGCACCTGAGCGACGGACTTGATCGACAGGGCCGCGCCGCCGCGAGCGTCGCCGTCCATCTTGGTGAGAATGACGCCGTTGAGGTCGAGCGCCTCGTTGAACGCCTTGGCGCTGTTGACGGCATCCTGGCCGGTCATGGCGTCGCAGACGAGATACACCTGATCGGGCCGGCACTGCCGATCAATCTGGCGCAGCTCGTCCATCGGCATCTCGTCGATGTGCAGCCGGCCGGCGGTGTCGAGGATGACGCTGTCGAGAAGCCCCTTCTTGGCGTAGGCGACGGCGTTGCGGGCGACATCGACGGGATTGGCCGGCGGCGTCTCGCTGTAGACCGGCACACCGATCTGTTCGCCCAGCACCTTCAACTGATCGACGGCGGCGGGACGCTGCAAGTCGGCGGCGACCAGCAGAGGCTTGCGGCCCTGCTCGCGCAGATTGAGAGCCAATTTGCCGGCCGTGGTCGTTTTGCCCTGGCCCTGCAAGCCGCACAGCATCAGCACGGTCGGCCGGTCCTTGGCGAAGTGGAAGCTGGGATCGACCGGCCCCATGAGGCCGACCAGCTCGTCGTAAACGATCTTGAAAATCTGTTCGCTGGGGTCGAGGGTGCGCAGCACTTCCTGACCGACGGAGCGCTGCGTGACGCGCTGCACGAAGTCGTTGGCGACGGTGTAGTTGACGTCGGCGTCGAGCAGGGCCTTGCGCACTTCCTGCATGGCTTCACGGATGTTGGCTTCCGTGATGCGTCCGCGGCCGCGCAGCTTCTTGAGCGCTTCGCTGAGATTGCGTTGGATGCCTTCAAACATCGTCTCACTCCTCCCCTCTCCGGCGCGGAGGGGAAGCACGGAGCCGCCGGGCGGAGGCGCACCCCGATAATCGAGTAAACCACTGATTATAAGAAATCAGGCCGTTTTTGCAACGGCGCACGCTCGGTTCGCGATCCGCGCATGCACCGTGCTGGACTCCATAATCGGACGACGAATCGCATCGTCCTCGCCAGCGATGTCTTGATGGACGGCGAATTCACGGCTGATTTCGCGGATCGTCCGGACTCCGCGGAGGGGTCGGGGGATGTTCCTTCCAAAACTGGACGGCGGACTTCCCATTGATCCGTTGCAATGTCTTGAGTGAGCGCAGGAGATCGCGATCCTGCTGCCGACGGATGGGGCACGCGATGGAGCGCAGCGGCATCCCCTTGAGCGGAGTCAGATCGGTGACGCCGGTCGCGCCGCAAGCGAGCGAGACCAACGGCATGTCTTGCAGGGGAGTGAGATCGGTGATCGCCGGGTTCTGCCCACAGCCCAACAGCGTCAGGCTCATGCCTTGCAGAGGCGACAGATCGTCGATGCGACAGTGGACACAGTACAGGCTCGTCAGCGGCATGTTCCGCAGCGGCGAGAGATCGGCGATGGGGTTGTTCGAGCAGACTAACCGCCCCAGCCGCAAACCGCGCAAGGGAGACAGATCCGATAGACTTCCCGCGTCGGGTCCGCTGCCGCGGCAGTCCAGCTCTCGTAACTTCGGCAGCGCTTCCACCGGCCGGATGTCCTTGACGCGATCGGTCGTGAATTCCAACTTGGTGACAACGCCGTCTTCGATGGTGGACTTGACCGTGCCCTCGAAGCCGGCGTTATATTTCTTGAGCTTGGCGGCGACCTCCTTGACCTGCTCCGAGGCCGAAAGCTCGGCCACGCGCGCCTTCCACTGCGCGAACGTCGGAGCGGGTGGATGCGGTTCGTGCGCGGCGCTGGTCTGAGGGCCCGGAGCGGGGACGTTTTCGCCGCGCCGCAGGAACAACAACAGAACCACCAGCGCCGTCAGGGCGACGCCTCCCGTGATGCCGAGCCACAACCGGCGGCGACGTTCGAGCCTCCAGCGCTGCTCCGACGACGAGGAGGAATCCGCAAGGGTCGGCGGCGTGACGATCGACGACCAACCGGGGTTGGTGTCCGTCATGGACGCTGCGTCGCCGTCGGCCGGCCGCTCGGTCGGCGTCCTCGGCAAGACGGCGGTGTTGGAATTATTCAGGGGAGCCAGGGCCGTCGCCGCTTCCGCCGGGGTCTGATAACGGTCCTCGGGACGCTTGGCCATCAGCTTGCTCAACACCGCGGCGACGGCAGGGGGCGTGTCGGGACGCCGTTGCTCGACCGGAATCGGATGATCGAGCTGATGCTGGAGCAGCTTCTCGGCCGCCGTGCCGCCGGGGAACGGCACGCGGCCGGTCAGCAGGAAATACAGAGTGCAGCCGAGGCTGTACAAATCGGCGCGCGTGTCGGCGGTATGAGCGTTCCGCGCCTGCTCCGGGGCGATGTAGTCCACCGTGCCCAGGAATAGCCCCTCCGCCGTTACGGTGCTGGTCAATTCGCCCCCCTCCTCGGCCGGACCCAGGCGCGCCAGACCCATGTCGAGGATCTTCACGACCGGGGAAAGACCGGAGGCGTCCGCGATCAGCAGATTGTGCGGCTTGATGTCGCGGTGAACCAGGCCGCGCTCGAAAGCGTGTTGTAGTCCCAGCGCCGCCTGGCGAACGCAGTCGCACGCCTGCGCCACCGACAGCGGACCATGCTGTTTGACGTAGCGGGCCAGGTCGATGCCCTCGACGTACTCCATGACGAGAAAGTGCGTGCCGTCGGCCTCGTCGCAGTCGTAGGCGTGGACGACGTTGGGATGATTGAGCTGAGCGACGGCGCGGACCTCGCGCTGGAAACGCCGAACCACTTCGGCGTTCGCCAGCCGCTCGGCGCGGAGGCGCTTCAAGGCGACGATCTTGCCGAGCTTGCCGTGGCGGGCCTTGTACACCTCGCCCATGCCGCCGCCGCCCAACCGCTCGATCAGGATGTACGATCCCAACAGCAGCTCGTCGCCCCGGCCGTTAAAGAGTTTGTTGACCTGATATGGCGTCAGCCAGCTGCGGCGCACCAGCTCGCCGGCCAGGGCGCGCGGGTCGGGCGAACGGCCTTGAAGTTGCCTGGTGAGTTCGTCGAGTTGGTGCGGTTCCAGCAGACGAAAATGGCGAAGGAGTTCGGCGAAGCCGTCGATCGAGTCCACGGACATGGCAGCCCCTCGCACGGCAAACATTGACAGCGAGTGCGAACGCAGAGGTGATTGTACGGGCGCGACGCGGCTGGAGCCAGAAACTTCGTGCCGCTTGCGATGCTTCGCGAGGCCGATGAGCAGCACGTCTTGACCAACGCCGCGGCTTCTCTGGCGGCAAAGGTATCTCACCGTTGCCTCTCGGAAAACGGACGCGGGGCTGCCGACCCTTCTCGTTCGCCGGCCCCGCTCGTTCGCGCCGTCCGCTGTCCCTCAACGATATCGCAGACAATCCCTTGTCAGGAAAGCGCGTGGTGACAGGCTTCTGTCAATCGAACTTTTTTTCGAGAAATCTTAACTTTTTTCTGATTTAATGCTTGACGCGCCTCTCGGCCTCCTGGAGAATCTTACTTCAACTATAGTTCCTCTCTTCCTATCTTCTGGAGTGGCGACTCCAGCCAGAGGAAGGCGAATTCAACGCCCGAGTGCTGGTGCATTGGACGGTTTGTTGTCCAAACTCTCAGGCAATCTCTTTAGGAGCCGTCATGCTTTCATTGTCGCGCGCCGTGCGAATGGCCTACGTCCTCAGTCTGTCCCTTGCCCTGTCTCTGTTGTTGTGGCCGAATACGTCGCGCGGCCAGCACTTTCGCGGCCTCGGGATGCCTCCTCCCCCAATGATGCCCCCGCTCAACAACATGATGACCGATAGCACCGGCGCCGCCATGATGAGCGGCATGATGGGCGGCATGGGCGGAGGCATGATGGGCATGGGCGGCATGGGCATGGGCGGCATGGGGATGGGCGGCATGGGCATGGGCGGCATGATGGGTATGGGCGGCATGGGCATGGGCGGCATGGGGATGATGGGCATGGGCGGCATGTCCATGATGGGCATGGGCGGCATGTCCATGATGGGCGGCATGATGGGCATGGGAGGAGGCATGTCCATGATGGGCATGGGAGGCTTTGGTGGCATGCGTGGCGGCATGATGGGCATGGGCGGTATGGGCATGGGCGGCTTCGCCGGCAAGGGCATGGGAGGATTCAACGGCAAAAAGGCGCTCTGAGTTTATCCGAGTTTCCATCGCGGAACGACACGGTCCTTCGGTTGAGGCAGCTTGAACAGCTGCTCCTTGAGTCCGTCGTCCGTCCATCCGCGAAAGCAGCGCATTCCGAAGGGCAGGCCCGCGATCGACTCGGTCGCGGGCCTTGTTGTTTTCAGGGCCAACGAGGGATGCACCGTCCTCAGACAACCCCGGATGGGCAGCATGGGAAAACTTTTTTGAAGAATCGCTTGACGGGACGCTTGACGAAATCGAGAATCGTCTATAGTGGAGTTCGTCTCTCAATCTCATGCAGCGACGACTCCTCCTCGGGAAGATTCATTCGGTGCCGAGTCCTGCTGGCTGCCGTCCAGAGATTCAGGACTTGACGGGACTTTTTCACGTATTGGAGTCGTCATGTTCTCACTCTCTCGCATCGCGAACGTCGGTTATCTTCTCGCCTTGGCCGCTGCTGTCTTTCTGCTGGCTTCGCCGAATGCGTCGCGCGGCCAGCACTTTCGCGGCCTCGGGATGCCTCCTCCGCCAATGCTGCCTCCCGTGAACAACTTAATGACGGACAGCACGGGCGGCGCCATGAGCATGGGCATGATGGGCGGCATGGGCGGCGGCATGATGGGCATGGGCGGGGGCGGCATGATGGGCATGATGGGCATGGGCGGCATGTCCATGATGGGCATGATGGGCATGGGCGGCATGTCCATGATGGGTGGTATGATGGGCATGATGATGGGTGGTATGTCCATGATGGGCATGGGCGGCATGTCCATGATGGGCGGCATGATGATGGGCATGGGCGGCGGCATGATGGGAATGGGCGGCTTCGGCGGAATGCGCGGCATGATGATGGGCATGGGCGGCGGCATGATGGGCATGATGGGCATGGGCGGTTTCGCCGGCAAAGGCATGGGAGGATTCAACGGCAAGAACGCTCTCAAGTAAGCGAAGACTCACCATCGACAGAGCGGAGGCTCGCGGTCGAGAACGGCCGCGAGCCTCGCGCGTTTCTCTCTCCCTCACGAAACCAGTGCGAAGAACAATTCTTCGAGATCGTCCTGTCCGTGCTGCCGGCGCAGCTCGTCCAACGTCCCGCACGCCTGCACGCGGCCCCGACTGACGATGGCGACGCGATCGCACAGGCGCTCGACCTCGCGTAGGATGTGCGTCGAAAAAAGGACGCACTTTCCCAACGCGCGCAGCTGCTGAATGGTTTCCAGCACCGCCCGCCCAACCAGCACGTCGAGTCCGGCCGTCGGCTCGTCGAAGATCAGCACCGGCGGATCGTGGATGATGGCCCGCGCGATCGACACTTTCTGCCTCATGCCGGTGCTCATCTTGGCGCCGAGGATGTCGCGGAAGTCGTTCATGCGCAGGCTGCTGAACACGGTCTCCAACCGCTCGCGCAGCCGTTCTTCGCTCATGCCGTAGAGCCGGCCGAAATACTCGACGAGTTCGCGCGCGGACATGCGGTCGTAGATGGCGGTGTTGGCCGACAGAAAGCCGATGTGGCGGCGCACCAGGGCCGGCTGCGTGGCCACGTCGTACCCGGCCACCCGCGCCAAACCGCCGCTGGGCCGCAGCACCGTGCAGAGGATGCGCATGGTCGTCGTCTTGCCGGCCCCGTTGGGACCGAGCAGGCCGAAGATTTCGCCCGGCCGCGCCTCGAAACTGACGCCGTCGACGGCATGTACCAGGCCGCGACGCAGATCGCGAAACGACTTGGTGAGGTTCTCGACCTGGATCATCCCGTTCTCCGCTGCCCGCTCTCCGCCGATCTTGCGGCCAGACAAGCCTATCACACGGTACGCGCGAGTGGATCTGCCGAACGCCATTTGCTAACATTCACCCATCGCTTGTACCTCCTGCCCCGACCCTCGCCTGAAGGAGCGCTCGCCATGAATGTATCCCGCCTGCGACTTTCTCTGTTCCTCGTGCTGCCCCTGCTGGCGCTGGGTTGCGCCGGCAGTGGCTTGCCGCGAGATAAAGCGGAAGAGACGGAAGCGACCATCAAGTCCAACTTGGCGAAGCTCGATCCGGCGGATCGCGAATCGGCCGAGGACCAGAAGTTTTGCGCGGTCCAGACGGAGAACCGTCTCGGCATCATGGGCAAACCGATCAAGGTGACGATCAAGGATGAGCCGGTGTTTCTGTGCTGCAAGGGCTGCGAGAAGACAGCGAAGCAAGACCCCGACAAGACGCTGGCCCGCGCCGAGGAACTGCGGATACGGACGGCGCTGGCGCAGCTCGATCCCGCCGATCGGAAGCTGGCGGAGGAGCAGAAATACTGCGCCACCGATCCCGAGCGCCAACCGGAGAACCGGCTGGGCATGATGGGCAAGCCGATCAAGATAATGCTCAAGGGCCAGCCGGTGTTTCTGTGCTGCGCGGGCTGCAAGAAAACCGCCCGCGAAGACCCCGACAAAACGCTGGAGGATGTCAAAAAGATAAAGGCCGCCAACGCCGCCGCGAAAGAGAAGGACCACGACTAAAAGGCGCTGACTATTTGGCGAGCCGGGAGCGTCGGCGGCCGGAGGGCTCTTGAGCGCAGAACTCCGGTCGCTGACGCTCCCGCCTCGCCATTTCGTGAGCGCCCCTAACGCAAGGCGTCTCTCCCGCAATCGGGCCTGGCCTCGTCGGCGAACTCCGCTCTCAACTCGCTCAATGCGATCTCTCGGTTGCACAGGAGCACGTTCACTGCCTGGCATCCGCAAACATTCAGATCGACACGGATAGATCCCCGCTACTGAGCTACCAGTCGCGTTCCGCGCGTGCTATCTTCCCATTCAACAACGTCAGGTTGTTGTTCACAGGCGATGCAGGGAATAGGATCGTTGTACAACCGGGAAAGGGACTTGGGGGGGGAACGATGGCGACGACGAAGGTGAAGGCGTGGACGCTCGGGGACAAGGCGATGCCACACTTCCCCAGTGAGTTCGAGATCGTCCGCAAGGTGGTATTGCAGGTCACCAACATCCAGAGCAACAACAACAAGTATTACGCCCTGGAACTGCATCAGGCAAAGGAGAAGGGCGGCACCTTCTACCGACTCTACACGCATTACGGACGGACCGACGACCTGGACAAGAACCCGGAGTCCGGACAGAAGGAGAACCGCTTCTTTGACACCTTCGCCGAGGCGCAGCAAGTTTACGACTCCATCTATCGCGAGAAGACCTCGCCGCGCAAGGGCTACAAGGAGGTGGCGCTGGCCTCCACCAAGATCGGCTCGGAAAAGGCGCGCGGCACCGCCACCGGAACGGTTGATGACAAGACCCTGGCCAGGATCAAAGCCGGCAGCGGCAAAGTCGAGGCGCCGAAGTCCCAGCTGCCCGCCCCGGTGCAGGCGCTGGTGCGCTATCTCTACGACGAGGCGACCACCGCCCTGACCAGTGCCGTGTCGGCAAAGATCACGGCGAACGGGATCGAGACCCCTCTGGGCATTCTCACCGTCGGCCAGATCGAGAAGGGCGAGGAAATCCTGTCCAGCCTGTACGCCGCGTTCCAGAAGAAGAAAAAGAATCGCCCCCTGCTTGAGGAGCTGTCCAGCGAGTTCTACACGGTCATTCCCCACCGCATCGGGCGCACCCGCGGGGCCATCGCCACAGCCGTCATCGACTCGCTGGCCGCCTTCCAGCAGAAGCAGGAATTGTTACAGTTGATGAAGGACATGCTCCAGGTCAACGGCGAGACGGGCGGCGTGCTGTTCAACGCCCGCGTCGATCAGGAGTACGAGGCACTCAAGTGCCGCGTCGAGCCGGTGGACAGGAGCGACCCGCATTACCACGAGATGGAACGTTCTATCCGCGACAGCCAGGTCAAGTCGAAGACCATCAAGGTGGTGAACCTCTTCAAGGTCTGCCGCGCCGGCGAATGGGAGGGCTTCACGGAGAACATCTCCAACCACCGGCTGCTGTTCCACGGCTCGCGCATCTCCAACTGGGTCGGCATCCTGTCGCGCGGCATCCTGCTGCCAAAGATTGTCGTCAGCATGGGCGTCGATCGCACCGACGAGGGGTGGTTGGGCAACGGCATCTACTTCGGTGACGCCGCCTGCACCAGCGCTGGCTACACCACGCCCGGCAAGAAGAGGACTTGCTTCATGGCCATCGCCCGCGTGGCCCTGGGCAAGGTCAAGAAATACCACGAGATCACCTACGGCCTGGCCACCCCTCCGAAGGGCTACAACTCCTGTCACGGCGTGCGCTGCACCGACGAGGTCGAGTCGGAGTTCGACGACGACGAGTTCGTCATCTATACGACCGCCCAGCAGCGCCTGGAATACCTGGTTGAGATGACGACGTGATTTCGCGCGAAAAGGAAGGAGAGAGTTATGTCGGTACAAGTGCGGCTGGTGGACATCAACCCGGCGATGGTCGAGGCCTGGAGGAGCAGTTTCGACGACCTGCCGGGGGTGCAAATCATCCAGGGTTCGATGCTGGAGCAGATGGTGTCGGCGTGGGTGTCGCCGACCAACGCCCGAGGCGTCATGGATGGCGGGCTCGACCTGGTTATCAAGAAGCACCTGGGCGCGGCGGTGGAGAAGCGCGTCCAGGCCGAGATCGCCAGAGAGCCCAACGCCACCCTGTCCGTCGGCCGCGCCGTCGTGGTGCCGACCGGCCGCCAGACGCCGCGCTACTTAATCTCGGCGCCGACAATGGGCACGCCGCAGGAAGACGTGAGCGGTACGCTGAACCCGGCGTTCGCCTGCGCCGCCGCCCTGCAAGCGGCCGCCATGCTGAACGCGCGCGAGCCCGGTGCGATCACGTCGCTGGCATTGCCTGGTCTGGGGGCCGCCACGGGCGGGGTGCCGGTGGACATCTGCGCCGACATGATGCGGGCGGCCTACGACCTGCTTCAGGAGGAGCAGTTCGAGACGTTCGACGAGATGCGCGCCGCCCTGACGGCTCAACTCGCGCACTCCGCCGCCATGCTCGGTCTAAGCATGCCTGGGTCTGACAAGGGGAACGATTTCGACGAGGATTCCGAGTAGCAAGGCAGCGGACCCACATTGAACCAGACCTTTGACACAGAGGCTTCGGGTCCACAAGGAGAGAGCCCTTCGGGAGTTACTCCGAAGGGCTCTCTTTCTCGTCCAGTGGAGGCGCGGGGAATTGAACCCCGGTCCCGTGGCATTTCAGTGCAAACATCTACGTGTGTAGCTTGTCTTCTTTCGCCGGGCCGGACCTTGCGGCCCGCCCGGCACGTTCGCCGTTCGGAACTCCGACAGGCAGGATGTCCGAACAGCTAATCGACTGTGAGTTTAGCCGTCACCGCCGCCGATGCAGCCGGTCTCGAAAGACCGACTTCGAGTGACCGCGAGCCTGATTTGGCGACCGAGCCGAGACCTCTCAGGCGAAGCTCCCGGACTCGGAGCGGCCGTTATTAGGCCGCCAGAGTCAACTGCGGTTCAGCAGTTAATTGTGCGATCGGATTTTTCCGCCGCTACTGCTCCCGCTTGAGATAACGAAGAGCCGCCTCAAGGTTCTCAATCGAATCCTTGAAACGGCCGAGACCGCGATTGCAGTTGTTGCAAAGAAGCCCGCGCACTTTGCCCGTTCGATGGTCATGGTCAACGGCTAATCGGCAAACCTTGCCATAGCGGCTCCGATGTCCCTCCATCACTCCGCAAATGGCGCATTTAGTGTTTTGCGCTTCAAGCAACTCCCGATAGCGTTCACTCGAAGAGCCTTGTCTGCGAAGTTGTTGCTCGGCTTGCTCCGCCCGAAGGCATACCTGGCATAGATACCTCCCGCAGCGCAAGTTAGGGAACTGCTCGGCTGCCTTTTCTTCGCCGCATCTCTTGCATGTTGCCATGCCGTCGCGCAAATGTTTGTGCTTGATTCGATGCAAGCCGCACCGAGCAAGTCGATAACGGACGGAATGGAAGGACATGCCGGTTCTACGAGCAACTTCTCGGATCGACAAGCCGCTGTCATAAAGAACCGCCATCGCGTCGTCCATGAGGTTACCTCAAGCGGAAGCAGTAGTCAGCATCCGTGGCCATCCGATCAACCACGACACGCCGCTTGCACCTCAACTTACCCGGTCGAAACCAAGTCGCCCCCGTTGGGCTGTGAGGGAGATGCTCCCACCACGCCTTCATTATAACCGCCGGAGGCGAAAACAGACAAGGCAAAGCCGCGACGTGGAGCGGATCACCCTCTGCTGCGCATCCTTTTGGACGCGGGCGAAAATAGATGCTATGAGAATTGCATCTCTCCCTCGCGCCCAGATAGGAATGCTCGACCATGGCGATCCTGGACATGGGCGCTGCCGCGCCTTTGGTCAACGAATTGCAGGCGTGTCACCTGCTCGCCCCGGAACACCTCAGCCGCGTCCGCGCGTATTTACAGGCTTCTGCGCGGCGCGAGCCTGCCGACCTCGTGGACTTTCTCGTTCATCACAGCATCCTCACGCGCATGCAGGGCGATAGGGTTCGAGACCAGCGAGCGCGCGATCTGGTGCTGGCGCAATTCATTCTGACCGAGGAAATCGGCGCGGGGAGCATGGGCACGGTTTACAAGGCGCGGTCGCTCAAGGGCGATGCCTGGTACGCGGTCAAAATCGTGCCGCGCCGCAATGTGGTCAATTTGAACGCTATCGCCGAAAAAGTTCATGCGCTGCGCGAAATCCGCCATCCGCGCGTCAGCGCCCTCGTCCACCTCGGCGCCTCCGAGGAGCGCGTGTATCTTGCTTGGCCGTTGCTCGACGGCGGCGAAAAGCTCGACGCCTTCGTTCGGCGTCAGGGCAAACTGGCGACGCGCCAGGCCATCCAGATCGGCTTGCAAGGGGCCTCCGGGTTGCAACCCTATCACGAACACGACCTGTTCCACGGGTTGCTCAAGCCCAGCGACATCGTCATCGGCGCCGATCGCCGCGCCCGCATCCTGGACTTCGGCGTCGGCTTCCTGTTGACCAGCGAGCGCGGCAAATCGCTTCTGGACACGATGACCAACACGCGAGCGCTGGCGCGCGGCCTCGATTGCGCCAGCCCCGAGTCGATCATGAACCCACTGGACCGCACACCAGCGGGCGATCAGTACAGCCTCGGCTGTATTCTCTACTTCTGCCTGACCGGACAATTCCCGTTCTCTCACGAGAACCCGGTCAAGAAAATGCTCGCTCATCAATCCGAGGAGCCGACGCCGCTGCGCGAGCTGAACCCGCAGGCATCCGCGCGCCTGGCGGCCATCGTCGAGCGCATGATGGCCAAGTTGCCGGAGGAACGCTACGAGAGCATTGGCGACGTGGTGCGCGAACTGCAAGCGCTCACTCAGTCCAGTCCGCGGCGCGCGCCTACTCAACCGGCCCTTTCTCCCGCGCGTCCCAAGGTCAAGTCCGACGAGCCGGCTGGCAAGGCATCGCCGTGGCGGCTCTCGACCTGGGTGCCGATCGGCGTCGCAGCTGGCGTCGCCGCCGGCATCGTTCTCGGTGTGCTTTTGGCGCAGCGCTAAATCGCGGGTTTGCACGAATCCGTGTCTGGAGCCGTAAGGCTTTCGCCGCTTGCCCATCTTTTCGGCCGATCCGCCCCGCGCGTTGCTTGACGATTTACACTCCTTTCAACCGCTGCTAGACTGGTTGGAAGGAGCCAATCCGGGGGTGAGCATGTCCAAAGCCATCGTCGATCCGGCGGAGTTGCGGCGCTTCGCCCACAACCTGAAGCATTTCAACAACGAATTGCAGCATCAGCTTGCCGTCCTGCAAGGTCAGTTCGCCGGACTCGGCGACACCTGGCGCGACCAGGAACACGAACGCTTCGGCCAGCAGTTCGCCGAGGCCGTGCAAGTCCTCGCTCGCTTCATGGAAGCGTCCCAGCAACAAATCCCCTATCTGCTCCGGAAGGCGGAGCGGATCGAAGAATACCTGCAACAGCGCTAACCTTGTCCCATGAGCCAATCGGCGAAAGTTAGTTCCATTGACGCCCTCAAGGCGTTGCACGCCGCTCTGGCCCGCTTCGGGCCGGAGGCGCAGGAGGCACTCGGGGCCGCTGAAATTGAGATACGCCGTGTCTTCGACTCGCTGCACGACCAGCACAAGTACTGGCAGCGCCAGGTCGAGAAGCGCCGCGAGGATCTCAACCGCGCCCGCGCCGACCTCGCCCACGCTCGCGCCATCCGCCAGGGCGAGCGCAGCGGCTATGTCGAGCAGGAGATCGCCGTGAACAAGGCGAAGGCGCGGTTGGGGGAGGCCGAGGACAAGGTGGTCGTCGTCAAGCGCTGGCTGCTGCACCTACCGCAAGCGATCCACGAGTACGAAGGACCGGCGCACCGCCTGGCCGGCCTGCTCGACGCCGACCTCAAGAAAGGACTCGTCCTGCTGGAAAACAAGATCGCCGTCCTCGAAGCCTACACCGAGATCCAGGTTGCCGAACCCCCAGCACCCCCGGCTACCGCCGACGGAGGACAATCGTGAGCCTGACTACCGCGTCGATCGGCCTGGCCGACGGAATCAAAACGGTCGGCGTCCTGTGGGAACAAGCCCGCGAGGGCTGGGATGATCCGGTTGCCCTCAATTTCGAGAGCTACCACTGGCTGCCGCTGAAGAACCAAATCGAGGCCACCTTGGCGGCCCTCGATCGCCTCGCCCCCGTCCTGGCCCGTGCCCAGCAGGACTGTTCGTGACGGTAGGTCCGGCGAGCCGAGCCGGACCCGCGAGTGCCGCTCGGCTCGCGGCACCTACGAAAGAGGTTTCCTGATGCGCGAACCTTCGTTGATCGCCCGGCAGCGGGCGCTGTTGCGCGACCTGATCCAGCGGTCCGGGGAGCGCGCGCGCGCCGAGCCGGCCATCGCGGCTACCTTCGCGGAGCAGGTGGACAACGTCGAGATCGAGTTCAGTGAGGGACGCGAGTCGATCACCCGACGCCTGACGCGCGAGCAGGAAGACAACGAACGCGAGGTCGAGCAGAAGCGCATCGCCATCGAGGCCCGCTACAAGGTCGAGCAAGACGCCGCAAACCGCGAGTTCACCCTGAGCAGCGGGAAGGTCTTGGAGCGCGAGCAGTCCGAGAAGGAAGCGGCGCAGACGACCTATCAGGAAGCCTGCTGGACCATTGCCGCCGTCCTCGAAGGGGCGAAGAACACCGCCGAGGAGGAACGCCGCGAGAACCAGACGCGCTTGAACACACGCCTGGAGGATCTGCACGAAACCCAGCAGAAGGCCCGCGCGCTACTCGAAGAGTGGAAGCAGCCGGCCAAGGAGATCGAAGCGGAGATTCGCACCTCCTCCTTCGCGGACAAGAACGCGCCGCCGCCGAAACTGTCCGAGTGCGTGGTCGAAGCGCATCAGTTGCTCGAAGAGTTGCAACGGCTGACCGTGCCGCGCTTCTACAAGGGCCGGCGTCTCGCCTTGCTCATCGGCTTCGTTTGGCTGGCGTCGATCCTGCCGCTGGGCTACCTTGCCGGCATCCTCTCCCAGCGGACCAGCGCGGCGTGGATCCTGATGCTCGGCCTGATCGCCAGCAGCTTGACCGTGCTGCTGGTCGCCCCATTGTTGAATCTGTTCCTCTCCGCCGTGGCCCGCAAACAGATCCGCGGCATTTACGACCCTCTCTGTCAGATTGTCGTGGACGCCGACAGTACCCGCCAGCTGTTGCTCGATCGCTACGAAAGCGAATTTCGACAGCGTGTGCAGGAGGCCAAGAAGAAACACAACGAGGAAGTCCTCCGCGCGAACGCCCTCTACAAGCAGCAGCGCGCCGCCACCAAGCGGCGTGTCGCTCAGGATCTGCCGCCCCTGGAGGAACGCCATCACCGCCTACTCCAAGAAAGCGAGCAACGCCGCGCCGACGATCTGCGGCAGGCCGATGAACTGTACGAGCAGCGCCGCACGGAAATCCAGCAGTGCCACGATGAAGACATGCGGCAACTCCATGCTCGCCGCGAGCAGCTGCTTCAAGAGATCGACGAGCGCCACGAGACCGACTGGAGCACCCTGGTCGAGGATTGGCGGCAAGCAATGGCCCGTCTGCGCGCCACCGTCGCCGAAGTCAACGACACGACGCACCGCTTGCTGCCCAACTGGGACGATCCCTCCTGGCAGCAGTGGCAACCGCCTGTCACCGTCCCGCCGGTCCTGCGCCTCGGTCATTACCACGTGCGCATGGATCAGGTGCCCAAGGCGATCCCCAGCGATGCCGAGTTGCGGGAGATGACGCCAGCGGAGTTCGATCTGCCGGCCCTTTGCGATTTTCCCGCGCGCTCGTCGCTGCTGCTGCAAGCCAGCGACGCCGGTCGGACCGCCGCCGTGCAGACGCTGCAAGCCATCGTGTTCCGCTTGCTGACCGCGCTGCCGGCCGGCAAGGTGCGCTTCGTCATCGTCGATCCGGTCGGTCTGGGTCAGAACTTCGCCGCCTTCATGCACCTGGCCGACTACGACGAACAGCTCGTCGCCAGCCGTATCTGGACCGAGACGCCGCACATCGAACAGCGCCTGGCCGACCTGACGCTGCATATGGAAAACGTCATCCAGAAGTATCTACGCAACCAGTACGAAACGATCGCGGACTACAACATCCAGGCCGGCGAGGTGGCCGAGCCGTTCCGCGTTCTGGTCGTCGCCAATTTCCCGGTTAACTTCAGTCCCGAAGCGATTCGCCGGCTGCTCAGCATCATGCAGAGTGGTCCGCGCTGCGGCGTCTTCACCCTCGTCAGCGTGGACAGCAAGGTGCCGCTGCCCAAGGGCTTTGACATCGCCGACCTGGAAGCGAACAGTTTGAATTGCTCGTGGGACGGCCAGCGCTTCCGCTGGAAGGACGCCGATTTCGCGCCCTACCCGCTGACGCTGGACGCGCCGCCGGAGACCGAGTTCGCCAATCGCATCCTCGCCCGCATCGGCGAGGCGGCCCAGAACGCGCAGCGCGTCGAGGTGCCGTTCGAGTTCATCGCGCCGGCGGAGCCGGAGTGGTGGCGCGCCGACAGCCGCCGAGGTTTGCGCGTGGCGCTGGGCCGGGCCGGAGCGACGCAGCGGCAGAGCCTCGATCTGGGCAAGGGCACCGCGCAGCACGCCCTCATCGCCGGCAAGACCGGCTCCGGCAAATCGACGCTGCTGCACGCGCTCATTACCAATCTCGCCTTGCAGTACAGCCCCGACGAGGTCGAGTTGTATTTGATCGACTTCAAGAAGGGCGTCGAATTCAAGACCTACGCCGTCCACGATTTGCCGCACGCTCGCGTCATCGCCATCGAAAGCGAGCGCGAGTTCGGCCTGAGCGTCTTGCAGCGCCTGGACGCGGAGCTGCGTCTGCGCGGCGAACGCTTCCGTGACGCCCGCGCCCAGGATCTGAACGCCTACCGCCAGGCGGCGCCCGCCGCGCGCATGCCGCGCGTGCTGCTCATCGTCGATGAGTTCCAGGAATTCTTCACCGAGGACGACCGCATTGCCCAGGAGGCGGCGCAACTTCTCGATCGACTCGTCCGCCAGGGTCGTGCATTCGGCATGCACGTCCTGCTCGGTTCGCAAACGCTCGGTGGCGCCTACACGCTGGCCCGCAGTACCATCGACCAGATGGCCGTGCGCATCGCCCTGCAATGCAGCGAGGCCGACGCCCACTTGATCCTTAGCGACGACAACTCCGCTGCCCGCCTGCTGTCGCGGCCCGGCGAGGCGATTTACAACGACGCCAACGGACTCGTCGAGGGCAACAATCCTTTCCAGGTCGTTTGGCTCGGCGACGATCGCCGCGAGCAATATCTGACGCGCATCCGCGACCTCACGCGCCGCCATCCGCCGATGCTTCAGGAAGCGCCGGTCGTCTTCGAGGGCAACGCCCCGGCCGACGTGTCCCGCAATCATCTGCTCAACGAGCGTCTGCGGCAACCCGTGACGGAGGAGGGGGCGGAAAGCCGGCAGGGCCAACTCGCCTGGCTGGGCGAAGCGATGGCCATCAACGACCTGACGGCCGCCCCCTTCCGCCGCCATCACGGCAGCAACTTGCTCCTCGTCGGCCAGCAGGAAGAAATGTCGCTGGGCATGTTAACCACCGCCGTCGTCAGCCTCGCCGCCCAGATGACGCCGAGCGATGCCACGCGCTTTTACCTCGTGGACGGACGGCAGGCGCAGGCTCCGACCGAGAGACCGTTGGCCCGCCTGCCGGACGTACTGCCGCAGACGATCCGCCTGGCCGGCTGGCGCGACGTCCCGGCGATCGTGGCCGAGTTGAACGCCGAGATCGAGCGGCGCCAAAAGGAAAGCGCCCAAGCTCCGTCGATCTATCTCGTGTTGTTCGGCGTGCAGCGCTTGCGCGATTTGCGACGCCAGGAGGATGATTTCAGCTTCATGCGCAAAGGCGACGACGCTCCCAACCCTGCTCAGCAGTTCGCCACTCTTCTGCGTGAAGGTTCCGTCCTCGGCATCCACACGCTGATGTGGTGCGATACGCTCAACAATCTCCAGCGCACCCTCGACCGCCAGTCGATGCGCGAATTGACGATGCGCGTCCTGTTTCAGATGAACGTCAGTGATTCGAGCAATTTGATTGACAGCCCACTGGCGAGCAAGCTCGGACTGCACCGCGCCTTGTTCTTCAACGAGGAGGACGGTCGGCTCGACAAGTTCCGGCCCTATGGCCTTCCTTCGGAGGCGTGGCTGGCGCGCGTTCAAGAACAACTGGCCCGCCGCGCCGACGCGAGAGAGAGCGTCATGCTGCCATGAGGGGCGGCGCAATTCATCGGCTTGAGGCGAGGTGCTGACATGCCCGCGAATGAACCTCCAGTTCGATACCTCGCCATGAAGGAAGCGGGTGCCTCGCCGCAAGAGATCTACTCCGCGGCGAAGGGGAACGGCCTGAGCCGTATCGAAGCGATTCGCGTCTTGCGTTCGCTGTATCTTTTCTCGCTGGCAGAGGCAAAGGAAATCGTTTCGTCTGTCGAGGGACCGTTGCCCGGCGAACTCCCGGTGATCCGCAACTACGAGCAACTGGTCGAGATTCTCAAGGAAGAATTGGGTTATTGCACTTGCGCGTGCGACGATGCCCTCAGGGTGCTGCGGCAGTTCCTCCAGGCAGCCCAGGACCGAACCGAGGCGAATAAGGACAGCGCGGCGTTCGATCATACATCGCGGCATCTGGAGGCGTGCCTGCCTCTGGGCACGGCTCCAGGGTTTGCGAATTGGTTCGTCTACGGACTAGAGCAACGGGGTCTGATCTGGCACGGCTTCCGTCTCACCGATGCTTGGATCACCGACAAGGGACGGTGGCTTTTGGATGCTATCAAACGTTTTCCGCCATCGCCGAAGGACGAGGAGGCGGATGAACCCGTCTAAGGCGTTTGAGAGTGGTTCGCATGCCACTTTGAGCAGCTGGCCGCCGAACCTCCGGCCTCCGAACACGCAACAATTCCCATTCGGCTTTCTTTCAACTTCACGACTCCGAAATACGATATTGGGAGGAAAGCCGCGTGCCGGACGCGATTCCTCCGGCGGAAAACATGGCCTGAAACTGGATCATTGCTCCGGCAAGATCGAAGGATAACCCACCTTCGCGCCGGTCGCCGTCGCGTTATAATTCGACTCCCCGGACCATCGGAGTTCCGGGAGGTGAAGGGTCAAGGAGGGCCGGATGTCCACAAAGCCGTTCCTTTTCCGCTATAGCCCCTACGACGCCATCGTCGCCTTTTGCGGTCTCCTTAACGTCGCCTTTCTTCTGTGGACTTTCCTCGCCTTCCCCAGTTTGCCCTGGTGGGCCGTCGCGCTGTCCTTCTTCGTCCTCACCTGGGCTTACTGCTGGAACTTGCAGTGCGTCTCGCACAACTTCATCCATAATCCGTTCTTCACCAACGTCTGGCTCAACCGCGTTTTCGGCGTGCTGGAGACGCTGTGTATCGGCATGCCTCACCAGCTCTATCACCATTACCACCTCAACCACCACGCCGGCGACAACGACTCCAAGGGACCGGACGGCACCACGCGCGATTGGTCGTCCATTTATCGTTACGGCGAGGGCGACGCGCCCGAGGCGTTCTGGCGATACTGCCTGCTCAGTTTCTTCCGCGTCGAGGTGACGCCGGTGATTCGCGTCGCCATCCGCCACGGCTGCGGCCACGTCCTGCAAACCATCGCCGAGACGATCGCGCTTTCCGCCTTCTGGGTGACGATGCTGTTGGTCAACTGGAAATATTTCACCTTTTTCTATCTTCCTTCATTCTTTCTCGGCTGGGTTCTCAGTTACGCCGAGGGATACCTGGAACACTACGGCGCGAAGCCGGGCAATCGGTTCGCCAACTCGGTCAGTTCCTATCACCGGCTTTACAACCTCCTATGGTTCAACAACGGCTACCATCAAGAGCACCACTGGGATCCCAAGATGCACTGGACGCGCATGAAGGAGTTGTCCGCGCGCATCCGGCCGCTGATGAACGCGAACGGGACACGCACTCTGCGCGGCCCACACATGATGGGATTCATCGAGGATTACCTGACGCACTCCGCCCCGAACATCCCGACGGCGACCGGTATCGAGGTGCCGATGAAGCGCGCGGCCTAAGCCTAAGTAGGGTGGGCCGACGAAGGAGGCCCACCA
>DATBGU010000006.1:0-51158 GCA_036557825.1 Gemmataceae bacterium
GAGAGGCCGAGATTGTGGGCTGAATGGTGCGAAAACTGGCGGCAAAGGGCGTGGAAACGGCGGACGCCGGGAGTTTACACTCTCGGCGTCGCGTGTTAACTAGTGGGTCGGAAAATCCGCTCCCGATCGCAAGGCTCCCCAAGAGGAACCCTTATCGTAACAAACCGCTCTTTGGCGAAATCCGTAAGTGCCTGTGAGGATGGAAGTTGCTGAGTTCAAGTCCCTCTCGGTGGTTTTGGGGTCGAAAGGTTACGAACACGATGACTGCGGTCAATCATGAAGAATCCCAACCGCGTGCGTTGTAGCCTCCCGAGCGCGGCCGATTGTTTGCTGAAGCGATGAGAGGGGCTGCACTATTGCCATCGCCGCGGCGCGCGAGCCTCGGCGTCCAGAACCGCTCGTACACTTCCGGAGGGGCGAATCCCTGCTCCGCGTAACGAGCAATAAAGGTGTTGCAAGTACCTGATCACGACCCCATCAACGGGAAGGGCGTTCTGCCCACCAGACGCTCAGGATCGACGGGCAGGCGAAGATCGCGTTCGGTGCCTGCGTCCAAGAAGTCATGGACGAAGCGGATCCATTCGCGAAGCAGTGGTCCCGGAACCCGGACGTGGCCGTAGTGCTTCTCCTGAACCTGTTCGAGTTCCTCGTTGGGGATCGTTGGACCGTGATCGGCGATGTACCTCGCCAGCCGCGGGCCGATGCGGAAGGCTAGTTCGTGCGTCATCACCAAAGAGCGCACTACGCAAAGGTGGGGAAACGGGTTCTCGACCCGGTTCACCTCGACCACTCGGTCGATGATGGCGCGGAAGAATTGGTCGTCGCCCGAGTAGATCTCCCGCTCCTGGCCCGGTGTCCCCCACAGGTCAACGGCGACGGCCTCGACGTTCAAGAAGGTGGTATGCGGGAGATAGGAAAAGCTCGGCTGGCCAACGCCGTCTTCCACGATAGCCCAGGTCCGCTCCAGGGGCCACACGTCGAAGAGCCACTCCGCCCTCCGCAGTTGGAGCCCGCCGAACCGTGTTTCACGGGCGATCAGTTTCTCGAACAGGTGCCGCAGGATCTCCAGGGGCGGACCTTGGATCACGATGTCCACGTCCCGCGGACGCCCTGCCCGGTGGTGGACGAGGCGGGAGATCAGGAGCGAACGGGGAGTGCCGCCGAACAGGACCGCCCGCCACTTGTGAAGGCGGATCGTCTCCAAGACCTCCGACACGGCCTCCCAATGGGCTTCCAGCCGCCGGGAGAAAGTGTCCACCTCTTCCCGCATCATTCCCTTCAGCAACTCGACCGTGATCTCGTCAGCCATTGGTCAACTCCGAATGAAGGCGTTTGGCGAACGAGTCAGTCATGCCACAGACGTAGTCGGTGACAAGCTGCAAGCGGTGGTAGTCAATGGGCAGATCAGACCGTTCCTTGGCAAAATGCGCGAACACCTTGCGGTAGGCGTCCGACAAAAGAGCCTGTAACTTGCCGGGAAACTTCTTGGGATTGATAGTGTAATCCGGCATCAACGCGCTGGCCCCCTCCCAGAACAGGGTCATCAGGTCCTGAATCACCTTTCGACCCAGCAGTTCCAACTTGAGGTTCGAGTGCGTGCCGTAGATGTGCATCCGCCCGATGGTCTTGAGAAGCTCCACGAAGGGTGCGATCGGTCCGGCGGAGACCAGTTCCCCCTTGAACTGCCCGACCATGATCTCGATATAGTTTTGCCGGAAGACACTAGACGCCGCGCCAACGAGGTTGTTGATCGATGCCGTGCGGAAGGCTGCGGTATGGATGTCGTCCGGCAGATCATCGGGGGCCGGACTGGGGGCGAGGATGCGGGCCTTCGCCGCCAGCACCTTTCGGACGGTCTGGGACGCGGCAGCTGCCTCTGCGCCATGCTTCAGCAGTTTCTGAAGTTGGGGCCAGGACAAGATGCGTTTCTTAACCCCATCCTCGATGTCCGCGACGGAGTATACGATGTCGTCCGCAGCCTCGACCAGAAAAGTAATAGGGTTGCGGGCGTTCCCGGTCCCGGTCTTCTTGCGAATGTCCTCGATCAACCTGGCCTCGGAGGTAAAGTAGCCAGTCTTCACCTTGGCGTGGTCGTCCCCCTTCCCGACCTCCAGCGAAGAGGCGGTGTACTTGCAAAGTGCGGACAACGTGCCGTAAGTGAGGTTCAGCCCGTGAAAGTCGGCAAGGATTTGCAGCTTCGCCACGATGCGGAGCGTCTGGGCGTTCCCCTCGAATTGTAGGAAATCCTGAACCAATTCCCTCCGGCCCCCGAACAACTTGCGGAGCTTGGCTTCTTTGAGGGTCGTCTTGAACCACTCTCGGATCGCGTCCTCTCCAGAATGTCCGAACGGAGGGTTGCCGAGGTCGTGGATCAGGCCGCAAGTCGCGGCGATCGCCTCAATCTGCCGGTCCTGCCCATCCTTCAACTTCGTTTTGAGGAAGTCCTTACAGACCTTCCGCACCAGCCCGCGAGCAACCGATGATACCTCTAGCGAGTGCGTCAGGCGCGTCCGCACCGAATCGTGCGGCTCCATCGGGAAGACCTGGGCCTTGTCTTGCAGCCGCTTGACAGGGGAGGAGAAGACGGAGCGGTCGTAGTCGCGCTCGAACTCCTCGCGGTGGTCGCCCCTACTGGTGGACTGGCGAGGGCGATCGGCGTTCAGCAGGGTGTCCCAGTCCATACCTGATCCTCCCCCATCATAATCGGCACATTCGTCACCTTCGCTGCAACAACGAGGACCGCCGAATTACACCGCTTTGCGTACCCCGGATTATCCAGATTATCGAACAGCCCCATTTCCACGCGCAGGGCCTGAGCCGGTGTTTTGACGGCCCCTACCAGCGATAGGAAGAGAAACACCTACTCGGGATTGTGCGGGAGGAACGGCGCCGGGACAAGGACCCGGGTTCTTGCCGTGCCACGCCGCCCCTGGCCACGAAGGTGTGTTAAATGGTATTTTGACCGGGAACCCCGAAAAGTCCAGCTTGGCAGGCTTTAGTCGTGACCACCGAGGGCGCCAAGGCCGGCATGGGGAAGATCCTGGTAGAAGGGATCGCCCCAGGAGAACCTTCACCGGGCCTTGCGCGAGATCGCCGCGGCCCAGGAGGGGGGCCAAGCCAGGAGGCGCAGCTCACTTCGGAGCCCTCAAGCGCCTGGTGGACCGCCTGGCGCAGATGTAGGGATAGCCCCTGCGTTATCAGTTCCTCGTTGGACTTGCTGATGAGCACGCGCCGAGAAGCGCGCGAGCGGCGCCCTGAACACACTTTTCGAAGCCACTCAGGTCGTTGAATCGCTCGCGCTCGGAGGCGTTGACGACGACCAACTCGCCGCCACTCGCCAGGGCGCCGCCCTCCAGCATGAGGTTGTCCATGAGGCCCCACTCCTCGACAGCCATGTCATCGCCGTCGCGCAGGCAGCCGGCCTGATCCCGCCTGGCCGCGGGGCCGAGGAAGCTTGCCGTGCGTGTAGTGAAGGGAACAGCGACGTTGGTGTAGGCGAACACCAACAGACCTAACGCGCGACCCATGCCCATCTCGTAGGCCGTGCCGACGTCGGCGCTGGGACCGCGGAATGGGGTCATGTTGGCGATCATCGCCCGGCAACCGCGTATCAGTTCCTCGTTGGACTTACTGATGAGCAGGGCTGTTTCTCTCGCGTGCCCCTTCGACGATTCGACCTCGACATCGAAGGGGAAGACGCCCTCCAATCCGTATTGCCGGCACAGGGCCTTCTTGCGCTCACCTTGGCCGACGGCGTCCCGGAGGAACACGTCGGGTCCGGCGAGGTAGACGCGGGTGGGCCTTTCCGATAACGGCCTGTCGCTCATGGTTCTGTCCTTGTGGTCAGGTTAGACAAAAAGCTTCTTAAGGGTCTCCTTCCACTTTTTGCAGTCGGGCTTGTTCAACACCCACGCCAGGTCTTCGAGTCCCTTGTTCTTGCTCGCCTTGTCAATCATATGCTCCAAAACGGCCAGATCCCCCTTGCTCTTTTCGTCCAGGAAGGCGACCAGTTTCCACTCTTTCCAGTCACGCAGGCCCATCGGGTTGAGCTTCCAGTTTTTCGGTTGTCCAGAATAGTCCGTCATGGGGTTGTCAGGCGGTTTCTTTTCCGGGTTGGGCCATGTGAGGTTTCCCTTCCCGTGCAGGATATAGTAGATCGGAGAATCTTCCTTGGGGCCGTCCTTCTTCGACCTCGTGAAACGATCGCGCTTTGCGAGGAAGCCCATCGCCAGCCCGGCAGACTGCGCCACCACCTCATTCAGCCGCTTGGGGTCGGCTTTCGTTTCCTCCTTCATCTTCGCCAGCTCCATCCAGAGCCTGCCGGTGCGCGAGATGACGTCGGGGGGGTAGATGCCGACCTTCACGTCGAAGCGGCCCTCACGAATGGCTGCGGGGTCCAGGCCGCCGATGAGGTTCGTCGAGAGGATGAAGGCCGTTCGGCGGTCCTTCGCCCGGTCATAGAGCTTTTTCAGCTTGGGCAACATTCCTGGCGTGACGAACTGAAGGATGCCCTCGCCGCTGCTCCGGGCGGCGCGGTCCCAAAGGATGGAGTCGAACTCGTCGAACAGGATGACGACGTGCGAGAGCAGCGACAGCGCCTCGAATACAACCCGCGCCCGTGCCTCGGTCTTTTCGATTCCTCCCAGGACAATATCGCTCGGAGTCACCTCGACAAGGGGCGCATCGGAAGTGCGTGCCAACGCCTCGGGCAACGTCGTCTTCCCCGTACCCGGAGGCCCGTAAAAGACGGCGGTGTGGAGCGGGGCACCGAGTTCGACGCCGACGACGTGTGCCCGCATACGCTGCAGGACGTCCGCCGAGCTCTTGCGGCCGCTCACCAGGGCGGCGAGCCCGTAGTCCGGGTAGAAGAGGCCGTCGAGTTCGAAGTTGATCTCGCCGGGTTGCCGGACGCTAAAGTGCCGCAGTACGATCTGGTTGATGCGGTCGTCCAGCATATCGACAAAGGCGTCGAGGGCCAGCACGGAGAGCCCGCACAGCCACCACTGGCACAGGCCCTGGGCGTCGTCCCGCTCGTGCCGCCAGCCCCGCTTCTCATTGCGCCAGGTCTCGGTAAAGTGTCGTAACAACCTCTGGGCCATGTTGGCAGAGACGGGCCAGTGTTCCCTGGCACTCAGTTCGGCGAAGGTATGGATCACCTCGCTGCCCGCAACGTGCAGGACGTAACCCTTTTCCTTCACGTCGAACGGCCTGTGGCTGGGGACGCGGCCCTGGTTGGTGACCAGCGAGGCGACGCGCTCGAGCGTGGAGCCCAGCGCCTGGCCGTCCTCGCGCCCGAGGCGCGACAGCCCGTCGCAGGCGAACAGCAGCTCGGCGGCGTCGGGCGTCCTCTGGCTGTGAACGACCCCGGCGACGAGCTCATGATCCAGCACCTGGCGGAAGTATTTCCTCGACGGCTCCAACCCAGTGCGCAGGTGTTTCGCTGACTCGACCAGGGCGGCCTTCAGCTTGCCCAGGTCCACCGCTCCCGATGAGCCGCCCGCTGACCCTGTCGTCGTCAAGGAGCCGGCGAGAAGATCTCTGAGCGCCTGACAGGACGCTTTGGCGCGCTCGAGGGCGAAACTGTTGACGTCAGAAATGCCGGACATGGAGGCCAGCGAGCCCGCGTGAGACACCGCGTCCTTAATGACGCTGGTCAGTTTTGATTTGAGCTCTGCCTCGGTCGCCAGGCGCCCGCCGTCGTTGAATTGCGCGAGGAGACGGTGGTTGGCCTGTCCCAGCGCGGTAAGAATCGAGAGCTCCTGGGTGTGGAGGTGCTGGTCCCACCAGATTCGCGGGACCGGGGCTGGCTTGGGCTCCTGGAAGGCCGAGAAGCTCTCGATCATTCTCGCGGTGTTTTCCAGGGTGCCGGCGAGGGACTGGACGGCCCGAACGCACCAGTTGGTGACGAAGGCCGTCTGCGGCACGCCCCGGCCGCCCGCACTCGCACCGCCCATCATCTGGTCGGAGTTCGAAGCCTCATTCAGCTCGTAGGCGATGCGGAAATAGCAGCTGAGGGCGCCTTCGCTCAGCACCTGGCCCGGGATAGCGGAGAGGGCATCGAGTGCGACGGCGCTGCGCAGCACCGGAACGCGATCCTGGGCTATGGTGGCCGTCGCGAAGGTAGCGGGCAAGAAGAGATCGGTGACCTTGATGCGGGTGAGGTCGTTCGGCAGGTCCGCCCAAGACGAGCCGGTGGCGCCTGTTGTCGGCAGCGGGCCCTTCCAAAGCACCTTAGAAAGGATGCCCTTTTCGACGTCGTCGCCCGGGTCCACCCACCCGTCTCGGGCTTTATACTCTGTCCTCTGGCCGAGCCCAACCAGGCCCTCTTTGCGCTTCGCAATCGCATCATCGCGCAACGCGCTCAGGGTGCGGATCTCGTCCATTTCCGTTTCGAGGCTGGATTCCTCGGCCATCGTTGGGCCTCCCGAACTTCAGAAGGATCGTCCCCCGGAGGATGTGCGACCCCGTAATCGTATCAATCTCCTGCGGGCATTCCACCGGCGTGGGGAAGGGTGGCGCTCCGGTCCTTTCCCTCAGCGGATGGTCCGGGCCCAGGAAGGAGTCCTTGCGAATGGAGGATTAGCGGGTTGGTACTCTGAGCGTAGTCATTGCAGTCGATCTGCCGGATCCCCGAGCGAGACGGATTACGAACTCGTTTGAAAAAGTCACTCGCGAGAATTCAGTAGAAGCCATTGAATGCGAAGAGTTTACGGCGAAAAGCTCTTTCCCAGCGTAATCAACGGAATCGCCGATGAACTACCAGCTAGAGTGGGTGAAAATGTCGCGCGCCTGGTAACTGGATTGTACATTGGTTCGGGCGACCGGAAAACGCACACAGCAGTTACCAGAACGCGCGAGTACGCAATTGTCCACAGTTATCCTTTAGATCGTTTGGAAAAAAAAGACGGTTAGTCAACTCATTCCCTGGCGAAATACTTCTGTCCAAGGCTTCAGTTCGAGCGCGCCACCTTCGATCGCCTGGCCTCCGAGAATCCGGAGCCGCTCTCCTTTCGCGAAAGGGCCGTGGACAACAGCGACGTCCTCCCGGAAAACGATCGGGAACACACCTGTTTTCCCCGTTTGGGCGTCGAATCCGCTGCCGCAAGGTTCGCCGATTACCGTGACCTCCACATCCAGGGACGTTTCCTGTCCGGCCGCACGCGTTCGACCCGGGAATACCGCGCTCCGGTCGGCCCAGTAACTGTCGCAAAACTGACGCACGTCACAGTGCCGACAGTGCTCCCCAAGAACGGCTTGGGTGGGAACGTAAGCCAGAATGGTGGCGACCGCACTAACCCGCCGGCAGAGTTCCTCTTCGGCCTCCACGAGCAACCCTTCCTTGATCGAGACTGGTACGAATCGGTCGGGGTAACGCACTTCAGCTCTGGCGGGGGTGACCCCACTGCAGCGCCACCACAAGACGGAGTAGTAAGCGACTTGTTTCTTGTGCTCGGGCTTCTCTTGACCGGTCTTGAAGTCCGTAATGACCGATTCCCCCCTGTCCGACCAGATCAGGTCAATGATGCCACCGAACGGAAGAGTTGGGTGAATCAGGGGCAGCTCACTTAGCGCACCGCGCTCGCGCAACAAGGCTGCGAGGGCGGCCCCCGAGGGCAGTTGTAGCGGCGCCCGCATGACTCCGGCCGGGAGATCGCCCGCGCGATGGGTGGTGACTGCCTCCTGATAAAAGCCCCGGAAAAGCCGGATCACCTGGTTGACGAGCTGCTGGGGACTCGTCCGCAGCCGAAAGGCACTCGCACGCGGGTGATCGGCCAGCCGGCGCTCGTGTTGGACGACAAGATGGCGGACGCTGCTTTGGACGTCCACCTCAGCGAGGCCTTCGCGAAACAACGGTGTCCCGAGCGCGGGCATCCCTCGGACTGCCAGGGCCTTGAAGAGCTTGTCTAGGACGGCGTGAACGATCTCCCCTTCAACCGCCGCGGGGTGCGGGCGGCTCGGGAATCGGGCCAGGTCGCCGTAAAGCGAATGAGACAACTGCCACTGCCGCGGACAGCGCTCGATCGCCATCAGCGAGGAGTAGCTGTAGGAGCTGGGCGGGACCGCCCATGCGGTCGGTCCCGGTAGCTGGTAGAGGGGATGAGTCATGGTGTCTCGTTACAGTTGCAGGACCGCGACCGCCGCGGGTAGGTCGTGGAGGAGGGTGAACGAATCCAGCGAGCAGTATTCCGCCAACGCGGCCTCCGCCAGGCCCCGCAGACCCGCTCCGGCTTCGTCGGGATCGGTCAACGCGTGGTGGACATCGACCCAGATCTCGCTCCCTTCCTCTCGTGCCACGACCAGCGGGACCTCCTGCCCGGAGCGAAGTGCACTAGGTTGTACTTTCAGCTGTTTCAGCGTGAAGAAGTCGAGCAGCGGCTGGAGGGCGGTGAGCTTCTCGACCTGCGAAAGCACCGGGTGGCGACCGTGGAGCAGATGATCCAGCAGAGCCCTGGCCAGGTGTCTGTCGAGAGACGGATGGAGGTACGTGTTGCCGAAATGTCGTAAACAACGGTAGCAAGAGGAGAGGCAGTCGCACTCGGCGAGCAGTCTCTCTGTTTCGGCCAGGACCTCTTTCAGGCTCTGTTTCACCAGCCGGGTATAGCCGGCGCCGCCGGGCAGCAGGTCGTAAAGGAACAGGTAAACTTCCCGGTCTGCCCCTCCGAGCACCGGGCACCAGTTCCCCGCCAGCTCGCCTTCCTCGATCTGCAAGATGCGCGAGGCGGCCAGACAGACCGCCTCCACCAGGGAAGTCAGAGTCACGCGTCCCGGACGCCCCGAACGCCCCGGTTCCTCTGCCGTCGGGCACAGCACAGGACCTTCGGTCTTGAGGCGGAGGAGCAGGACGTCCGTGGGGAACCTGTGTCCGAAGAAGTACGGCCCCGCAGCCTGGCCATCGCAGGTTTGGACCTGTTCCAGAGGGTGATCGTGCCGGCGCGGCCGGCCACCGCGGAGCAAGGTCGGGTTGGTAAACCCCGGCCCGAAGACCGGCTCGGTCCGACCGCATTCAGGACAGACCATGAAGCCGCGATCGCCTACGCCCTTGTTGACCGTTACCAGGTTCTGCGCCCGTGCGATCACGGCCAGGCGCCCCCCGCACAACTGCTCGTCCCACTGCGACGGCGGTTCCTGCACCTCGATCTGGGCACGGGTAGCCCGTCCTGCCGGGGCCGAGGCGTCGCCCCGGTCCACTTCCCGGCGCACGTTGATGTCCGGCGCAAAGCCCTCCGGGATGACGAACCGCTGCTTGAACAGGTCCTGTCCCTTGCAGCAGGGACACGCGACCAGTGAGATTGCTTCTTCCTGAAGACTCACGTACCCGCAGGTCTTGCACGCCGTGTAGGAGTGGGCCTTTTGCAGGAGAGCACGCGTCTCGGGCGCGTACGGGGAGTAGAGGGCGGCCGAAGTAAACCGATACTTGTCGATGGTGAGACTGCTTCCAGGCGCGTACTCGGTTAGTGCGACTTGTAGGTCGCGCTGGGGCTCGTAATCGAAGGACCGCTTGTGGGGAGGGTCTCCCCTGAGTTTGGGCCGCGACACCCAAAAAATCACCACGTCAGTGGGAAAGGCATACCGGGGCAGAATCGCCCGGTCGATGAGCGTTTGCAGGAGCTGTTCCGCGAGCTGCCGCTCAAGGCCTTCTCGCACCAGCCCGGTGAGCTGCTCCCGCTGCCGGAAGGCTTCGACAGGCAATGTGGTCGTCAGCAGGTCGATTAGTGAGCGGACGGAAGTAGTGATCGTTTCCTCGACGTCCACGGACTCATCCTGGCCATAACTGAACCGCGGCGCCCAGTGCCGGATTTCGTCCGTCAACTTGCTTTCGTTGTTTTGCAACCAATCCTTCAAGCTGGTCAGCGAGCAGGGAGAAGCGTCGGAAAGGAACTGCTCGACCGTCCCCAAGGACTCGAAAAGGCTGTAAGCATCGGTGCCGGTCTGCGCCGTCTCATGGAAGAACCGCTGCACAAGGTAGGCGTTGATGTGCCGCCGCAACACCTGCTGGTTCTCGATGTAGACGACCGGCGGGTTGACGTCTCCCGAGATGATGTGGTCAGGGTGTTCGTAGTAATGGGAGTCGTGCGACGTGCCGTGCGCGAAGGTAATAACGGAAGCCACGGAGCGGCCGCGACGGCCGGCTCGCCCGGCGCGCTGCTGGTAGTTAGCGACGTGCGGGGGCACGTTCCGCAGGGCGACACCGCACAGGCTGCCGATATCGATGCCGACTTCCATCGTCGTCGTGCAGCTCAGCACGTCGATGGGGGCCTCGTCCTCGACGGGAATGTCCTGGAAACGCAGCTCGTAGCGCTCCGTCTTGCTGAAGGCCTCCTCGTCGTCCTTCCCGGTCAACTGGGCCGAGTGCTCGGCGGCGGTCAGGCCAAAGGGCTCCAGGCCGTTTCCCTCGAAGGCCCGCAACATCTGCTGGCGGTAGAAGCCCGTTCGGGCGTCGAGGTAATCGCGGTCGGCCTCGACCACCTCGCCCAGACAGGCCGGGCAGCAGTTGCCCAGTGTCTCGGCGCACAGCCGGGCACAGTCCCGACAGCGCAGCCAGCCCGCGTCCAGCTTCACGTTGAGGCTCAGTCCTCTGGGTTGCAGGTAATACAAGTCGTTCGACAACAGGAAAAGGTTCGATTCGCGGATGAAGCGAGGCAGCCAGCCCTCCACCTGGCGGGCCGTTTCCTCGGCCCCAAGGACCCGACGCAAGAAGTCTCCGAACGGGCGCGGAAACACGTGGGCAGGGTTGTTGGCGTCCATCCCTTCAGGACGTTCCCAGCCTTCGCCGAGCTTCGAGAGGTCGGCCCCCTGAGGCGCGAACCGCCGGTTCTCCAACTGGAGACGGAGCCAGAGGCGGAACAACAGCAGTATCTCCGGCTCGCCCAATCCCACCGGAGAGCGGTTCTTGAAAACGCCGCGCACGAGCGGGTCCTCTTCGACCGTGGCCAGGGCTAGCGCGTTCAGCGAGTAATAGCGGTCGGTCATTTCGCCGAAGAGTTGCTGCGCGTAGGATTGCGTGGGCTGCAAGTACCCTTGATTGAACTCCTGGATGAGCTGGACCAGCGTTTTGTCCTTGACGCGCCGGAGGTGGTCGTGAAAGACCTCCTCGTCCGGCGCGGGGAACAGGTCGATCCCTCGGGCATGGCATACCCAGATCACGGCCGGGTAGAGCTTGTCAAGGCCCATGAGACCGGCTTGCTTCTTCAACTCCGCCGCCCCGATGCTTAGCACCTGGCGGAACAGATCGCGGGCGTGGCTGTGTTCCAGGGCCGGGGCCAGCCGCGCGGCCTTCTGCCTGCCGTCGCTGAAGACGAGCACCTTGCGACCCTGGTTGGCCAGCCGCTTGTCCGCCTTCTGAGGCGGCTGCTCGGCGAACTGGGCGTCAATCAGGGCGGTAAAGGGCTGCTCGCCCTTGGTGCGAAAGTCGGTGATGCGGCTGCGGGACCGCGAACCCGGAGGCTGGCACATGGCACAGCGGGGGAAGGTCGGCTCGCGGGCGGTCTCCCCGTGGGCCAGCCAGACCGAGCGCACCTGGTCGTCGGGCATGGTGTGTTCGCGGTCCACGTAGCCCGTGGGGAGGTGGATGCGAATCTCCTCTGCCACCTCCGTGTAATGGGGCGGAACGGGAAGCAACTCCAGCGTTTGCAGGCTCCCCTCGGTCTCCCCCCAGAGGAAATCGAGGGACCCAAGCCGGTCCGGGGGGCAGTAGGCCTGCAAATAGGGGCTGCCGCAGTTCCGACAGGACGCCAGCTCAAACACGCGCGAGCCGCAAGCGTCGCACGAAGTGTGAGGCTCGGCGAACAACTTCCCCAGGACCGCGACTTCGCCGGGCCGGTCCTGCCGACCGGGGCAGGCTGGATTGATGCACGCGTACAGAGCGTGCAAACCCCGGAAGAAGCCGTGGATGCGAGCCGGGATGAGACCTGGCTCGCCCTGTTTCTCCCGCGCGATCGAGCCGAGAGTGACCAGGACCTCGACTGCTTTCCTGCCCTGCGCATGTCCGGGGAAGAGTGACGAAGCCAGGAACCCTAGGGAACGTGCGGTGCCGGCGCTCTCGCGGAGCAGCAAGTTAACGAACGACTGTCCAGAAAGCGCGCGGAACAGATGACGCAGGATGCCTTCTTCATCCGTTTCTGGACAGGGTTTTCCCAGGTGCTCGAACAGCGGGATGAGGGCCTGCAACAGGACAGCCGGGGTGACCGCCGCGTGAAGGTGGGCCAGATCGATGCTCGCCAACAGGTCCGCAAGAGCGGCAGTGCCTGAGGCGGCCGGTTCAGGGACAGCGCGTTTGCCCGTGATCGGCGCAAAGTCCTGGGGGCGCTTGCCCGTCAGGTCGGCCGCGAAGCAGCGGATGTTGGCCAGGGCAGTCGCATTGTCGCCGAGCGATGCGCTGGTGCAAATCACCCGGAGCTTGTCCGGGCGATCGTTGATGCCCAACCGGGCCCGCAGCCGGCGCAGCAGGAAACCGACCTCAGCGCCCTTGGCGCCTCGGTACATGTGCGCCTCGTCGAGGACCAACAAAAACTGGTTCCCCTCCGCCTGGAGCCAGTCGGCCGTCTGCTGGAAGATTGGCCGCTCGAAAGGCCGCATCAGCATATACTCCAGCATGGAGTAATTGGTGACGAGTATATCCGGGGCAATCCCGGGCCGGGTGCCCGCCCCCCGCACCATCTCCTGCCTCGTCAGTAGCTCCCGGTCCCCGGGCTGGGTGTGCAGCCGCTGATCGAAGTTGTGTCGGGTGTATGCCTTGCCGACCCGTTTGCCGGTCGTGTAGGTCTTTGCTTGGGCCAGGTCCTTGCCGAAAAAGGACTCGAGATCCTTGGCCGGGTATCGTCCGAGGCGGCGCAGCTCCTGCCTCAGGCTTTCATCCAAGCGGGTGTAGTATTCGAGAAGCGGAGCTACCCGCTCACGGTCCTTGGACGGGTCCCGTGGTCCCGGGTAGGGGGTGCGTCCGGTGTACATCCCAAAGAGTGGATGACGCCGACCGGGGCCCAAGGTACGAAAGGCGGCGGCGACGCTCTCATCGCCGATGAGGAGCCGTAGACGCGCGAGCTGGTCGTTGACCAGAGCGTTCATCGGGTAAAGGATCAGAACCCGCACGCCGGGACGCGCAAACGATTCGGGCCGGTCTACCGCTTCCTCGTAGAGTTGACCGAGCATGGGAACCAGGAAGCACTCGGTCTTGCCCGACCCCGTGCCGGTGGCGACGATGATGTCCTTGCCATCGACCAGAAACTGGCGGTAGGCGTCGGTCTGGTGTTGCCACATTTCTGGGAAGAGAATCGTCTTGTTCTCCTCCGGTTTGCTGTACTGCTGCTTGGTTTTTGCCAGTTGAAGGAATAGCCCTGTCACGGTAGCAGATAGGCCGAGGTCGCCGTAGCTCCCGGCGAACGTTCGGTAGCGTGGAGTGGTTTCCAGGTAGGGCTCCTGTGCGAGCAGGTGGCTGTCCTGCGCTTCTTCAAGGAGTCGACGCCGGGCGCGCACGACTACCGGATCGCTGAGAGGATAGGCACTCTCGATGTAGCTGCGGAGTTGCTGGCGCAGCCGGTTGATGAGCCGTGTCGGCGTGTACCGCTCTCCTTCCGGCTCCGGCCGGTTGAACTCCACGGGAGGGGCAGTCTTGCGTCGCGCCGCCACAGGAGGCCGGCCCCCGCGTTTCGCACTCGGTATAGGTGATCGGCCTTGTTGCTCGCGATCAGTCCAAGCGGCCAGGGCTGCACGCACGGACCCCGTCTGGTTGAGGACCCTTCCCTCCAGGGAGTCCGGCTCTTGGCCGGCGAGGAGGATGTCCAGGAAGTCGGACGATACAGCAATCACGCCCTCGAAATCGAGTCGGTCCTCCGGCCCGAGCTTGCGGGCGAAGAAGCGGGCGTCGTCGAGGTCCTGGAGGGCCCCGTCCGCAGCATAGTCGGCGAGCCGGAACGTTTTCACGATACCTCCTCCACATGCAAGCATTAGTCCGGGGCCGGCTGTCCTCGGGGACGCGAGGGAAGAACGACTACAGGTAAGCGGCCTCATCCTCCAGGGTGAAGGAATGGTCCGGTACAATGTGCATGTGCTGGGCCTGATGACGTTCGGCGCTTCGCGGCCACAGACGAATGAGGGATGTGTCTTCCTTCAGGTCGATTGCCCCGGCAGAGTACCCATGTAGACGTTGTTTCTCACTCCCATTTTCGCCCCACTCCTCCAAGCCGAACAGCGAACGGCCTTGCAATTCCCTTCGCGCGTTCGCGCCCCCTAGGGCCACACAGCTGACAGCCGACTCGTGCATGTGGCCGAACATGTGAACCGCAAAACGGCCGGGGATGGCGATCTCGCCGTACAACACTTGTCGCGCATTCTCCAGCAGCCAGCTGGGGGGGTGATGCGTCAGCAGGAAGCGGACGTGGTGGCTGTTCGTCCAGGCCGCACCGTCGCCGCCGCAGGCCTCGTGAAACTGCTGTGCCGATAAGCCAAGTCGCCCCGTGTAGTCGCCCCCTTCCAGCTGCAAGAAGGCGGTGTTCAGGCCCACGATGCCCAACTTGCAGCCGCCCTTCTCAAGCGCCGCCGAGAAGTCGCCGGGCAGCAGGCCGGGACGATAGGTGCCAGGCCGCGGGAGAGTACAGGCTTCCCACCAAGCCAGGTAGTTCTTGAAGGCCTTCTGCACGACCTTGCGGTAGTCGGACTTCGGGTTCTCCCAGAATTCCTTCTGGACATGGGCGTCGGCCCAACCCGTGCGGAGTGAGGCGACCGCAGCTTGGCCGGCCTTTTGTCGCACGAGGTCGTGGTTTCCCGGTACGGCGAGGAGGAGCGGGGTCGAGCCGAGGGCGCGCAACTTTTCCCACACGCGGTCCAGAACGTCGTTCAGCTTCGCGAACTCGTCGGCCGCACCCCGCTGCACGAAGTCCCCGGTGAACAGAATTAGGTCCCAGGGACCGGCTTTCTCATGGAGCCGGGCGAGGTCGCGGAAGAACTCCTCTTGCATGTTTGGCCACAGCCACTTCTGGCCGGGCATGCCGAAGTGGAGATCGGTCAGGTGCAGCCAGCGGAAGGAACACGTTGATTGCCGCCCTGTGGGGAGCGTCGCAGGACCCGGAACGCCCTCCGCCGCAGCGCCCGGTTGCGGGTTCAGCGGCGTTGCTGCCACGGCAATCTCTCCCACGCCTTCTCTGCGATCGTTTGTCCTGGAAGACGCGAGCGCGGTCATCGGGAATGATTTCAGCAGGTCAATCAGCTGCGCCGCAGCGCCACGCAGCTTGATGGCCTTCTGCTGACGTTGTTCGGGGGGCCAGTAATAGGCGTCGAGAAACTCCCGATCCTCTTGCCAGCGGACGCGGGGCTTTTCGATCAACTCGGCGCTTTCGGTGTTCTGTTCAACACTGCTTCCAGGCACCCACCATGCCGGGATCGGGGGAAGCATGCCCAGCAGGGCAGCTTCGTCGGCCCCGTCGAAAGGTTCCACGTTTGGGCGGTGCGTCAGCAGCACCTTGACGGCTCGATGGGCCATGTCGCTGCAGTTCAAAGCAATGCCGGGGTGAGCATCTCCCTTCTCCCTCAACTCGAAAAACCAAGCGGCCCACTTGTCGAGGGCGATTTGGAGGCAATTGGCGGCCGTCCAGACCTCATCCAGTTGGCGACGCAGGGCCACCGGCTCCGTAATGGCCTCGATTGACGGGGGCGGCTGGAGCAAGGGCAAGGGCGGGAACTCGGAACCATACCAGTGCAAGGACCGGGAGTCGAACCGGGCGATCAAGTCTCGCACCCTACCTGGTGGACGATTCAGGACGCGGCGACCACCGCACTTGAAGGCGTCGTCGATCAGGCACGCGGCATGGTCCATCGACTCTTGAAGGACGCGGAAGGATTCGTCCGAGAAGAGGATGCAGCCGAAAGCAAGCTCGGCCTTCCGCCATTCCTCGCGGGCCGTGTCCGGAGGCACAGAGTCTTTCGTTGGCGGCCGATGGGAATTCATCAACTGGTCGAGAATGTAGGTCAGCCACATCGACCATACGTCGTGCGGGGGCGACTCTTGAATACGCTTAAGGTCCGTCGCCAAGCTCGTGACATCGGTGGTAGGTTCCAGCAGCAACAGGGAAGCAGCTGTGTCGAGAGCAGGAACACCGGCCTGCGACGCTCGTCCCAGGCGCTTGAGGATGCGATACCGGGGGTACTCTCGGTCGGCCTCTCTCAACGCCTCGTTGAAGGCCAGTAGACTTCTGGCCAAGTCGGTGAAAAAGTCGTCCGTCAGCGACCGGTCATCGCGTGCGAGCGAACTACACGCGAAGGAGATCACCTCCTTGAACCTGTTGGCCAGTCGCTCGTCAAGCTGCTGCCGTCGGGCGACTCGGTCCGCCTGATTGGCGAGTTCGGACTCACGGCGTTGCAGGTTGTCACGGATCGCCTGGAGCGGATCGGGGAAGGGTCGCTCACTCTTCCCTTCGGCTGGCCCCCCTCGGGACAGCGTCAGCGGCGATGGGGGCGTAGTCCTCGCCACCTGCCGGTTCAGTTGTTCGTTCAAACACTCTACAACGCGGGACAGCGGGCACTCGTACGCTTTGTGCCGGTCAATGCCGAGGTTCTCGGAGACCATTGCTGTGATAGCATCTAGCCCTTCAACAGTGGGAATCTCCCACCGTTTCCAGAGATTTAGCGTGACCCCTGCCTTGTGAATTGCCGGGTACTCCTTGAACTGCGCGAGGAGCGTTGCGTCATCGGAACGCCTCTCTGAGCGGGAAAGCTGAACAAGATGGCAGAAGTCGCTCCACATTCTTATGCTCGATTCCACCAACAGGGGCTCTTCGAGCGCCGACAGCGTTGGCGCTAGACCAGTCGTCGCTTTTGCGGTCCCCGGCGCCGCGGCCTCTTTCCGTGCCGAGGAGGCCTTCATTCTACCGGACCGCCTACGTGGCGCGGAATCTACCGTTGATAGGGGGTCTTTCGCTCATAAACCACGTTACACAGAACCACCGAAATCTCGCGCGTCTTTCTCACGGCTGTGGCCCCCCTCGGAGCAGCCAACCCCCAGCCGCTCTTGCAGGGTCGCTGCTGCCTCCTCCCACGTGCCGATCGGCACCAGATAACGAGGCGGCCCGTCCGCCTCGACCCGCCTGCCCAGCGTGGTGAGGTAGCGGTACTCCGCCCGGGGCAGAAATGCGTCCACCTCCAGCTCCACGTCGTTTTGCCCCTTGCGCACTACAACGGCGAGGGAACTCCCCGCTTGCCGATCCAGCGCGAACTGCGTGCGGCGCGCCTCGTCCCGGGTGAGCCGGGTGTGGGGTGCAGATCCCGGGCTCCTGCCGCCGGTCCAGGAGAATCGCCACCAGCCGTATTCATGGCGTGCGCGCCAAAGGCCAGGGTGGGCATCCTCCGCCTCGGCCGAGCGCCATCGTTGCCCCGGTGGCCCTCCGACATCCGGCCGGTACGCCTGCCAGGGCGTGACTAGGCCGTCATCCAGCGCTCCCGCCGGCACTCGGTCCTGGTCCAGCCGGTGGCTCAGTTCTTCGAGCCACTCCGGACCTGCCGGCGGCACCCGGTCCAGACCGGCCCAGCGCCGGGGCGACAGGACGAGCCCTCCGAGTCTGGAAATAGCGTCTGCCAACGCCGTCTCCTGGTCAGCAGCGACTGTGGCATAGCGGGTAACGCCTCCTTCGAGGTCCTTGAGAGGCAGCGACAGCCGTAGGCGCGCGGTCGGCAGCGTTCCATGAAGGGCGTAGCGGCCGGCGCCCAGCCGAACTACGCGCAAAGGGGCGGCTGCGAACATGCCGCCCGGTCCCGACGTGGCATCCCCGCTGGCCGCGAGCTGCTCCAAAACCTCACGAACGCGAGCGGTGTCCAGAGCGGCGAGCGGTTGCAGCAGAGTTTCCGCCCGTTCACACAGGCTGCGTCCGCTGGCCATACCTCGGGCCGACAACTCGCAGCGAAGGGCCTCGGCCAGGGCCGCGGGACTTCTGAAATCCAGGCCAAACAGGGCCGCGGCCCTGTCGCGGAGTTGCTGATTGTCGGAAGAGACAACGGCCATGTCCTACACTCCGAAATCGAACCAGAAACTCTCGAATTCCGTTTCCGCCCCTGGCCCGACCAGGCTGCGGAGGTCCCAGGAGCGGGCGCGCAAACAGGTTCCGCCACGGTGGCGCGTCCAGAGCAAGCCGTCCGTCAGCAGGGCCTCCGGCACGCCATGCTGTTCACAGAGCCGGTCCGCGAAAGCGCGAAGCCCCTCATCGCTGAGTTGCGTTGGCTGGGCGGCGAGCACGAGTGCCCAGCGCACTCGCCGGACGATGCGGCCGGCCTCACGTAACGTCGCTTGCAGCAGTAAGGCCGTTGTTAGCACCGGCGCGTTGGCCAGGTCCGCTTCGGACGCTTCCTGGATGTCATAGCCAAGGAGGGCGAGGAGCGGGTCCAGCCACAAGCTACGGATCAGGGGGAACTGTCCGCCGAGCCCCGCCAGGGTCGAGCCCCGTTCGTCCACCATCTGGGCCAGGCGCTGGCGCAGGTCAACCGGGTCCGGTCGGCGCGTGTGACGCAGGACGGCCCGCCCCAACTCGCCAAAGTCCAGATGCAGATCACCCAGCGTCGAGCGTTGCCGGCGCTCCGCTGTCCGGGCCAGCAGCTCGGAGCTGTCGAGTCTGCCTTCCGTTCCGAGTGACAGCGGCTCCAGCCGCCACCGGCGCCCGCTGTCCCACAAGACCTCGACCGGCCACAGTGGCGGCCCCAGCACTTCAAGCTCTTCCGGCTCCAGGGCACTCAGATCGCCGTTCAGAGTCAGCCTCCCTTCGGTATCGAACGACTGCCGCAGGGAGCCCAGCCGAACCTCTACGCGAGCGCTCACAGGGGCCGGCGAGCACTCCTCGACGGCGAATGCCAGACGTAGCGGGCTGATAGGGGAGGAGCGGTGGAGCACGTCCACCACGTAGCGGCCCGGCGGCAGTGGCTCCAACTCCATAATCCATTCTTTGCCCGCGACCAGGGGAAAGGGTCTCAGCTCGTCGCTCGCCAGGAGGAAGACGGCCAGGTCCCCCTCGGCGGCGGCTACCTCCGTCATGATTAGCAAAGTTGGCACGGAGCCGGCCTGAAAGCAGGGATAACTCTCCCCCCGGGATGTCTCCCGATAGGCCACGGCTGGCGTGACCACCCAGCGAGCCTGCGGGACCGACTCTCCGAGTTTCACCCCGAGCCTCTCCACCAGCGAACGCAGCTCCATCTCCAGGTCCGGCTTGATTTCAAGCTCCCAGAGCCGCCACCCGTCCCGGAGCGTGTTCACTTGGCCGGGTTTCAGTTCGACGCTCGCCAGCGCTGGCGGCACGAGCAGCCTGTACCCCTGCCCGGGATTCAACACGGGCTCCGCCATCAGACGGCCCACGCCGGCGGCATCGATGCGGAACACCGTTGCCATTGCCGCGGGCAGGCCTTCCTTGGTCAACGGGGCGAGTTCGTCGGTGAGCAAGTCCTCGTGACCGGGGGCCGACCACCGGTACGGCTCATTCGTGGGATGCACAGAGATCCGCCAGCAGCGGTTGCGGAGGTTGGACGCCAGCAGTTGCCAGGTTTGCGGTCCGGCGGTAATGGCCAGTCTCTTGACGAACGACGGCAACCCCTCCAGCGGCCCAGCCTCCAGGTGCAGGCCGCCCGCTTCCGCCTCCAGGCAAACGAAACAGGTTTGCCAGGCCGCCGAGTCGGGCGCGAGCTGGGTCTTTTTCTCTGATGGTTCGGCCTCGAATACTCGCTGGCGGGCCTCGCGGAGGCGCTGGGTGATCCGTTCGCGGCCTTCCGCGCTCGTCAGATCGCGCTGGCCGGCCAGACGGATGATGCCGTTGCTCAGAATGAAACGCGGGTCTCCCGGGCAGAAGACTTGCGCCAGGCCCGAAGGCACAACAGCGTCCGCCAAAGGCAACCCCTTTTCTGGTGCGGCCTGCATCCGCGCGAACAAGGCTTCGTTGATCAACTCGCGATTCGCCAGGGTCCACCGTCGCCAGGGAGTCGGGCAGAACCGCTCGTCCTCGCGCAGGCGGGCCTCCTCGCCCGCGTCCCAGAACTCAGGCTTCAGCGCTTCTGCCTCGGTGAAGCTCAACCGCGAAGCCTCGAAGCGGGCGACCACCCCGTCGAAGACGGAGAGGCTTTGCGGTTCCCAGCGGAGGGAGAGAGTTCGTGTCATGTCGCGCCCTCTCGCACTTTTTGCGCAAGCCGCTCCGCCTCGGAACGCAGCCGTTTAAGAAGCCTCTCGGTTGTCAACTCGGACTTCCGCTCGCGGAAGGAGTCCGCCTGTCTACATGCCGCATCCAGGGCGGATTGGAGAAGTATGGATGGCGCATTCAACCACGCCTCTCCTCCGGCCTGCGGAACCGTGGCCTGGAACAGTAGGTAATCCCGGGCCGATACCCAGGCGGGAGGAATCTCGGGAACCTGCATGGTTCTCGTGCCGGCCATGACATCCCGAACATGGTCGAGCACCGACCAGGCGTTATCGGGATCGTCGGCGTTTTCGGCGTAGCGACTCACCTGGCTCACGGCGACCGCGTAATCCAGGAGCAGTTGGGCAGTCCCGGCCCGGACGTTGGCCTGTTCGATCCGCCGCACCACGTGGGGCTGAATTTCCTGGCGAATCCGCTCGACAAGCCTGGCGCGCAGTGGTTCGATGTCAGCCTCGGTCAACTCGGCCTCTTCGTCCAGTTCCAGGGTTTGCAGTTGGCGCCAGCTCGTGAGCAGTTCGATTCCTCGCGTTCCGTCCCCCTTGCGCACGGCGACGGCGTATCCGACCACCTCGGCCGGGTACCCCTCCAGTGCGACAGACAGCCGGCGGGCACAGCGCGGCAGCAGCAATCCCTCCACCTGGGTGAGGATGGCTTCGAAGGTGGGGTCACCGTAGGAAGCGAATCCCAGGCACCTTTCCTGCCCAGGCAGGCCTTTCTCGAACAGGCCGCGGGAGGCCGTGAGAAGGGAGTCCAGCATGAGGCCGGCGATTCCGCGTACGGTCAGCGTTGCACCCTCCGGACCATCCTGAACAACACAACCGCGCTGACGCAGGTAATTCGACTCCCGCAAGGTCGTCCAGATGGCGTCCAGATCGACGGGCGGCTCTTGCCGTCCCTCCTCCGTCAAACGGAGGTAAATCTCGTAGAGGTCCTCGGGGCGAATCTCCATCGCCGCCGCCCGCCGCTGGAATTCCCGCAAGCGTTGCCGAGCCCGCTGCTCCAGTTCCTGCTCGCTGAGAGTGCCGTCGGCCAGTTGCTGGAACTCCTCCAGCGTCACGGGCAGCAGGGAGATCTGCTGGGTGCCGACGACGCCCTCGGTTTCCTTCAGGCGGCGCAGCAACCTCTCGTACACCATCTGCTCGACCGAATCGACGTAGCAGAGGTTGAGGACGTAAACCTCCGCGTGCCGCTGGCCGATGCGATCGATGCGGCCGATGCGCTGCTCAACCTTCATCGGGTTCCAGGGCAGGTCGAAGTTGATCAGCAGGTTGGCCGTTTGCAGGTTGAGACCTTCGGCCGCGGCGTCCGTGCAGATGAGGAGGTCGATCTCGCCACGCAGGAAACGGTGCTTGACCTCATCGCGGTCTACGCTCACCATTTGGCCACGCTCCGGATCGACGTACTGGCCTCCCTGGCCTGAGAAAGTCCCCAGCCGCAAGTCGGGTTGGAGTTGTCGCAGCCGGCGGACGATGTCGGTCAAGGTGTCGTAGAAGCGGGTGAAGACGACCGTCTGCTTCAGTCGGGCGGGTTGCCCTTCGAATCGGCGCCACTGCAAGGCTTGCAGGAACGCAACCATTTTCGGGGACGGGCCAGACAGGTCGCTGAGCGTCTGCAACATCTCATCCAGCCGCTGGCGCTCCCACGCCAGGTCTTCCGGCGACCGGTCGTGGAGGAGGGCAGCGATGGCGTCCTCGTCGCTCGAGTCGTCGTCGCCGGTGACGAAGGCTTCCAGGTCCAGATCCTCGTCGCCAGCGTCCACGAGGTGGGCCGATAGGGTGGCCTGGACCCGTTCGCGGCGGCGGCGCAGCGTTTCACGGGCGGCGAACAGGCTGGAAGCAAACCGCAGGCGGAGAAAACTGAGCAGGAAGCCCACGGCCGCCCGGTTGCGTGTGCTCGCATGAGCCGCCACCTGTTGGGCCAGCCCCTGGCAGTATTGCTCCAATTGCTTGTAGCAACGATCCTCCTGTTCTGTGAAAACGATGCGCGGGACGGCCAGAATGTGGCGCCTGGCCAGATTGGCGCCCAGCCGGCCGTTCTGCTGGTAGATCTCCAACAGCCGCCGCGTGTGGCGCAGCATGACGCGCGACAGCGGCGCCCCGGCGAAGATCAACCGCAGCATGTTGCGCCGGTCGTTCCCTTTCGGGTTTCGCTTCTGCTCAAGCCACTGGCGCACGGCGACGCGAATTCGGCCGTCAACCACCGCGTGCTGAAGGAACCGCCAGAGAATCGGGTCCTGAAGCTCGATGGCGGCCACAGCGCGGCGCAGGAAATCCCAGTCTTCCGCGGTCGGCTCCTCCTCCGCAGTGAGTTTTCCAAGGATGTCGTAATAGCTGAGCAGCAGAGTCGGGTCGTGCTGGAAGGCACCCACGCGGTTGCTGAGTTGCACGAGGTCCGCCACTTCGATGGAGTCGAGCTGCATCGGGGTGGCAGTGGCCAGCCACAGGCACTCTGCCTTTTTCCGCAGCAGGTCGCGGACCGTCTCGTAAAGATGGCCATAGCGCGGCTCGACGGCAGTGCCGCGGGTCGGGTTCTCTCGACGAGCGTAGTGGGCCTCGTCAAGCAAAACGATATCGAAGGGCTTAGCGTTCCGTAGATCCGGCTGCCGTTCGGTCCGCGTCAGCAACCCAGTTGACACGATCACGAGGTCCGGGGCGTACAGCGCGGGTGCGCTCACTTCCCGTGCGTTGGGGAAGAGAAACCGATGCCGCCGACCGGCGCCGGGAAGAGCCAGGGCGAAGGGGAGGAAAAACTTCGTGGCCAGCTCGCGCTGCCACTGGCCGGTCAGGCTGGCGGGAGCGGCGATCAGCACCCGCTTGACCACTCCGGACAGGATCAGCGAGCGCAGGGCCAAGCCGCCCTCGATGGTCTTACCGAGGCCGACCTCGTCGCATAGGAGATAGCTGTACGGCCAGGTCTCAACCAGTCGCCGAGCCACGACCGCCTGGTGCGGCCAGGGGGTAATCGGCGCGGTTTGAATGCCTACCAGCCGGCCGCCGGGCAACTTAGGGCCGTCCTTTATCAGGGCGAAGCGTAATCTCTCACGGGCAGTCATTTCCGATGTGGCAGTCGGTGGCTTCGGAACCGGCTTCTCGGTGAACCAAACTGGGAAGACTTCACGAACCTGCCGATCCCAGCGACGTGCAGTGTCTTCTCCTCGGAGACTAGCTACTGTGTCCCGGTGACCATGTTCGTCGCCTGCCCGGACGTGGCCCAGCAGTATGTGCCCCACACCGTGAAGCAAAGCCGTGCGGAGGAGGTCGGCCGGCAGGCGCACGTCCACGGCGAGGACAACACAGTCCTCGCGCGGGGCCACAATCAGGACGATCGGGTCTTGCGAGGGGCGAGCAAGAAAAAGAACTTCAGAGACCGCGTCCAGTGAGGTCACCTCAATCTGTGTATCAGGCACCTTCTCGCAAAGGAAAGACTCAACGCCGGACAGCGAGGGCGGAGCAGTTTCGAGAAGTTGGTCGAGGGCGTCGCGGAGCTCTGCTAGACTTTGGGCGGAATCCCTATCGACTGAAGGCGCGGTCATCCCTTTCTCGCCTGGCGAAGGAGATCCGTCGGTCAGAACTGTTGTTAGGTCGGTTTCAGCCATGAGCTAGGCACAACTGTTTAGCCTTACTATTCCGAGTACGCGATTCTCGCCGCGGCAGCCTTCATGGGCCGGTCGCATGCAAGGGTTCCTGGGATTTCGTTACGGGCTCGCTCTGATCCGCGCCGATGATCGCCTTCAGGTCGGCGAGGTGTGTCTTGGTGAAATAAATCGTCGCGTCCTCCCTCGCGAGGATAACCGCCAGCTCGTTGCCAGCCATCTCGACGACCAGATCCCGGAGTTCGTCGGTCGAACCGTTGGCGTGCTGAAACATCGCGGCGTGATTGGGGCACAGGGCCAGGTAGTTCTGCTGGTGGCGCAGCTTGAGACCGCGCAGAAACTCGACACACTCGAAGTAGTCGCTGCCGTCGTCAAGTTTGAACGGAAGGCGATTCTTGCAGACTTGACAGATCATCTGGCCATCGGCTTTTGTGTACTGCTGACGAAGATACTGCCCGGCTTCCTGTTTGACCGCATCCAGGCCGACCGAGACGGAGCGCGTTCGTTCCTCGGTTAGGCGTTTGGGGGCGACCACGGCTTCGGCCGCGACCCGCTTAGCACGAGATGGGTTGCCGGGCTCCTGATCGGGGAGTTCAAAGGGAACCTGGCTTTTCCGATCTGCAAGGATGCGCCGCTGCTCATCGGCCGGCAGCGCTGCGAAGCGTTTGGCACGCTCGAGCGTGTCTTCATCGATAAACCCCAGTTGCTTCGCCAGCGATTGCCTCTGGCGGTGTTCCTCGGACTTCTTCGCCAACTGCTGCCCGAAGTGAACCGCCTGAAGCCATGTCCAACCAGAATCGAAAGCGAATCCTGCGGGGAGGCAGTCACTGGCCGCTTCCGCCGGGCGCACGAACCGGCCATCGGTTTGCGGAACCCACGCATGGTCTCTCAGAACGCAGATGAGCTGAGAAGGAGCTGTCCAGGTGGACCGATTGCAGTTATTCGGATACTTGGCGGTAGTCCATGAATCGTCGTCCTGATCGGACAGTGTTCTCCATATGAGTTGCGACAGGGCGGCGTTCGGCGATTTCAGAAGCGCGTCGAGTTCCGGAATATGATAATCTGCGTTGGCATTGCAGGTAGTTCGCTGAATCTCCAGTCTTCCTGCTGCTCCCACGGCCCGTGCAAACTTCACCAGATGTTTTGCAGTGACCCCGTAACTCTGGTAGCTGTCGCTCAGGGCATAACGGTCCGCGTCATCCCCAAGCACCCCGTAGTAGGCACTCAGCCCTGTATCCAGGAATGGCCGATCAAGGAACACCTCTCCGGGGATTCGCCAAGAGTCACCGCACTTGAAGATGAAAGATTCCGCGAAGAGGCCGGCCGTTTCAGGCGCTTTCTCAACCAACTCAATGAACCGCTTGAGGTCCTTCCTGTAGGTTCTCTCGTCCCGGAACTCGGCCTCCCGCATGTACCGTCGCTTCAGGATGGCCTCCACCAGCTGGGCTTCGCCGACTTCACGGACGCCGATTTCCACCAGAAACGCCCTGGCGTTCTCCTTCTGCGATTTGCTCTTGCCCGTCGTGTAGACCCCTGCATCCACGCGCCCGAGCACCTCGTCATGTTCAAACCAGTCGCTGACGAAGAAGCTCTCGCCACCAATCCCGTAAGTGCAGTCGATGAGGCGAACAATCTTGAGTGATTTGAGCTTCGTTGCGAAGCGTTTTCTCTGATAGCGGGCAGTCATGAGATGGTCCGTGAGCAGCAGCGCGTACAACTCCTGGTGCCACTCGACCGATTTGCCGCGTAGCCAATCCATAACATCTTGAGGGGGAATGTTCTTCGGAGGACCGGATGGACATGGGGACGCCGTCTCGCTGCACAGCAGCTCGACGAACTCATCGACGTCCCACTTGCCCACCGCCAGAGATTCCAGGAGGCGGTCTGCGTTGCTGTTCTTTTGGGTGGCGTTGACCACCCACTTCCAGGGCTCATTGTCGTAGTCAAGGAGAATTCTGATGTCCTCGTCGGGAAGCAGTCTTTTCAGAGACGCTTTGCCCTGGATAAGATGCCTCGCCGGCGCATGAGACCCAAATTGGGTAGGGGTGAGTGGCTGATTGTTCATCTCGTCGATGATCGCCGAGCGGATTGCGTTATAGCGTTCATCGATCGGATCTCGACGATTGGGCAGCACCTCAAGAAACTCGGCGGTCAGCAGACCCAGGCCGCAGATCTTGTGTAGGGAGTCCGCCGCCAGCGTTGCAAGTTGCTCGAACAGCTGATCGTTCGCTCGCGTCTCCTTGATGCTGGCCCGGCTGAGTTCGGGCACAAACGGCGCGTGCAGGTGGAAGCGAAGACCGGATACTTCCTTGTCGGCGGTAAAAAACACGGCCACCCGGCCTGGATTGGCGGGTATGATCTTCATCTGCTCCGCGAGCGGCTTATTGACGTCAAAGCTCTGGACATCGGACAAGAAGCCAAGTTCAAAGGCGACCGCCACCCGCTGTTTCTCAAGCTCCTTCACTGGCTCATCGAACTTCAGAAAGTGGGAACTGCGCGTCGTCTTGCCCCCACTCAGCTTGAGTATCTCGACATGATTCCCGGCGTGCCGAGCACGGATGATCTTCCCAGTAATGCCCTTCTCGACCTGCCAACTTACCGACACTAGGTGGGACAGAAAGAGGAGCGTCATTTCGGCGAGTTTGCTCAGTCCTTCCTCTACCTTGGCGAACGCATCGTCGACTGGCTTTTTCGGGTTATTGAACGGAAACTCGAAGCGAGTACGATTGCCGAGATCTCGTACCGGGTCGAGTTCACTTGGCAGAACCAGATCAGTGATCCTGAACGAGAACGTAGGCGACCAGATGTATGGCGTTTCGGTATAGGCGAACACAGCTTTAAAGCCGACGCCGAAGCGACCAATCTTGTCATCGTCCCCTGCTTTCGTACCCTCGCCGATATCTGTGATGGCATAGATGTCGCGAGGCTCGAAGTAGCGGCCGTCGTGTTCAAAGACGAGACTCGTGTTACCGAGTGTGAATTGCGCTTCGGTCGCGCCAGCATCCTCGGCGTTCTGGAGGAGTTCGTAGATAAAGTGGGCGCTGTCGGGGTACAGGTCCTCGACGATCCTCCGGATCCCGCTGTGCTTCTTCAGGACTCGTGCTAGGTCTTCCCGTTCGCGACGGACTTCGTCGATGACGCTCATGTGCTCGCCTCCCCCAGGACGGCGATCGTGCCGAACACGATCGGGGTAGCTCGAATGTCCCCGCTGTTGGCCGCCTGATTCAGCTCGGCCATCCGCCGGTCGAAATCAGTGTCGGCGCGCGCCAGTTCACTCTCTTTCATCAGCCGGATTTTCTCGTTCGTGGCGCGGGCGATCTGGTCCTCGATCGCCGCGCGGCGGGCGCGGTGGCTGACGCCCAGGCTCTGAATGCGGTGCTCGACGAGTCGGCGGTTGGCCGAGAAGTGACTGCTGCCCGCTTCGGACCACTTTCGGTGGTGTCGCGTGTCGAGAGCGTCGCACTCCTCAGGGGACGGCAAGGGAGCCGAACCGCCGTCAACCGCCGTCTGGATCAGCCCGAAGAGCGCCTCTTCGACCTGCGGGTCATCGGCCACCGCAACGAGCATCTCGTCCGGTTTGGTCCCGTGCTTGACCCACCGGTACAGCGCGAAGAAACGAGCCCCGGCCGGGATCGACTCGGCCCGAGCGGTGAGGGTGACATAGGCCGGCTCGGTGATCTCCAAGAACCGGGCGGCCTGTCGGACCAGCGGGTGGACGACGGACAGGTGAACGGCCTTCGGGTTCTCGGCGGCAACCCCCTGGTCGAAGGTGACGGACAGCGTGGGAAGTGAACCTTTCAGCCACTTCTCCCATTCCCGACTGGCTGGGTCGTTCGACTTTGGCAACCGCTTGAAATCATCCAGCAACAGGGCTCGCGCCTCCTGACTGAGCCGAAGCGTTTTCATCGGCTTGTCGCCGAGAAGGTGCTCCGTGTCGCTTGCGACCCGAGAGGTCAGGTAGGTTCTCACGCAGCCCTGGATTGCGTCGGGCGAGAGCCAGAAAGACCCTGTCGCCTCGATCTCTTCTCGCCAGGCCTGATTGGGCACGTTCAGGCCGAAAAGCTCCGACTGCTTGGACTCCAGTTCCTGCTCCTCGCGGATCTGTCGAATGCCGTTGTCCGCCAGCTGCTGGAGCCGGATCGCTCGCTCCTCGGCGCTGAGCGTGAAGCTGTCGGCGATGTCGTGAAGCTCCCGCGTGATCGCCCCCAGGATCTCTTCGCTACCGCCCACGGCGTGTTGAAACACACCGATCCGGCTGAGGCAACGCTCGTAGATGTCCGCATCGACGGTTCCCGGAGTGACGAAGTTGACGATCACCACCGTCTCGCTCTGCTGGCCAAAACGGTCAATGCGGCCGATACGTTGCTCGATCCTCATCGGGTTCCACGGCAGGTCATAATTGACCAGCAGATCGCAGAGCTGGAAATCCAGGCCCTCACTGCCGACTTCCGACGACAGCAGGACGTCGATGGCATCGGGGTCCTGCTGGGGCAGCGAGAAGCGGTGCCGAAAGCTCATCCGTCCCTCGTCGGCCACGTCGCCGTGGATGAGGCCTACCCGCAAGCCCGCGCGACGGGCGTGGTCGTCGAGATATCGCAGGGTGTGGCGGAAGGTGCTGAACACCAGTGCCTTGTTGTTGCGGCGTTTGCCCTTGTCCCGTAGAACCTGGACGAACGCCTCAACCTTCGGATCTTGCGGGGTGAGTTGGTTCGCCCTCTTGAGGAGAGCTTCGATGTCTGTCCGGACCTGATCCACGAAACTGAGATCAGCCTCGTCGTCGCTGTCGCTGGCCTCCTGCAGCTCAAGGCTATCGAGCTTGCCCCTGAGCAGGTCGGAGAGCATCGGCGCGAGCCCGTAGAGGCAACTCGCGGCCTGCCGGCGGATTGTCGTCATCATGAACTTCACGTTTTGCCGCCCGTGGCAGCGGGCCAGGATGCGTTCGATCACGTCGAGCAACCCGTCGTGCAACTGCTTCTGGTCGTCCGTGAAATCTACCGTGAGTGTCTCGGGCTTGCGGGTGGTGAACGCCCCGATGTCCCGCCTCCGCGTTCGGTTGATCAGCTGGCTAAAGGTGTAGAGTTCCTCGACAGATCGGGTCAACCCCACTCGATCGGCATCTCCCAAGGTCCCGGTCTGAAGCAGGTGGCAAATATTCCGAAAAGACGGCGAATCTCGGAGGAACAACTTCCCCCACCTGGTATCCGTTACCTTATCGAGGCAGGCGAGCGTCTCCTGTTGCCAACCCTGTTCGGCTCGGCGGCAATGCCGGACTGCGTCGCTGATGTAGCGGTTCGGCTCGGCCATTTGCTCGAAGCTCGGGCGGTCGAGGACCAAGTCAGGCCGCAGGACGTTGAGCAACGTGAACAGGTCGTCGCTGCCCAACTGTACGGGAGTCGCAGTGAGCAGCACAACCGCCTGGGCGTTGTCGCAGAAGTACCGGACCCCGTGGTGCTGGAAGGTCGAGGTGTTGCGGATGTGGTGGGCTTCGTCCACGATCACGAGGTCGAACTTCGGGGGCGGGTCCAGGGCCAGCAGCCCCTGATCCTTATTCTTGCCCCTGCCACCGCGACCGAACACGAGGTCGGAGTCGAACAGCGAAAAGGGCAGAATCGCCTTGGTGTACTGCGCCGGCCACTCGCCTTCAAGATGCGTCTCGTGGAGGCAATGCCGCAGCAGCGGCCCGTCGAGCGCGGTGAACTGCTCGTCGAACCGCTTCATCTCATTGAACCATTTGCGTTCCGCGACCAGGGCTTTCGGGCAGATCACGAGTACGGAGGAGATGTCCATACGGGCACGCAGTTCCTTAAGGATCAACCCAGCCTCGATGGTCTTCCCGACACCGACCTCGTCAGCGATGAGAAGGCGGGGGCGATCCGCACGAATAAGCTTCAGCACCGGCCGGTACTGATAGGGCACGAACTGCACGCGACCCGACCGCAGCGAGAAGAGGTTGGCGGTCGAGGTCGAGAGGATTTGGAGACTCGTCAGGCATGCGTGCAGCTCGCGAATGGTAACGACTCGCCGCTCATTCGATGCCTCTGGCGCCGCCTGCAACTGGCTCTCGTAGTATGTGGTCTTCGCGTTGTTCTCGAAGACGCGGTATCGGCACTCGGCCCCTCCGAGAACCACTTCCATCACTGGGAAGAGGAGGTTCGGGTTCGACCGCGGGGAGACGAGATCGCCCACCTTGAACCTCGGCCCACGGGAGGCCGGCTGACCCTGGTCACCAGCCATCGGTTTTTTGGCGTTGTTCATAGGAAGCGTGTCCTTCCAGGCAGACATTGCTGATTCGCAAGCATTTGTCTCCGGAACAAGGGTCGCTGAGAACCAGGGTGCGAAGACCTCGCGAACCTGCCGGTCCCAGCGACGTGCGGTGTCCTCGCCGCGCAATGTGGCTGCCGTGTCGTGGTGACCGTACTCGTCGCCTGGGCGAATATGGCCGAGCAGCACGTGTCCCAGGCCATGTAGCAGGGCAAAGCACAACAGGTCCGGATGCAGGCGCGAGTCCACCGCCAGACACACGCGGTCGGGCCGCGGCTCAACAATCAGCACAACGAGATGCTGCGCCGGCCGCGACAGGAACGCCACCTCGCCGGAGGCGTCGAGTGGGATCACGTCGATCCGCGAAATGATCACTCGATCGTGCAAGAGGGACTGGATGGTGGTGAGGTCCGGTGGGATGACCTCCAGCAACCGAAGCAGTGCATCGCGCGTCTCAACGAGAGCTTGAACGGAATCCTCTCCCACGTCGCGCGCAGCAGAACCCCTCTCTCCTACTGCGGAAGGAGTGGGCAGTGCAGCAGGGATCGTCAGAGGTTCTGACATGGGCGATGCTCACGTGACCGTGTGCCCTCATCAGGTCGTCCGGGCGGATTTCAGGCCGAAGAGCAGCGTTTGGGCTTCCTTGCGCAGTTTCTCGTCGGGCATTTCCTCCGCCCAGACGTGCAATAGGTCGAGGATCAGCTCCTGGCGGCTCTCGGCGTGGCGGTTCAGGTAGGCCCGCGCCACCGGCACGTCGCCGCGCTGGTACTCCGTCAGCAGGCCGTGCAGGATGTCCCACTCCGTCTGCGGCCGTTCCAGGCGTTTCGGGTTGCGCTCGTCGGGCCGGGCCAGCCGCAGCTTGGATCCCTTGAGCACCAGCGGGGCGTGATAGCCGCTTTCTTCGGCTTCCTCACTGGTCGTGCGGCGTCGGCGGCCGGCGGCGTCTGGGTTTATGCCAACCATTCGCTCGCCGTCCAGGTTATATCCGCCTGTCCTGGATTGCAGCGGAATGCCGAGCGAATTGGCGATGTTGCGGGCGTCGTCGTAGGGCAACTCGGCCAGGCCGTAGATGCCGTAGAGCGTCAGAGACATCGCCGCCTCGGGATTGAGGTCATCGACCTTGAGCCGGCCGCCGGTCAGTCGGGCGATCTGATGCTGGGCGACAACGCGACTGGCCTCGTTCATGGCCCGAACGGGGCTCACAGGTTGGTCGTCCTCACCCAATACGGGCCACTGCTCGGAAAGAACCCTTAGCGCTCGCCCGTAGCCTGCCACCATTTCGTCCACCGGGTTTAACCGCAGTTTCTCGAACTCCTTCATCGCAGCACGCACCTCAGTGCGAATGCGCTGTTGTACCCCAGCACCACCAAACCCGCTCCAAGTGGCCTCGCCATCGACAGCGGCTGATCGCTTGCGGCAGGCGATGAATATCGAAGTCTCAGCGGACGCGGTGTCCATGATGTTCTGAGAGTTGGCGAACTCAGAATCGACTGGCATCGCTGACTGTATCACCCATCCACTCTCCATGAGAGACCGAGTCAACGCATCCCATGCCTCCTGGGTCTTGTGCGTAAACATCAGCGTCATGATCCCATCAGCATGAAGGACACGGAAGCACTCGGCGAACACCTCCCGCATGATGCGCAGGTAGGTCTCGGCCGCTTTTTCGTCTCCTCCATCACGGTAGGGGTTAGCAACCGCTTCGTCAGACTTGTTCGTCAAGCGACGGTGGTAGATGTCGGGGTAGAACCGGCGGAGTGTCTTCTTTTCCCAAACGTAGTAGAAGTCAGACAACTCGGCGTACTGGACATTATTGTAGTACGGCGGATCCATGCAGATACAATCAACACTCCCATCGTCGATAGTGGGGAGATAAGCTGCTGTTCCATGAAAGATAGCTGCTGAGGCCGTAGGGGGGCAAACCTTCATGAAGGAGGCAATCTCACCATATGCTTCTACAATCTGGGAGAGTGCCCATCCGAAACCCGTCGAGGCACCGGCGAAGATCATCTCTCCAAATGTCCATTTCAGTGAGAAATCATGGCGCCCGAAAGTCCCCGAGATGGATCGCCTTTGGGTGATCCAGCGAGTGAAAGCGCTATTGTAATCGACTGCTTTGTCGATCGCGAACTGAAGATAGGTGACGACCGCCTTGCCGCGATCCGGGCCGAGTTCGGCGAGCATCACTGGGATTGTCGCTCGTAAACTCTTGATCAGAGCGGCATGACCCAGGATTTGTCGCGAGGTGAACATGTCCGTCCAGCGTTTGATCCCGTATTGGAGGATGACGTCGCGCTCCTGGCTACGATGGCCAGGCGGGATCTCCTCTGTGGGAATCAGGTCGTCGGCTTCTAATTGCTCACGCACGTCTACCAACCGCTTGGCGGCTCGGTCGAGAGCTTCAATATCTGTCTTGTTCGGCGAACGGAAAAACGTCACCTTTTCGGTCTTAATCTCGTTGTCAGCGTCCCGCAGCGGTTGCCCGTTCTTGGCCAATTTAGGTTGCTGGCGCACCGCCACCACACAATAAAGTCGCGCAGCCCATTTCCCCTGCTGCGACTCGCCCCGAGCCTGCTTCTTGATTTCCTCTCGGTCGATCTGCTGCTTGCAGTGGACACAAGTGCCCTCGCCGCGATAGACGGAGGCGAACTCGGGATCCTCTCCATTCGGACCCTTACCGCCGGAAACGCGGTACGTCTCGAAACGCACCTTTCCGCCCTTCGCGTTGCCGTCGGCGATGACTTTCACTCCCCAGTTGTCACCTTCAATCTTGCTCAACCAAGAGGTGTTTAATAGCGGGGCCTCGCCGCCGCAGTGTGTGCAGGTGACTTGGCGGACGTAGAGGAGTCCGGTTTGATGGACCTCAGGCACATCGAACAGGTGCACAACCTCTGGACACTTCTTGCAGTGCTCGCGCAGGGCTTGCCGTTCAGATTCAGGCAAGGGCGAGAACGGCGTGACATCTGCCATCTCTTTGCCAACGTGTTCGACCAGTTTCTGGCCCCGCTTCTGAATCTCTTCCGCCAAGGACGGGCCGAACCGGGCCGGGTAGTCCAAGGTCGCGTACAGGATCACTGTCGCGACGGGGTTCAGATCGTTCGCGATGACCTTGTGCCCCAACCGAAGGGCCTCGAAAGGAATTGAGCCGCCGCCGGCAGTCGGATCCAGAATAGCAAGCGGCTTCTTGGCTGGGGTCGGATGGTGAGTGTACGCGCGGTCGTACCCGTACATGTCCTGCTTGTCCCACTTCAACATCTCGCCCAGGATTGCCTTCACCCGATCCGACTTCGCGAAGGCGATCCGCTCATTGACGTGGGCGGGATCGGCCCCGATACATCGAACCGGCAACTTTACTCCGCGAGTAGGTAAAGGTTCTGGCAGTGGCTGGGACTCCATACTCCAGCGGACCAGCACCGCATCGTTCGCCAGTGAGGCATCCTTCGCAATCACCTTGGTGATCAACTCGCGGTTCTCTCGCCTACGATCCTGCTCCTGCTCTAACCATTTCTCGGCGAAGCGGTCGACGACAAAGAACTCCTGTCCATCGTCGGTAACAATTCGGTTGAATTCCTTTTCCTCAGTCAGCGTCCAGGCCTCGCCGCCAACCAGCGCTTGTACCTTCTCGATGCCCAGTTCGCGCAAGAACCAATCGGGATCGGTGTCGGCCGGCAGCAGCGATGCCAGGATGGCGGCCCGGCTCGGCGTCAGCGGCCGCCTCGCCCACCAGACGTGCAGGCGGTGTGTCGGCGGTGCCTTCCCCGTGTCGCGCTCCCGCTGCGTTTCGGCACCGACCTGGTGGCAGGGGAAGCCGGCCTCGATCAGACGCACATCAGCCTTTACCGCACTCACCACCGCCCCCTTATTTGCTGCTGCGCAATTGTTCCAACATCCGATCCACGCCTTTGTCCTTCGCCTGGCCGCCGAGCACAATCTTCATGCCCGAGATGGCCCAGCGGTTGGCGTCGTCGCCGAAGTTGCTGATCCGCGAGAACCAATAAGCGGCTTCTTCGCGGGTGAACCGCACTACGCGCCGGGCAATCAGCTCCACGCGGTCCAGTTCCTTGACCCGTTCCTGGAGCTTGAAAATCAGGGTCAATTTGCATCCTGCTTCGTCGTCCAGCGGCAGGTTGCCGCGGAACTGGATGCGGCCTTCGGGCAGCAGACGTTGCAGCTCCAGGCCGACTTGTTGACTGCCCTGCACCCGTGACACAATTTCACGCAGCACCGGCAGACAGCGCCGCTGGGATTCGCCGTAGATCAGGCCGCGTTCCTGGAGGATCACCTTCTCCGCCGGCGCGTCCCCAAACAGGGAGCCCTGGTTTTGTGGTTTCTTTTTCGACTTCTTACCCCGACCGTTTCGCGACGGTTCCAGCGAAACGGTGCGGCGCTGCTTGATGACGAACACCGGCGACGGCTTGTCACTCAGGTCCGTGACGCGCAACACCCACGGGGCCTCCGGCACTAGCGGGGCCACCTTGCGGCTGTAGTGCAGCTCGAAATCCCAGTTGATGGTCTTCGCGGCCATCCCTCATCCCTTCCCCGCGGTGGTGTTCCCCTCGTCCTTGGTCAATTCGGCCAGGAACGGACAGCCGGCCGGCGGGTCCGACACCTCCAGGTCGGCGCTGGTGTCCTTGCCGAGCTTGACGATGTTGGCCAACGTCTCGAATAGCTCACCGAGCAGCTTCATCGACTCGGGCGTCACATCGGTTAGCTGGATTCGCAGCTTGCCGCCCTTGAGCAGTTCCAACTCGTAAAGGTCGAGCAGGTTGAGCGTGGACTTCGCACCTTTCGTGTAGAAACTGCCGATGCGTTTCAGGAGCGGTACCAGCTTCTCCGCCCCTTTCCGGCCGGTCAGGCGGAACGTCCGGTCCACGTCATCGCTCCAGCCCCGTTGGGCCGCGCCCGCGCGGGTGATGACCACGTCTGTCTCCGCCGGCGTGTACATCGCGGCCGAGCTGCCCGCGATGAGCTGCTCGGGACGTTCCTGCTGGTCGGGCTTGCCGCGGTAGATGCCGCCCACGATACCGCCTTGCTGAGCCAGCTCGACAACGGCCTCGGCTACATCGCGTGTCAGGATGGTCCCGTGTTTCTCCACCACCTTGTTGGCGATGTTGGCCACCGTGGCGGCGCCGCCCTCGGCCTGGGAGACCGCCTCCTTGACCCATTCCTTGACCTTGGCGCGGTCCACCTTGTCGCCGCCCGCCCAGCCGCGCTTTTTCGCGCCTTGCGGCGTGACCAGGGCGTAGTCCGCTTGCGCCAGGTTGAGGCTGAAGGGCAACTCGCCCGTGTCGCGGCTGTGGAACTCCGCGGGCTTGACGTTTTCCGGCCCGCCCATGCGGAACAGGCACCACGCACCCTTACGCACTCCCTCGCGGATGATTTGTTCGAGGGCCCCGCTGCTTTCCGGTTTCGGCCAGCGCCGTAGGCACCAGAAGTTCTCGCGGACCTTGGCGAGCGTGATGGTATCGGCCTTGTCGTCGAAGAAGAGCTTGGCGAGGTTGTTCAGGTCCGCCTGGCTGGTGCGGTCTGCCGTCACCAACTCGCCGTCCTCGCGAAGCGTCTCCCGGATGACCTCCACCACGCCCACACCACCTTCTCCCCCCGCCGTCTTGATTTCCTTGCGGACGATCTGACCGGAGGCCGAGGGATACCAGAGGCTGCTGTAGGCCTGCGCCACCGCCGTTACCAATCCATGTTCGCGCTCACGGTAGCGGGCGTCGAATTTGTCGGCGTCGAGCTTGGCGGGACTGATGCCGTAATCCTGCGGCTTCTCCTTCAAACGCCGGATGGCCAGGACCCAGCGAGCTTTTTCCTCAAGCTCCTGGTAGGCCTTCTGATGGCGCACGTCCCGCTCACCGGTCCCGAAGAAGTCGGAGCCCCCGCCCGCCTGCTTCACCGCGACCGTGTCCGGCACAAGTAGAACGACGCAGTTTTGCTGCGTACGGGGCTGGTTGGCCCCCTTCGTCGTAGCCATCGCTTCCACGTCGAGGGTGCCGCTGGTCAACGAGACGATGCCGAGGATGAGGCGGTCCTTCTTGTCTGGCACGTGCTCGGGGGCGGAGACGCTATGCGTGACCAGGAAGTCCGGCAGCTCCTCCTTGACTACCTTGCGCGGCGTAGCAGCGAGCAGGGCGGTAACGCTCTCGGAAGAAAGCGACCGACGAATCCTGGCCAGGGCGATGTTGATGGACGGGTCCAGACTGGCGTAATACTTGCTGCCATCATCGCTCTGGCGCAGGTAGAACGCGTGTTCCTTGATGGCCCGCAAGGCGGTCTGGACCTGCGGCGGCGTCAACCCAGGGAAGGCCGTGTCGAAGATGGCGGCCGGCTCGGTGACGCCGAAGACCTCGGAGCGGATGCCCTGCTCGCGGCCGACTAGGCTGTGCAGAAAGACGGTTCGCCAGGCAAGTTCGTACAGGTGATAACCGGCCGGGTGCGAGTTGTCGGCGTCGGCGATTTGGGCGTTGCTCTGGTCGGTGTAGAGAGCGGAAGTATCGGCACCGCCGATGTCGGCATTGAGCACGTCCTTGAGGTCGTTGTTGCCGGTGCGGCCGAGCACCTCGCCGACCACGTCGGGGTCGCGGAGGTTGAGGTGGCAGGTGTGCACCATCGGCACGGGCTGCTTGTCCTCCCAGATGCTGCGCACCGAGCGGGCCAGGAGCCGCAGTACGCCGCGCGTCCCCTGGAAGGTCTCGACGGTGGCCAGCTTCTTGTTGAGGAACTCGGCCAGCGTCGGGTGGAACGGGTAATAGGCGGCCAGGTCGTCCTTGTAGGTCGCGCGGGTGGCCGTGTCGGGGAGCAGCGAGCGGTTCTTCTCGTACATGGCGGCGTACTCGGCCGCCGTCTCGCGGGCCGCCTTGCCGTCGATCGCGTCGAAGAGGCGTTTAGCCAGGATGCGCGAGATCTCGTGGTGCTCGACGGGCGTGACCGGCGTGGCGTCGCGGGCGACCACGCTCTGCTGGTCGGCCAGGGCCCGCTCGCTGATGCGCAGGGCCTCCTCCTCGCTGACTCGCTCGCCCCGCACCTGGCTGAGCGACTCGACCAGCTTTTGCGTCTGTCGCGCAAAGGCGTCCTTCTGACCGGCCAGGGTCACCACGATGGCCACGCCGGGGTTGACGCGGGCGTAGCCGTGCAGCGACATGAGAAAGGCCGCCAGTTGCTGGGCGCCGCTCGCGCGGGCGCCCTCCAGGCGGGTGGCGTACTGCGCCAGCTCGTCGAGCATGACCAGGACCTTGCGGCCGGCGAACACCTTCTGGAAGTACGTCTTGCCCTCCTCGAACGACAGGGCCTCGGCGTTCACCGAGCGGTACAGGGCCTCGCCGCCGATTTGGAAGGCGATCTCGCCCCAGAGCGTGTAGGGCACCAGTTCCGCCCCGCGCGGTTTGCTGACGGGGATTTCGTCGCCGGCAATGCCGACGACGGCAATCTCGCCGGGCTGGGACAGCTTTGTGGAGATGGCGTGTTCGGGAGAGTCGAGTGTCTTGCGAACGACCTCGGCCAATTCGCGGCCCTTGAAGGCGAGATGCGTGGAGGCGATGAGCGTGTGCGTCTTTCCGCCGCCGAAGCCGGTTTCGAGCCGGTGGATGGCCGGCATGGCATTGTCGCCGGCAAGACGGCCGAAGACCTCGTAGAGGACGCGGCGGAGCCCATCGGTGGGGTACGTCGCCTGCGTGAAGAACTGCTCGGCGTCGGTGTACAGATTGTGGATGACCGTCTTCTTGCCGCGGTAGAAGTCGAGCACTTGGGAGAGGGAGGCGGTGAAGATCTCGGGGTTGAACGTGCCGCCGAGGATGTCCGCACGGGGCCGGCAGGTCTCGAGGATGCAGCGCACGATTTATCTCCTGGGCGAGACAACGGCGGAGGCGTCTGCTCCTCCAGCCTGGGCGTCATGGTTATCGTCGAGTGTTTTGATCATACATCCTACGGCGCCGGTAGCAAGATAGTTTCCCGATACGGGACGCTCGTGCGAAGCCGACAGGTTCACGTATCCCTGGGACTGTACCCGATCCCTCACGGATCGAGATTGACGGATCTTGGTATTTGTGTTACAAAATGTCGGCAGATGTTGTCATTAGCCTACGGAAAGCAACATGCCACGGTCGAAGAGCCACAAGCTGCTGGAACTGATTCGCGGCCGGGGCGTCGTCCGGTCCCGCGACCTCGACCGCCACTATATTCCGCGCACCTACCTCACCCGCCTTCACCGTCAGGGCGTCCTCGATCGTCCGTCACGCGGGGTCTACGTCCTGGCCGACGCTGAGCCAACTGAACACCACGGCCTGGCCGAAGCCTGCAAGCGCGTGCCCCACGGCGTCGTCTGCCTGCTGTCGGCCCTTCGGTTTCACGGCCTGACCACCCAGGCCCCCTTCGAAGTCTGGCTCGCCATCGACCGCAAGGCGCGCCTGCCCAAGGTCGAACATCCGCCGCTGCACGTCGTCCGGTTCTCCGGTCCCGCTCTGACCGAGGGAGTCGAGGAACACACAGTCGAGGGCGTGCCAGTGCGAGTCACAACCCCGGCCCGGACAGTCGTCGATTGCTTCGCCTACCGTAACAAGGTCGGACTGGACGTGGCCCTGGAGGCCCTGCGCGACTGCCGAAGGCAAAGGAGGGCAACGATGGACGACTTGCACCAGGCCGCCAAGGCACGCCGGATGGCGAACGTCATGCGGCCCTATCTGGAGTCGCTGACGTGAGCAAGGACAGGCTCCGCAACCCGGCCGCGTCGGTGCGGCACCGACTGATGGAACTGGCCCGCAAGCAGGGCGAGGACTTCCAGCTCGTCCTCACGCGCTACGTCATCGAACGGCTACTCTACCGTCTCTCCCGGTCGGAGCACGGCAAGCAGTTCGTGCTCAAGGGAGCCATGCTGTTCCGGCTGTGGGCCGACCAGCCGCACCGCCCGACCCGCGACCTGGACCTGCTGGGCAAGGGCGAGCCGTCCCTGGAGGTGCTCACCCATGTCTTCCACGATGTCTGCGGGCTCGCCGTCGAGGACGACGGTCTGACCTTCGACCCGGCTACGGTGACCGCCGAGCGGATCAAGGAGGATCAAGAGTACGAGGGGGTGCGGGTCGGGTGCCGGGTGCATCTCGGCCAGGCCCGAATCGACCTCCAGATCGATGTCGGCTTCGGGGACGCCGTGGTGCCACACCCGACCAGGGTCACCTACCCGACGATGTTGGAGTTCCCTGCACCAGCGTTGCGTGCGTATCCCCGACAGGCGGTCGTGGCCGAGAAATATCAGGCGATGGTGACGCTGGGCATTGGCAACAGCCGCATGAAAGACTTCTTCGACCTATGGGTGCTGGCCAAACAGTTCGCGTTCGACGGCCCGAGCCTCTGTCAATCCATCCAGGCCACCTTCCATCGGCGCAAGACTCCGTTGCCGGCCGCGCCGCCGCTGGCCTTAACGACGGCGTTCGGCACGGACGCGGCCAAGGTCAAACAGTGGGTGGCGTTCGTCAAGCGCGGGAAATTGAACGTGAGCGGGGCTACCCTGGAACAGGTCTGCGAGTTTCTGAGCGGCTTCCTGATGCCTCCCACCCAGGCACTCGGGACAGGAGGGGTATGGACAAAAAACTGGCCACCGACTGGACCGTGGACGGCGATGGAGGCCCATTGAGCCAGCCCGGCCACGTTCGACCTCCTCTGCCAGCAGAGCGAGTGCCGTACTGTCTTGGGCTTGTCCCAACTCGAGGCCGACGAAGTGGCGGACGGGCGGCGGGGTCATGTCAGGAACACTCCCTCCGGCGCGTTGGCGATTACGCTCTCGCCCCCGCCGCCGAAGGCGCTGCCGCCCAGCGGCAGAGAGCGTTCCGCCCACCAGCAGGCCAGCGCCACGGCCAGGACTAGATCGTCGTGCGTTCCCTCACGCCAGGCAGGAGAGCGGGTAAACATCAAGAGGAAACCAGAGTCGAGGGACCCTTGACACCAATCCCTGGCGTGTCGTGGACGATGCCTTACAGGAAAAAATGCTCTGGCCTCGGAGAGAGCAAGACGCGCTCGATTCGTCCTATGGAACAGCTAGAGAAAGAAATTGTCAGCCGTCAGCTTCCACAGTTTCACGGTGTAGTGGGCCAGCGCCACGGCATCCGCCACATCCGGCGAACGCCCCAACCGCTCCTTGATCTTCACCTTCGCTTCCACGAGGATGCCGCTCGCTCGGACCTCAAACCGCGCCGCCGTCAAGTCCGCCAACAAGTCCGCGTCCGGCGGTAACATCAACCCCTCGCCGTTGACCGGATCGAGCGCTTCACGCAGCTTCCAGTACATCACCGCCCGCACATTGGTGAGCTTGTACTTCTTCGTGCGGTCGAATACCGCAGGATCGGGAGCCGTGGCAACGTTGATGGCGTTGGCCCGTTTGCCGAGGAGCTTCTTCAACTCGGCATGGCACTCCGACCCCCAACCGATGGCATCGACGTTGACCGGAGCATCGGAACCGACCGGCATCTCTCGCAGGACCAGGTGCGCGGCCTTCTCGCCCGTATCGGTCTCGGCGCCGCGATACTTCTTGATGGACGCGAACCAGACACCGTACCGCGGAGCAACTGCCGTGCAATCCGCGCCGCCGTGGGCCACATCCACACCGATGCAAGTCAGCGCTTGTCCTTGTGGTGGCAGCGGATTGCCCTTCACGTCCCTGCGCGTCGTGGTCGTCCATCGCTCTTGCGCCGCCCGCACCCAGGCCGTCGGAATGAGCTGCCAGGCGTCATCCTGCAAGCCGATCTTGAAATCCCCGTAGAGAAGCTGCGAACGCAGCGGCTCCGGCTTGGCTTGCAACACCGCCTTGTATCCGGAAGCCAGCAGAATCGGATTGTCGTCCACGCACGCGGGGATAAACGTCCGCGATCGCGGCGTGATCGACTCCTCACGCCCATCCGTGGTGCGAAACGTAAAAGGCCTCGCCTTGCCCGTCGCGGCGTCCACGGCCAGAACCATTTCCTGCACGGCCCCCTTGTCGTTCTCCAATCGCGATGGCACACCCGGCTTCAACCACACCATCTTGCCATCCAGCACCGTGTACCAACGCAGCTCGCCCGGCTCGGCAGGATCGGGGAACTTCTCGTCCAGCCACGGTGCCCATTCCTCGATCACCCAGCGGTCCTCCGGTCGTATCGGCGGATTGCCGGTGCAGACCACGCGGCAGCGTTGCTGCGGATACTCGGCGTTGCGGTTCCAGCCGATCAAAAACTGGTATTGTACCCGCGTGAAGAGGGGCAGCTCATCAAAACCGATCAGGTCGTGCGGCCGGCCGCGGAAGCGCTCCATGTCCTCCTCATGCTGGACGGCACCGAAGTCCGCAATTCGCCCGTCGTTGGTTTGCGCGCACAGCGAGCTGCCGGCGGTGACGCGGCCCTGCTCGCCAAGGATCGTGCGTGTGCGGCGGAGCATGTCCACAATTTCCGTGTACAGGCGGCGAAAGAGAATGGAGTGACGATGGGCAGTTAGAGATAAACCGAGCAGCAAATCCGTTTTCCCGCCGCCGGCACTTCCACCAAAAAACAACTCGTCGGCCAAGCTGTCGTACGCCAGACGCTGCGGCGACGGTCGGCCGTCCTTGTCCGGGAACGGCGACCATTGCACGACTGGCTCCCCTCGCGACTGCAGGCGTTCAGCCGCAGTGTTGCGGCCATTCCGCCGGCGGGCCAGTCCTTCGAGGCGACTGAGCTTCTTTGTTATCGTCCGCAGGGTCATGGTGTTGAACACCCGTGTCTAGTTCTGCGCGGTTACTTCCATCGCCGAGAGTTCCGCTGCTGTGTCGTTCGCCACCCCGAGTGAGGCGGGAGCGAGTCTCTCCGCCCGCCAGTTGACGGCCGTCGCGGGCGAGAGTTTCCTAGGGCTTGCAGGCATCGGCCACGCCCAGTTGCTGCTCCAGAGCGGACAAGCGTTCCTCGAGGTCGGCGGCCTCACGCAGCTTAATGCCGATCTCCAGAACGGAGCGGGCTGCGCCCAGTCTCACCGCTGGCGGTGCCGAGGGCTTTTGCAACTCCAGGAGCGTTCGCACCGACTCGCCAGAGGCAGCCGTCAACGAGCCGGCCGTGCGCTGCACCATGTCGGCACGCAACTGCTTGAGCCGCTGGATGAATTCGGGATTCTCCAGGCGACGGTAAACCGTGCGCTCGCACAGGCCGCACTGACGGGCGGCATTCTCAACGGTGGCACCGCACGCCAGGACGAGGAGCAAGGCATCCTCCGCTCTCTTCCGGGGTTTGTCGGCCATCGCGATTCTCCTCTCCGCTTACCGTCCCGTGTCAGGTTTTGTCTGCTGTTTGTCAGGTTGGCAGGCGTTCGGCCTTCTGGTCGGTGAACTGCTCGAAGCGCTGGACGATGACATCGCAGTAGAGTGGATCGAGTTCCATCAGGTAGGCTCGCCGTCCGGTCTGCTCAGCAGCGATGAGCGTCGAGCCGCTGCCGCCGAAAAGGTCCAGAACGTTCTCGCCGGGCTTGGAGGAGTACTCCATGGCGCGTGCCGCCAGTTCGACGGGCTTTTCCGTCAAGTGAATCATGGCCTGTGGATTAACTTTCTTGATCGCCCAGAGGTCGGTGGCATTGGTCGGGCCGTAGAAATGGTGAGCGGCGCCTTCACGCCAACCATAAAAACACCATTCATGAGCGCCCATGTAATCCTTGCGGGTCAATACCGGATGCTGCTTGTCCCAGATAATCGCTTGTGAGAAGTACAGCCCCGTGGCCTTGAGGACCGGCGGGTAGTTGGAAACATTCGCGTATCCCCCCCAAATATAAAACGCCCGTCCGGGCATCAACACGCGGGCTAGGTTGCCGAACCAGCAGGCCAGCAGGCGATCGAACTCCTCGTCGCTCACGAAGTCGTTGGCCAGAGGGCGGTCCTTGGCCCGCAGCTTCTTGGTGGTGGGCTGCGACTTTTCGGGGTGGCGGGCCACGTCCAGTGATTGGTGGTGCGTCGTCCCGGCGAACGAACTCAGGCCCGCAGCGATGGCGTTATTCGAGCGCGGCTCGACGCGCACATTGTAAGGGGGATCGGTGTTCACCAAATGAATGGTGGCACCGTCGAGCAGGTGATCCACGTCCTCGGGCTTGCTGGAGTCGCCGCACCGTAAACGATGTTTGCCCAGCAGCCACAGGTCGCCCGGCCGCGTGATCGGTTCGTCGGGCGGTTCGGGGATGGCGTCGGGGTCGGTCTGGCCCTCGTTGGTCTCGGACCCCAGCAGACGAAGCAACTCATCGGCGGAGAAGCCAGTCAGGTTCAAGTCGAAGTCCAGCTCTTGCAGTTGGGCCAGCTCGTGCGGCAGCTTGTCGTCATCCCACTGCGAGAGGGTGGCGGTTTGGTTATCCGCAAGCCTGTACGCTTTCGCTTGTGCCGGACTCAACCCCACGGCGACATGGACTGGTACCGCTTCAAGACCGAGTTTCAACGCCGCTTTGAAACGGGTGTGGCCGACGATGATCACACCGTCTTCGTCCACCACGATGGGCTGCCTCCATCCGAACTCGCGGAGGGACGCCGCCACGGCATCGACGCTGGCGTCGTTGAGCCGCGGATTGTTCTCATAGGGACGGATCGTGCTGATCGGGCGCATCTCGACGTGCATAGCTACCCACCTCTTTTCGGGAACCGACGCTCTACGGGCTCGCCACCTGAAAAACTGAAGAATCTGTTGAGGATTCGCTTGATGTCCTCCCGCCTGTCGAGGTAAGTCAGTGACCCTGCTGGGCGGCGTACTTCGCGCCGCCTGCGAAAAACCACAGGAAAAACAGGGAGAATCATCATGGCGAGCAAGAAGAACACCAAGGCCAGCGGCAGCAACCTGCCGACGCTGAAGATCGGCAGTCGCGTACGTTGCACCGACGATGGCATCGAGGGACGCATCACCTGGGCCAACGGCGTCGCGGTGAAGATCAAGTGGGACGACGGCGAGCAGGTCACCTGGCGTCGAGACGAGTTGGCCCAAAAGCCGATCGAGATTCTCGACGCGGCCCACGACGAGGACCAGCAACCATCGCCAGCGATCGACACCTCCGAGCAGACCGTCGCTGAACCACCGGTCGAACCCACGGCGCTGGCCCCGACACTGGCCGAGCAGCCCGCGGAGCAGCCCCGGGCTGAACCGACCGGATCTCCGGAGACCCCCGCGCTCGAACCGACTCCGTCCGGAGCAACGCAGGCCGAGCAGGCGTCGCCGTCGGAGACAGCTCAGGAAGCGGCAACACCTCCCGAGCCGACAGCGGAGCAGCCCGAGGCTTCCTCGACCGCGGCGAAGCAACCACGGTCGAAGAAGCCAAAGACGGCCGCGGACGATGGCAAGGAGAAGAAGCTCAGCGCTCTCGATGCGGCTGCCAAGGTCCTCGGTGAGACGGGCCAGCCGATGAGCTGCCAGGAGATGATTGAAACGATGACGGCCAAGAACTACTGGATTTCGCCGGGCGGCAAGACCCCGGCATCGACGTTGTACTCTGCCATACTTAGGGAGATAACCACCAAGGGAGAGGCCGGTCGATTCCAGAAGACCGATCGTGGCAAGTTTGCCCTCAAGGCCAGGGCGTAATGGGTTCGGCCACCCTTTCGCCCACGAGGCCCCCTCGCGGGGCCTCTTCTCGTTGGTCGAGACTCGAACCAATTCGGCGGCAAGGACGCGCCAGGGGCGAACGTCGGCGTTCGTGGGCCAAGCGGCGGGTCGCGATCCAGCGACGCCGACTGATGTGCCGAAGCCTCGCCGCATACGAACCTCTCAATGTCCCGTTGCTTGCTCTGCGGTCGGCCATGCCACGCTACAATCGGATGTTCAATACGGTGGATATTCCGCCGCACGAGCTCGACTAATGTAATGCTACCGGTACTCTCTGTCGGCGCCATGCCAATCGAGAGTTCTGGTGGGGAATAGTTACACCCGTAGACATGAGGCGGCCGAAACGGCGGTGATGAAGGGGTGGTATCCGTTCATGGGTCGAGGGTGACATGCGCACAGAAAGGAGTGGAGGTCCGAACGGAAGCCGGAGGCCGGACTTCGCCGTAGAATAAGCCGAAGAGAAGGCCGTCGAACTGAGACCGCCGGGCATGGGCAGATAGTCGAGACGCTCGGCTATTTGGTGTTGTATTGGAGGCGAATTCCTCTACCAATTAAGCCCCAAATAACGGATAAGACTACGTAGGTAGCACAGCGGCTGGAAGGGATGTTATAGCCTCCAGCACCACAACCTACCACCTGCTCACTTCCTGTCGAAGCTTGTTGACCAGCGCATCGTCCGTGGAATCATCGCAAACCAAATAGAGCCGGAACGCCTGGAAATAATGATTGGAGCAAAGATGCACGATGCTGTGCTGAATGTTGACTACCGAAGTCGGTTCAGCGTCATTGCCGACGAACACCTTGATGATTTCCTCTTTTTCCTCCGGGTCTAGGGAGCGCGCCTGCTCCTCGGTCAGCAGGGCGCCGCGCTCCTCTAGAGTCAGCGGGCGTGTTTCGCATACCAGGAACCGGCCGAGAGGTATGCCGTTTTTTTCGGCGAGTGCTTTCAGTTGGTGCCTACAATCCTTCTTGAAAAGCGCCCCCGCGTGCGCGCTCTTGCCGGTTTGCTCAAGGACCAGAACTTCCCTCAACAGCTTCGGGGGGCGGCGTCGGCGGATGGAGTTGGCCAGGGCGCGAATCACAGCATCTTCGTCCAGGGCCGCTTTTTCGACGAGCGTGTCTACATAGCCGTCCGTGAACCGGCCCAAAGATGGTCCTTTGACGAACTCCGCCACCGCATTACCGTTCGCCGGTATTTCAAACTTTTCTTGGTCGCGCAGGCGGCGAAGAAGTTGGCGGCACGCTTCCTCCAGACCAAACGTCGTCTTGTGGTAATAGACGCTGCGATGCATGAAGAAACGCGCGAGGAGAAAGTGATCCACCGCTGTCAGCGCCTTTTCCTCGACGCCGAGTATGCCGCTTGGACTGGCGCGGAAGTTATTCAGTAGGTAGTTCAGGTCTATTTGACCGTAGGGAACGCCGGCCGCGCGCGAGTCGCGCAGCAAGTAATCCAGCCGGTCCATGTCGAGACTGCTATGGATCAATTTGCTCAGTTGAGGATTGGCGGTGGTCTTTCGCGTGAAGAGGGCCGCGATCCGCTGCGCCCGTTCGTCGCCGCCCAAGGCTTCTCGGAGATCGGACTGGTGCGTGACAATCAGTTCGCCCACCACTTCATGATTCGGATACGGAGACCTGTCGGCATGAAAGGTGCTTCCCACGGCGAGAAACTCCTCCGTCAACCGCACCTTGTCGATTTTCTCCATTAGGTGGGAGTAGGGGTAGTGTCCAATATCATGCAGGAGTCCTGCCAGGCGGATGTCTTCGGCCTGTTCTTCGCTCAAAGAGAGCGCTTTCTGAGCTACGCGCGTGATGTGTTCCATGATGCCGAGGACACCCAGACTGTGGGCGAACCGCGTATGCGTGGCGTTCGGGTAGGTCACCTGAGCCATCCCGAGTTGTTTGAGATGGCGCAGACGCTGGAACGAAGCGGTGTCCACAACCCGACATTCGATGGGAGAAAGGTGAATGTCGCCGTGGACCGAATCCACAATGAGCTTAGATCGAGGAGTTTCCGGGGCAGAGTCCATGTTGCGTCAACTCCACCACGGCCTGCTGGATGTCCTCTTCCGAAAAGTTCTTGCCGTAGCGCGACAAAACGGCCCGCAATTCGGCAACGTCCTTGTTCCCAAGTGTCCGCGTTTGCAGGAGGAAATGGACGGAAGCGAGCAACTCCAGTTTTTTCGGCAGTTCTGAGTCCTGGAGGCCTTCCAGAATCTTCTTCATCTGGCTCAAACGCTGTTTGGACGTTGGATCAAGGTTCCAACCTTCGGAGTCGTTCGCCCCCTGATCGAGTTCGGCAACAATCGCAAAGGCATCGCGAGTCAGAGCAGGAGAATAAGGTCCGCGCAAATACCAGTTGTACTGGTATCCAAGCTGCACACCCGCCGCCTGGGCAAGATAAACTGCTTTTTGCAGGACAAGGCGATTTGAGAAGGAGTTGACACGAGCCGGCACGCCGAGCGTATCCAACGTCAATTTGAGGCCGATTTGTTGGCGATCCATGTGTTGGCCTCTTGAATCCTTTTAGTATACAGAAGAACACTAATAATTAACGTACACAGCTGCGTGCATCACGTCAAGGTCGGTGGTAAAGTAATCTCAACCGGGTATCAAATCAAGGGAGCAAATCGCATGCCAATTCCCTTCGCGATCGACAATCAGCAGCACCGCATAGCGGATGCGCTGAAGGAATTGCTTGCCAAGATTATCGGCAAACCGGTGGACGTTGCGACGGCCTACTTCGCAATCTTCGGCTATCAGCTTGTGAAGGACGACCTGCATCAGGTCGGAGCCTTTCATCTCATCCTCGGTGCGGAGCCGCATTCTGGGGCCGACATCGGCCTGCGGCCCAACGCCGAGACGCTGAAGAAGCGTCTGCAAGGCGACCTTGTCCTGCTTTCGGCAATGTTGTCCGCTGGACGCTGCATCATCCGCCGATCCTGCGCTCCCAGGTGGTGATGCGTGTGCCACACTTGCGACAGGCGCGGCGGCGGATGATCTTGCCGCCGGGGGCGGCGCGGGTGTAGATCACCCGGAAGCGGTGGGTTCCGCATTTCCAGCAGCGCAGACCAGTGTGAGCCGGTTGTTTCGGGGACTGATGCATCGCTTTCCTCCTGGCGGCTCAGAGCGAAAGCCCGCCGCTCGAACAGATCGCTCAACCGCACAGGGTGTGCTTGGTGAGCTGCTGCCAAAGAATCCGCTGCTTGCGCCAGTCCAGGATCGAGGCGATCGGCTGAAGTTGCTGCAGGATGATCGGGGCGCGGCCGCGTTCGGTCCGCGGCAGGAACAGGATGGCTTCCTGGAGGTCAGGTGCCAGATTCAACAGATTCATGATTTGGCTCACTCGCGCCCGCGTCACATGGCCCAGCGAGGCCACCTCCGAATAACTGGTCAATTCACCTTTCCGTACCTGTTCTTCGATTCGCAGGGCCAGGGCCAGCAGGCGGGCGACGCGCGGCACTCGCCCCGGTTCCCGCGTTACCGGCTCCGGTTTGGCTCCGGGTTCCAGACACCGGCGGTTCCCGCGACCGCGGCCACGGAAGTGAATCGGACACGCGATCGTGATCGTGTTGCTCATGTGGTTTCTCCCTGATGCAATTGGGCCAATTCGTCGGCCAGCGTTTTGATGCCGGAAGGATGAAAGGTGATCGTTACCTGGCCCTCGGCCCCGTCGTAGTCCACGCGCTGGACCAGTAGCTGCACGATGCGGGCCTGCTCGCGTGGGGTCAGCGTCTCCCACACCGGGTCAAAGGCCGACAGAGCCGAAGTGACCTCGTCTTCGCTCACCCTCGCCCCGTCGAGGACGTGGATCTCCTCGTTGATCTCCGTGGTGCGCCGCTCGGCGAGGCGGATACGCTCTTGCAAGTCTGCCAACCGGGTGATGTCCGGTGTGCTGCCATTGTTGGCGCCTGCTGCCACCAGCGTGTGAATCTCGGCATTCCAGCGCTCCACGCTGCGTTCCAGACCGCCGCGTTCGGCTGTCAATTCCTCGACGCGGGCTTGGCCCTGGGCGCAGGCCGCGGCGAACGTCGCTTCCCGCAAGGCGGGATCGTGACCGATGCTGCGAAGTTGTCGCACCACGAACTGCTCGATCTCACCCGCGGGGACCGACTTGGACGGGCAGGTGTGCCAGCCGCGTTTCTGGGCCGCGGTGCAGACGTAATAGCGGTAGCGTTTCGTGCCGTTTCGGGTCGTATGTGCCGGTGTCATCGCGCAGTCACAAGGGACGCAGCGGAGGATTCCCTTGAGCAACGCCCCGAACTGGTTGCGGACCTGTGCTCCGCCGTTACGGCCGTTGCTGCGGAGCAAGACCTGCACACGTTGCCATATTTCGGGGGCGATCAGGGCTGTCTGCTCGCCGTCATGGAGCTCATTCTTGTGGCGAACCTTACCGATGTAGGTGACGTTAGTCAGCAGCTTGTGGAGAGAGGTTTTGGTGAACGGTTTGCCGCCGCGTACTTGCCCCTTGCGCGTCACCCAGCGCTTGTTTACCCAGCCGCGGCGGTTCAGCTCCGCGATGACGGCGACGAGCCCCTCGTGTTGCAGGTACAGCTCGAAGATGGCCCGCACCTGTGCCGCCTCGTCCTCGTTGGTGATTAGTTTGATGCCGCAGGGGTCGATGTCATAGCCGAGGATCGGATGGCCTCCGGCCCACTTGCCCTTGCGGCGGGAGGCGGCGATCTTATCGCGGGTGCGCTCGCCGATGATTTCCCGCTCGAACTGCGCGAAGGAGAGCAGCACGTTGAGCATGAGCCGCCCCATCGACGTGGCGCTGTTGATTTGCTGCGTGACGCTGACGAAGGCGACGTGGTGCCGGTCGAAAACTTCCATCATCTTGGCGAAGTCGAGCAGAGACCGACTGAGGCGATCCACTTTGTAAACGATAACGGCATCTACCCTCCCCGCCTCGATGTCGGCGAGCAAGCGCTTCAGCGCCGGCCTGTCCATGTTGCCTCCGGAGAAGCCGCCGTCGTCGTAGCGGTCCGCGAGGCACTGCCAGCCCTCGACGGTCTGGCTTTTGATGAACGATTCGCTGCACTCGCGCTGGGCGTCCAGCGTATTGAACTCCTGCTCGAGGCCCTCTTCCGTGCTCTTGCGCGTATAGATGGCGCAGCGGACGACCGGTCGCGCCGGGGGCGTCTTGCGTGTCTTGTTCATCGGATCACCTCCTTTGCGAGCCGGAAAAAGGCGTAGCCATTGCAGTGGCTGCCCGTCACCACCTTCGCCACCGCGCTGAGCGACTTGTAGATCTCTCCTGCGTACTCGAACCCTTTGGCGAGAACCTTCACCTGGAGCATCTGGCCCTTGTAGTCGCGGGTGATGATCGTGCCGGGCAGCGGCAGGCGTTCGTCGGCCTTGTCGGTCAGAACTCCGATCATGGTCCGCCCCGTAGTCTCCGTCGGCATTACCTTGACCTTGGGCGGCGAGAGGCGCAAGTCGGCGTCGTTGGCCAACTCGGCGGCCCGTCGGCGGGCGCGTTCGGACAGTCCACCCTCCGCTAGCGCCTGCACCCGCCAGGCGATGCGTTTGATAAGCCAGGCCCGGTTGTTGGCGTTGGTGAGTTCGCCGAACGCCTCGGCGTAGCGTTCCCGCAGCTCCTTGACGGTCAGCCGCTGGAGCGCGGCGATCTCTTTCCCGACGTTCAGTGTCATGTTTTTCTCCCGTTCTGAGGCTCTCGGACTTCGTCAACCCGCATGACACTGAGCCTCGTTTCACGCGTTAACTCAAGGTGATTCAGAGAGGAATCTGGTGGATTTTCTGAGCCCGTAGTGATGGCCGGTGCGGCGAGGGCGGCCCGGCACCGCAGTCGCAGGATGCTGGCGGCCAGCAGCGCCGCGATCTCGCGGAGGCGTTTGTCGTCGGTGGCCATGCCATCGTCATCGGGTTGCTGCATCAAGAAGACCTCGTTTAGAATCCCTGCGGGTTCGTCCGTCCGGGCAACCGAGGAGCTGGCGTTTGTCAGAATGCGAATTCATCGCCTTCTCCGATGAATGGATTCATCCCTGGCTCCCCGTTGTCGTCCATTTCGAACCCGACCAACCCGACCACGTCGCTGCTTCCCTCAAGCTGGCAAGGGGTTATCGTGGTCGGGTCTGTGGTCGGGTTGTGGGCGTGGTCGGGTTTGTCTGTTCCCGTGGTCGGGTCCGTGGTCGGGTCGGCACCGCCAACCTGACCACCCGAACTCTTTGTTTTCTCAAGGTTTGCGTCCAGATGGTCGGGTTGGTCGGGTCGAATGCGCAACAGGTGGGTATGCAGGTGGAGAACACGACGCCGCTGCCCCTCCAGCACGCGGCGAACCGTATGCACTTCTCGCTTCGGTTCTGTGCTGGCCAGCAGGCGCTTGTCGTTGAGACGGCGGTGCAGCGTCCGTGGAGAGATGGGGAACGATTCTCCCTGCTCCCGGGCGAGCGCCTGTACCTCCGCAAAGGATGCCTCCGGCTCCAGGTAGACTTGTTCTGACCCGACCGACCCGACCACGCTGCTCTCGACCCAGCCCAGCCGGCGCCCCTGGGGACGCCATTCGTTGTGAGCGTGATCTCCGGAGCCGAGTTCGATCTGGCGCCATCCCCAGGCTTGCGGCTCCGCCGGCTCGTTACCGTCGGGGCC
>DATBGU010000007.1:0-11457 GCA_036557825.1 Gemmataceae bacterium
GGCCGGGGATTTGCTCGAACAGATCTTCTTTGGCGTACGCCGCCCGCATGGGACCGGAACCCATCGCGAAGAACTTGCCGACCGACACCTGCCAGCCGGCGTACTGCGACGCCATGCACGCCAGCACGGGATGATCGCTGAAAACCTGCACGAGCGGACAGGGCAACTCGTCAAATTGTCCCGGCGTCAGTGTCACCTCGGCCTGTCCCGCCAGGCAGACGCGCGCCATCGCCAGGCCCGCCTGCAAACCACCGGGAACGGCGATGCCGCAGTCGAGGAGCCGCGCGCCGTTGGGCGTATTGCTGACGGCGACGCGCAGCGCGGCGGCGGTGGCGGCCATGTGATCGGCCAGACGCAAGGCACGTTCGTTGAGGGGCATGGCGGACACGTCGAAATCTCCAGCAAGGGGTGAGCCGGGAACGTGAGCGACCGGAGGACGTTTTATCGTTCGAACAGCCAGCGGTCGAGGTCGGCGGCGATTCGGCGCAGTGCGTCCTCGCAAGCGGAAGGAGAGCCGGCGCAAGCGAAGAACGTCAGAATCGGCCGGCCTGTTTCAATGTGCTCGCCGGCAGCGGGGATGTCGGCGAAGGTTTGCAGATCGACGATGGCCGATGGCGAACGCAACTCCGCCATCCACGGACCCTCCGCGGGAAACACCAGGTCGGCCCGCGCGAACTGGATCGCCTTGCCGACATACTTCTCGATCGCGGCCGGCGGAGCAGGCGGAGGAAGCGTGCCGTGGACGAACACGCGAGCATGGTGGGTCAGGGCCGGCAATCCGGTGGCGTGCTCCAGCACCTCGACGGAGGCCGTATAACGCGGGTTGATCTCGACGGGCCAGAAGACCCCTTCGCGCAGAACGCCATCGACGCCGAACAAGCCGCACAGCCCGCAGGCTCGCGTCAGCGCATCGCCCAGCGCGTGCAGCGAGGGACGGCGGACGACGTCCGGATCAACAGGTCCGATACTACCACAGTAGCGGAACGGCCCCGCGTGCAAGAATGAAACGCCGACGAACTGCCATGTCATCCCCAGCAACCGCGCCTGCTGTCCGTCACCGACGTAGAGCAGCGAACACGGCCGCCCCTCGATGTACTCCTGACAATACGCGGACGACTCCTCAAAGGTCTCCTCGTCCGCGAAGCGAATACCGCTTCCGCCCGCGCCTTTGCGGGGTTTGCACAACCAGTGCCGCGCCGCATCGCCTCGCTCACTTGACCGCCGGAGCGCGGGCACGGACATGTCGGCGGCTTGCAGCAATTCGGTTACATATTCGGGATCGCGCGCGCGTCTCAAGGTCACTGCCGAATTGCCCCACAGCATCCGGCGATCCGCCATACGCCGCACAAGGCGCGGCCAGTTCTCCAGTCCGCCGGTGTACATCCAGGGTCCGGGTGGGGCCGCATCGAGATGGTCAAGAAACGAGTGCGGATAACGGCCACTTAGACGCTGCACGGGGCAGTGGTTTTGCAGATCGCGGTCGGCGAACAGGTCAATGCAGCCCGGCCGCAATCCCGCGCGCAGGGCGGAGAAAGCTGCCGCGCGTGCGCTGGACCCAAGAATAAGCAACCGTTCGGCCATGAAACACTCGATGGGAAGATTGACCCGTTTATGCCGCCGTTCTTGACGTTTTCGCCGCGTTCAACCGATGAAACGGGTGCAGTAATTCTTTCTGGGGTTTTGGTGCATTCGGGGATAGATTAAGCAGCTATTGTGCAACTGTCCTCATCTTCCCGACTTGGAGCCTGCCATGCAACCCCGCACCCTCCGCCTGACCGATCCGGTTGAAGCTTTGGTCGTCGAGCAAGCCTTGGCTTTGGTCCGTCAACTCCGCGCCGCCTGTCAGACGGTACCCCACGGCCAGGTTCTGGCCCAAGCCGAATTGCTCGCCGTGACCCAAGGACGAGAATTGACCCGCCAAGCTCTGCAAGCCGTGCTCAACGACGCGGCCGCACCAAGCGAAAAAAAGGGGCGCCCGAGCGCCGCTGTGCCTGCCAGGCGATCCGCCAAAGTAAAGGCCAGGCGGAGCGGATCGCCTTGACGGCCGCCGGCTTGGTGAGCCTACGTCGCCGCTATCTGGTCTGCCCGGCCTGCGGGACCGGCTGTCATCCCCGCGATGCCTGGCTGGGGCTGGAGGGCTTTCTCAGCCCGCAGGCGCGGCGATTGGTCTGTCTGGCCGCCGCCAGTTGGTCGTTCGATCGGGCCAGCGACTTGTTACACCAGTTGTGCGGCTTGCGTGTCTCGGACACCACCATCCGTCAGGCGGCGGTGACGGCCGGCGCCGACGTGCGTGCCTGGCAACGCCACAGCGGAGCCCCCAAGGCGGCGTTCGCGGCGGCATCGGGAGAGATTGAGTTCAGCACCGACGGCACGGGTGTCAACACCTTGCAAGGCTGGCGCGAGATGCGGCTGGCGGTTTTCGCCAAGCGTTCGCCTGGCCCCGCCGCTAGGCCGGAACAGTGGCAGCAGCGGGATTTACCGACACCTTCGGTGCGTGTCTTGTTTGGTGGACTGTGGACCGCCGAGCAGTTTGGGCCGCAATGGCGAACCTGGGCAGCTCGCCTCGGCATCCGTCAGACGGAATCGATCACGGTCCTGGCGGACGGGGCGAAGTGGATCTGGAACCAAGTCGAGCAAAACCTGCCCGGCTGTAGCGGTGTACTCGACATTTATCATGCCAGCGAACACTTGTACGCCGCCGCCAAGACGCTGCATGGCGAGGGGACAGCGGAAGTGCCGGCGTGGGTAGAGCGTCAGCGACAGACATTGTTGCATGGTGGGGTGGCCGCGTTGGATGTTGCGTTGGCTGAGCAGGCGCGCGGCTTGCGTTCGCCGCGGAAGCGGCGGGCGGTGGTGGAGTTGCGTGAGTATCTGAGCCGTCATGTGGAGCATAGTAGCTATCGAGAGCGTCTGGAGCGGGGCCAGTCGATCGGCAGTGGCATGGTAGAGGGAGCGTGCAAGACGGTGGTAGGTAAACGGCTGAAGCAGACAGGTGCCCGCTGGCGGGTGCGGCATGCGGAGCGGATGGTGGCGCTATGCGGCCTGCTGTACAGTGATCTGTGGGACGAATACTGGAATCAGAACAAGAATTGACCCCAGAATCCGCTACCGCACCCCCTCTTCCAAAAACCCGAGAATTCCGTTGACAGGGACAGGGAATTTTGTACAGTATGGCAGGTTTCCGCCCCGTTCGGGACAGCTGGACCTCCGACCAGGCCTGGAAGGATCAATAAGGGCGGTTGGGAGGAAGTCTTCCAAGAAGAAGAATTAGTGGGATCATCGCAATTTTATGAGGAGACGCATAGGAATTGCCAGGTGAACAATCGGTGATCTAGCTGACGGAGAGGGCGGCATAAGTCAGAATTTCCCTGGTCTTCAGATCCGTTTGGGAAGATGCGAGTTCATCGTCCTGATCGGAGTAAGCAATTAACTCTGCGAAACCTCCCATGCAAATCACACGTCGTTCCACCGCGGCCGAGGCCGGGGATCCTTTTGCCTCCTTCACCTTCGTCAAGCGGACCTCGCGCATCGCCAATCCGGACGGGTCGGTGGTCTTCGAGATGAAAGACCTGTTGGCCCCGGAGGGTTGGTCGCAGGTCGCCGTGGACATCCTGGCACAGAAATACTTCCGCAAGGCCGGCGTGCCCCGGCAAAGTCAGCGCGTGGCGGAGGAAGGGGTACCTCAGTGGCTACAGCGCAGCGTGCCGGTTTCCGGCGACCCGCGCGACGCCCAGGAGACGGACGCCCGGCAGGTGTTTCGCCGCCTGGCCGGCTGCTGGACGTACTGGGGCTGGAAGGGCGGCTACTTCTCGTCGGAGTCTGACGCGCAGACGTTTCACGATGAAGTGTGCCACATGCTGGCGGCGCAGATGGCGGCGCCGAACTCGCCGCAGTGGTTCAACACCGGCCTGCACTGGGCCTACGGCATCGACGGTCCCGCTCAGGGACACTACCGCGTCGATCCCAAGACGAAACAGGTCGTGCGCTCCACATCAGCCTACGAGCATCCAGCTCCGCATGCGTGCCTGCCTTACGATGAATTGGTAAATACCAATCGGGGCCTGATCCCCATCGGCGAAGTGGTACGGGCCATCCAATCCGGCGTCAAGTTATCCACCTTTGATCGCTTTGGGCGTCCGACTCCAATTCATGCTGCTGTCTGCAATGGCAAGCGTTTTGTGGTCCGCCTCGATCTTGCCGACGGCAGTTCGATGCGACTGACGGGCGATCATGTCGTGTTCGTTCGGAACGGCCAAGGCGAGTTGCAGGAGAAACGAGCCGGCGACCTGGAAGTTGGCAAGGACCATCTGGTGTTGTCCCGCGTCGCGCTGTTACCGGAACATCTCTCGGTAGGATGTGGGTTGCTGGAAGTCGATCCGGAGTTGGCTTGGATCAGCGGCATCATGGTAGGGGATGGCTTCAGCGGTCGGCCCGCTTCCGCCACCAGTGACACTTGGGAGTTGAAAGTCAACACTGGGGCGGAGTTGCGACGAGTTCTGGCCATCGCGGATAAGCATGGACTTCCTCATACCGAAACCGAGTTTCACTGGGGACATTCGATTCGCGGTTATGGTGCTGCCGGTCGGCATTTCTGGATGCGCCTCGGCCTCTGGAACCATACGGCCGCCAAGGTTGTACCCGATTGGGTTCTTCGAGCGGGCATCGACTTGGTCCGGCCATTCCTCCAAGGATTATTCGACAGCGATGGCTACGTTAGCGCGGAGAAGATTTGCCTTGTCAACACCAGTCGGGATGTCATCGACAAGACACAGATCCTTCTGCGTTCGCTCGGCATCTTCGCGTTCGTGGCCGAATCCAGTGATGAGCGCACGGACTACGATCGCAAGGATTGCTTCGCCCTCAATATCTGGGATCGGTGTTCGCGGGAGCGCTTCGCAGAATTGATCGGTTTCACCCATGAGGCAAAGAAAGAAACGCTGACATCCACTCTGATAGGAGAAGGGGCGCATCTCAAGCCTGCCTCCGTGCTCGTCACGGGCCGCTCCAAGGCCGGCGCCGAGTTGGTGTACGACATCCAAACGACAGCCGGCGAGTTCTGGTGCGCCGGTAAACTTGTGCATAATTGTTTCATCCAATCCATCCAGGACGACCTGGTGAACGAAGGCGGCATCATGGACCTATGGGTCCGCGAGGCGCGCATCTTTAAATATGGAAGTGGTACGGGGAGTAATTTCTCCGCGTTGCGCGGCGAGGGCGAACCGCTGTCCGGCGGCGGCAAATCCAGTGGTCTGATGAGCTTCCTCAAGATCGGAGATCGGGCCGCCGGAGCGATAAAGTCGGGCGGGACAACACGCAGAGCGGCGAAGATGGTGGTTTTGGATCTCGATCATCCGGACATCGAGGAGTTCGTCAACTGGAAGGTGACGGAGGAGGCCAAGGTCGCCGCGCTGGTCACGGGATCGCGGTTGCTCAACCGCCATCTCAACGCCATCCTCAAGGCGTGCCTGAGTTGGCCCAACGCCGGCGAACGACTCAATCGCCAGCGCAATCACGATCTGCGCAAGGCCATCGTCGAGGCCCGCGCCGCGCTGGTGCCCCTCAATTACATCGAGCGCGTCTTGCAACTGGCGGAGCAGGGCGTCACGTCGCTGTCGATCGAGGAGTACAACACCGATTGGAACTCAAAGGCGTACTTCACCGTTTCGGGGCAGAACAGCAACAACTCGGTGCGCATCACCAACGACTTCATGGAGGCGGTGCGGGACGACAGACCCTGGCACCTGTACTGGCGCACGGAGAAGGAGAAGGCCAAGGCGGAAGGCCGAGCGCCCAAGCCGCGCAAGACGTTGCGCGCCCGCGATCTGTGGGAGCAAATCACCTTCGCGGCCTGGTCGTGCGCCGATCCCGGCGTGCAGTTCGACAGCACCGTCAACGAATGGCATACCTGCCCGGCGGACGGACGCATCAACGCGTCGAACCCCTGCAGTGAGTACATGCACCTCGACGATACCGCGTGTAATCTCGCAAGTCTAAATCTGCTAAAGTTTTACGATGCCGGCGCCGGCCGTTTTGATGTGGACTCGTTCCGACATGCGACGCGCTTGTGGACGCTGATCCTGGAAATCTCCGTCTACATGGCCCAGTTCCCCAGCGTGACCGTCGCCCAGAAATCGTACGACTTCCGCACGCTCGGTCTGGGCTACGCCAACATGGGTTCGCTGCTCATGGTGCAGGGACTCCCCTACGATTCGCACGAAGGGCGGGCCTGGTGCGCGGCCGTGTCCGCGCTCATGCACGCGGTTTCTTACGCCACTTCCGCGGAAATGGCCGCGGAGGTGGGACCGTTCCCACGCTACGAGGCCAACCGCGACGCGATGCTGCGCGTCGTCCGCAATCATCGCCGCGCCGCCTTCAACGCGCCGAAGGAAGAATACGAGGGGCTGACCATCGCGCCCGTCGGCATCGACACCCGCTTCTGCCCGGATTATCTGCTCCACGCCGCCCAACGCGAGTCGGATCGCATGGTCGAGTTGGGCGCGAAACACGGCTATCGCAACGCGCAATCAACATGTATTGCTCCGACCGGAACTATAGCTCTGGTAATGGATTGCGACACAACGGGCATCGAGCCGGACTTCGCTTTGGTCAAGTTCAAGAAACTGGCCGGCGGCGGCTATTTCAAGATCATCAACGAGTCGATCCCGCCGGCGCTGAAGCGGCTGGGCTATACGCCGCGGCAGATCGAGGACATCGTGCGCTACTGTCGCGGGTCCGGCACGCTCAACGGCTGCCCGCACGTCCACTTCGCCGCCCTGCGGGCCAAGGGCGTGCCCGACGAGGTGCTCAACCGCATCGAGGCGATGCTGCCGGGCGTCTTTGAACTGCCGTTCGCCTTCAACCGCTGGACCGTCGGCGACGACGTGCTGACCGGCAAGCTCGGCCTGTCCGCCGAACAGATCGACAGTCCCAGCTTCGATCTGCTCGCCGCGCTGGGATTCAGCCGCGAGCAAATCGCCGAGGCCAACGCCTACGTGTGCGGCACCATGACCATCGAAGGAGCGCCGCACTTGAAGCTGGAGCACTTGCCCGTCTTCGACTGCGCCAACAAGTGCGGCAAGCTCGGCCAGCGCTTCCTGTCGGCCGAATCGCACATCCGCATGATGGCGGCGGCGCAACCATTTGTCTCGGGAGCCATCTCGAAGACGATCAACATGCCGCACAATGCCACCATTGAAGATGTGAAAAGGGCGTATCAGCTCAGCTGGCAGCTCATGCTCAAGGCCAACGCGCTCTACCGCGACGGTTCCAAGCTCAGTCAGCCGCTCAACAGCGTGGCCGACGCTCCGGACCTCGAAGCCGAGGCGATGGAGCCGGTCGCGGACGAGCCGAAGGCCGAGGCGGTTCGTATTGCCGAGAAGATCGTCTACCGCTATATCGCCAACCGCCGCCGGCTGCCTGATCGCCGCGCGGGCTACACGCAAAAGGCCCGCATCGGCAATCACAAGATGTATCTGCGCACCGGCGAGTACGAGGACGGCACGCTCGGCGAAATCTTCCTCGACATGCACAAGGAAGGCGCCGCTTTCCGCAGCATGACCAACTGCTTCGCCATCGCGGTTTCGCTGGGATTGCAGCACGGCGTACCGCTGGAGGAGTACGTCGATGCCTTCCTGTTCACGCGCTTCGAGCCGAACGGCGTGGTGCAGGGCAACCCGCACATCAAGATGACGACGTCGATCATCGACTACATCTTCCGCGAGTTGGCCATCACCTACCTCAGCCGGCACGATCTCGCTCAGGTCGAGGCGGAGGATCTGCGCGGCGACGCCATCCACCGCGAACGCGCCGAGCCGGATTTCGAGTCGGAAGAGGTGATCGAGGAACGCATCATCGACGCGCAGCCGGTGTCCAAGGCGTTCGCCACGCCGCGCAGCGGCCATCTGACACCGCTGCGCGAGAACGGCAGCAACGGCAACGGACACAAGAATGGCGGCTCAGCCGTCGGCGTGCGCGAACAGACGACGATGGAACAAAAGATTCGGCTGGCGCGTCTCAAAGGTTACGAGGGCGATCCGTGCAGCGAGTGCGGGCAGCTGACGCTGGTGCGCAGCGGGGCGTGCTGCAAATGCGACACCTGCGGCGCGACTTCGGGGTGCAGTTGATGCCGCTCGCGGCCTAGCGCTAAGCCGCAAGCGGCGGAGAAATTGTCCTCCCAGACTATTGACAGCGGCTCGGAACGATCGCATAAGATGGATGGTGAAGCGAGAGCAGTCGAGCTCTTCCGATGCCGCGAGGCGGACGCCGAGTTTTGCGAAAGGAGCGGTCGCCATGATCTATGGCGAGCCTGAGACGCCGCGATTTCTGGCCGCGTTGCAGCGACTCAAACGGCAGCAGCGCAAGAAAGAGCGGCAGACTCGCCAGGCCAAGCAGCGCGTCCGGGCCGCGCTGCGAAAGATGCGCCCGTGCTAGACGGGTTCCAACCGCACAGCCCCGCGCACGGCCCTTCGGACGGCCGGGCGCGGGGCTGCCGTCATTTTCCAGGAGCATCGTGTCATGGTCTATCTATCCCGCATCTACACGAAGTCCGGCGACCACGGCGACACCGGACTGGGCGACGGCAGCCGCGTTCCCAAGGACCATCCGCGCGTGGCGGCCTACGGCAGCGTCGATGAACTGAACGCGGTGCTGGGTCTACTCCTCAGCCACCATCCGCAGGCGCCCGAGGTCGATCTGCTTCGTAGCATTCAGAACGATCTGTTCGACGTCGGCGCCGATTTGTGTCTGCCGCAAGCCGACGGCGAGACAGCGGGCGCACGTCTGCGCGTCCGCGCCGAGCAAGCCGAGAGACTGGAACAGGCCATCGATCGCCTCAATGCCAGCCTGGCGCCGCTGACGAGTTTCATCCTGCCCGGCGGACAGGGACCGGCCGCGTGGTGCCATCTGGCGCGCACGGTTTGTCGACGCGCCGAGCGCGAGGTCGTCACGCTGGCCCAGGGCGAAACGATCAATCCGCAGGCGATCGTTTATCTGAATCGCCTCTCGGATCTCCTCTTCGTGCTGGCCCGTGTCTACAACAATAACGGCCGCGATGACATCCTCTGGCAACCGGGCCAGACACAGAAGTAACGGTTAGGGTCCGAGGCGCCCCGATTCCCTGACCCCTGATCCCTGGATACCGATATGTTCACCCTCAGCGCATTCGCCGATGAAATCTCTCCCGATCCACAGGAACAAATCGACGTGCTACAGAAGTGTGGCGTGCGGCACATCGAGTTGCGCTCCATCCTGAAAACCAACGTCCTCGACCTGACCGACCTACAGGTAAAGGAACTGAAGTCGCTGCTCGATCGCCACGGTTTCCGCCTCAGCGCCATCGGCTCGCCCATCGGCAAGGTCAAAATCGATCAGCCGTTCGCGCCTCACTTGCAGCGCTTCGAGCGGGCCGTCGAGCTTTGCAAGATATTTGAGACGCCGAACATCCGCATTTTCAGCTACTACAAGGCGGATAGCGGCGACTGGACGCAATGGCGCGATGAGGTGATGGCGCGGATGACAGAGAAGACGCGCCGCGCCGAGAAGGCCGGCGTGCGGCTGCTGCACGAGAACGAGCACAACATCTACGGCGACGATCCGCGGCGCGTGGTCGATCTGATGCAGACCATCAACAACCCCCATCTGCGAGCGGTCTACGACGCCGCCAACTACGTCTTCTGCGGCTACGATCCGTGGCAGGGCTGGCAGATGACGAAGGGATGGACGGCGCATTTCCACATCAAGGATTGGATCGCTGGCGAGCAGCACGGCTGCCTGGCCGGCGAGGGACAGGGGCGCATTCCGGAGTCCATCGCCGACGTGGCGCAGACCTACGACGGTTTCGCGACGCTGGAGCCGCATCTGCTCGGCGGCGGGCCGACCGGCGGCGTCACCGGGCCGGAGTTGTTTCCCAAGGCGATCGCCGCGTTCAAGGGCATCCTCGACCGCGCCGGCGCGAAGTATCAGTAATCCCATGCTCACCGTTCATGTGCGTGTCAGCGATGCCGCCACCAGGCAGCCGACGCCGGTACGCATCCGCCTCGTCGATGACACCGGCGTCTGCCGCATGCCGTTCGGACGGCTCGCCGCGTTCGCCATCGGACCCGGCGAAGATGTCGGCGGTCAGGTCCAACTCGGCGGCGAGGTGTTCGCCTACATCGACGGCGCTTGCGAGGTGCGCCTGCCCTCTGGCCCTGTCCGCGTTCAAATCCACAAGGGGCCGGAGTACCTGCCGCTTGACCGCGAAGTCGTCCTCGGTCCGGGGAAAATCTCGCTGCGTCTGGAAGTCGAACGCTGGTTCGATCCGCACGCGCAAGGATGGTATTCGGGCGATTGTCGAGCGCATGAATTGTCGCCGCACGCGGCGCGGCTGGAAGGAGCGGCCGAGGGACTGGACGTGGTCAACTTGTTGGCGCGCCAGAGGGCATCCCAAGCAGGACATCCCGCCGCGTTCGTCAACCTGCTCGCCTTCAGTGGCACGCAGCCAACCCTGGAAGGCGCGCCTTGCGTTGTCGTCAACACCCGCAACACGCACCCTGTCCTCGGCACGCTGGCGCTGCTCAACTCGCACCGGCCCGTCTATCCTCTCCGCTTCGGAGCCCCCGACGGCCTGGACGACTGGTCGATTTCCGACTGGTGCGATCAGTGCCATCGCAAGAAGGGACTCGTCGTCTGGCCGGATGCGCCGCGTTTGACGCCGGAGCATCCGCAGGGCGAGGCGCTGGCCGCGCTGTTGTTGGGCAAGGTCGATGCCTTCGAGATTTGCCACCTGGATAGTCCGCAATCGAAAACACTCGACGACTGGTATCGCCTGCTGGCCTGCGGTCAGCGGCTGCCGCTGGTCGGCGCAAGCGGCAAGGACTGCAACGCGGTGGCGCTGGGAGCCGTCCGCACGTATGCTCGTCTGGAGCCGGATCAGGATTTTAGTTATGGTGCCTGGATCGAGGCGATTCGGGAGGGCCGGACCATCGTGACGGATGGGCCGTTTCTGTCGCTGTCGGTGGACGAACACGGCCCCGGTTCCGTGCTGTCCGTACCCGAAGAGGGTCGGACGGTGCGCGTCCGCGCCGAAGCACGCAGCGCGACGCCGTTCGAGCGGCTGGAACTGCTGCACAACGGTGAGATCGTCGCCGTCGGTGAGGCGAACGGTGAACGGCCCACGGCGACCTTCGAGCGGGAGCTGCGGATTGACGCGAGTGGTTGGCTGGCGGCCCGCTGCCTGGGGAGCGAGAACAGACCTCGCCTCCGCGCCCACACATCGCCGGTGTATCTGCAAAACGAGGGCGAGCCGCCGCGTCCGAGCGCGGAGACCGTCGCTCCGTTATTGGCCGTCCTCGATGCAACGCTCGCCTGGGTCCACCGCGACGCCCGCTGCGCCAACGAGCATCAGCGCGAGCAGCTAGCCGAGACGTTGCAGACCGCGCGGCAAGAATTGCTCGGAAGGGTGAAGGCGTAGGGTGGGCC
>DATBGU010000008.1:0-28072 GCA_036557825.1 Gemmataceae bacterium
AGACTGTATTGCTTGTCACTGTCGGTCATGGTGCTATGTCCTCCGATTGTTGCTCCCATGAAACGAGAACAGGCACGGTAGGTTTGCAGTCCCTACCGTGCCTGGAGGTTAGCCTCACCCTACGCGAGTGAGGCTCCGTGCGATTAGCTCTGCTTGGCACCCTTGCCCTTGCCCTTGCCCTTCGCGGTTTCCGTCTTCGCCACGGTCGCGGCTTCGCTCGCCTCCACGCCGGACGGACGGTCACCCATGCGAGCAACAATCGCTTCCGCGCGGGGCGTGTCGAGACCTTGCGACACCAAGAACTGGACGCGCTGGTGAGCGGGAATGAACGGGAGGGCGGACATCCACGCTTCTTCCTTCGCCGCCTCCACCTTCGCCTTGACCGCGCCCGGAGCGCGAGTGCTCGCCTTTTCCGTGCCATCGTCGTTCCGCTCTTCGCTGGTGTAGCCGTCCGCCCGCGCTCGTGCCTCTAGCGCGTTGCTGGTGTACGAAGTCGCGCAATACCAGTCCTTGCCGTGCGGATCGGAAACCTTGCAAATCACGGGTTGCTGTTTGGAGCGCTTGCCGCCGTCCGCCACCTTTTTCGCCTGCGCCTCTTCAAACTTGGCGCGGACGTTGGGCAGTGCGGAGACCGCCTCTTCGACCGTGGCGAACCATTGCAGTGCTTCGCGCTTGGACGTGGTGCTGTTGCTCTCGACAGCGGGCGCAGTCTCAGTGCTCTGGACGGTCGATTCGGCTTGTGCAGTAGTCATGTGAGCTAACCTCATTGTCAGGCGAGCGAGGGAGCGGAGCGAACAGGCTCCGTCTTGATTGTCCCTCGCATCACTCCCGACAGCACGTTGACGCACAGCCGGTCAGACTCATCGTGCAAATGAACTCCGATTACACGGCAAAATAGATCGCAAAAGTAGGCGAATCGTTGCCGTGCAGTCTGCACGAGTAGTGTCGCCTAACCTGCGCAGAGATCGGCAGCAGCATGCGCAAGGACACAGGCATATGAAGAAATTTAGATATGGAAAAGAGACGTTACCGGGCGGGCAGCACTATCATAGACCTTTGACCACACGCCAACTCCCTGCCACAATGACACCCATTACAGTCTGGAAATTGAAGTCGTGTCCAATCGAAAACACAGCGCAGATTTTCGACCGGCGAGAACTATCCCGGTGGAATGCAGATTGTCCTCAGCCTCCAATGTGGGACCAAGGGCGGTTGTTAGCATCCGAGCATCCGACCGTCGTACCGCCATGCGTCGGTTGCAGCGAGGGAATGCCCACGGGCGCGCCGCAGCGCGGACACATCGAACGCCGCGCCGCCATCTCATCGCGGGCACGCAGATGCTTGCCGCAACTGCAAATGAACTTGATGGACATGATCCACCTCCCCCGGCTTTATGGGGCGCGCAGCGTCCGCAGGAACGCGACGACCCAGGCTTGCTCGTTTTTGTCGAGAGCGGCGAAGTTCTGGGCTGACTTGGCGGCCTGGCCCTGGTGCAGCCCGATCGCCTTTTGGAGCGTCGGCGCTCGGCCGTCGTGCAGATACGGCGCGGAGTCGGTCACGCCCCACAGCGGCGGCGTGCGCCACTCGCCCGGCGACGGACCATCGCCCGGTGAGCTGTCCGGCACCTTTTGCGGCGGCGGATTGTTGTACGAGCCGCCGCCTACCAGTTGTTGGCCCATGTCGTGCAGCAGCAGATCGCTGTACAATCCTTCGATCCCGCCGACATCCGGCGTGTGACAATCCGCACAGCCGATGCGATGGAAGAGAACCTTGCCGGCGGAGACTTGCTTGAGATGGGGGCGGTCCTCTGGAAGTCGTTCGATCGGCCGCGGCAGCGAGGCGACAAAGGCCGTGATCTGATCGCATTGCTCCGCCGTCAGGTCGAGGGAGGGAGGCTCATAGTAAGGAAGGCTCAAGGGGCGCGGCTGAGCCTGTCCCGGATTGCCGAGGCCGAGTTCGTTGGCGCAGGCAGCCTGCACGAACGCCGACAGACTGGCGCTTTGAGCCTTCCAACCGAAGTGTCCGATACGGCCATCAGCCAGGCGCAGGGCGCGGCCGAACACCGCCCCCCGCTTCAATTGTTGCTGGCGCTCGTTGGCGATGAGGACGCTATCGGGCAGGGCGTCGATCAGGTTCGCCCCGAACAGGGCGGGCGTGTTCCGCTGCGACAGGTGAACGCCGTCGCCCCTGGAGACGACGCGGATACGATGCCAGTCCTTGTCCTGGCGCTTGACTGATGAGTTTATGAGCATGGCCAGCCTCGGCTGGCTGATTTCCGGCAACCGTGGATGGACGTGCTTCAACGTCTCGGGCGGACAGTGGACGGCATAAGCATGGACGACGCCTTCGCGTTTTTCGGCTCGCGCGTTGTTGGGACGGATTTCGGTGACGACGAAGGTAGTGACGTTGTGTTCGACTCCCCCAGCGCCTCCGGGTCCGCCCTGGTGATGGCATTCGACGCACGAGGTGGCGTTGTAGACCGGCCCCAGTCCGTCACCGCCCGCCAGCGGATCCTTCTCATTCCAATCGTAATGGAACAGGGTTTCGCCTGCCTGCACCATCGCCGGATCGAGCGCCTGCACCATCGCCGGATCGAGCGCCTGTCGCCGCACTCCCTGCCAGGTCAGCAGACGCACGCTTGCCAGCGCCAGCGCCACCACGGCGATCAGCCCATACCAACCCCAGTGCGGCCCTTTCATGGGAAGCCCTCCACCCGATTTGTTGTCGGCCCTCCCCAAGACTTTCTGACTGATCAGCCCGAACCACTCTTCCATGAACTCCTTCGCCTTCTTCCGGTGCTCCTCGTTGCCCTTCTCGATCGCCTTCCGGAAGGTGTCCTTGCTGTATTTCTTGCCCAGGCTGGCGGCGGCCTCCTCGAAGGTGGGCCCGTACCTTGCCGCCACCAACTCCAGCTTGTTGAATCGCTTCATCAGCAGGTCGGCGGTTTCGTTCGACGTTGACATCTTGCAACCCTCCCGAGGTTCTGTTTTCGGCTCGCAGCCGACCGATCCCGGCTGGTGCTCGCACCAACCGAGCTCATGGGACCGCCACGCTCCACGAGTATCCAGAAGCCACAAATCCAGGTCAACGAAAAACCCTGGCCGTCACGGACTATTGGGGGGGCTTGTAACGCCGACCGCCATGCCGAAACAGCCATGCCATCTGGGAAATCCGGGGTAAAGTGCAATTCGATTCCACTTCGAGGGCAGATCCCAAAATCCTTTTTCACCCAGGAAAATCGGTTTTCTGGCCGAACCGCCACGCCCAAGCCCATGAGGCGGATCATCAACAAACGCTTTCGTGCTGACCTGCTCGACCGCCTGGCGGTGCTTGCCGCCAACTGGCAGCCGCGAACGAGCGTCACGCTCCTCATGGAGCTTGCTTGCGAGCAATTCCTGCAACGGCACGAACACCCGAAGCGAGAGAAAGACGCCTGACCTCTCTCACTCGCAACTGGGAACCCCGCCTGTAGCCACAGGCGGGGCGCTCCCATGCCCTTTCCGCGAGCACAGATGCCCCACCAGGCTCACCGAATACGCGCAACCGAACCCAAACCACCTTCCGCCCTGCAAACCCCATCGCCGAAGGCGTGCTGAATGCAGTGAGGGACTATTGCTTCCGGTCCCTCGGTAATGCTACAGTTTGAAATAGTCCACAAGCGAAGACTTATATTTTCGGCATGAGGATTGCTAGGATTTGTCTTCTTCCGGTGCTTTCCTCGGTAGCCTGTATTTCGTGTTCGCGGTGCGAGTATTTGGAACCTGTTCGATCATACGTACTCGTTCACGGGTCGAGGTTGCCAACATTTCGGCGAAGACGGCAGGTTTCAGGTCACCCGCCCCAATCTATTTTGAGATTGAACCGTCGGGTCGGAATCCAACAGGCTTTCCACCATAAAACCTTTCCATCCTCGTTAAACTCCACTATAATCATTGTCTCTCCGCCACCCCAGAAACACTCCGTTTTTCCCACGGGTTGCCCTGGTGATAAATCTGTGATAGAACCGAAACATGCTGGCTTGTACTCATATGCGGTGGTTACAGGCGGTCCGCCAAGAATGACTTCTACTTTCTCCTTTGCCATGCCTCGTTGTATACGGCGGCTATTCTTCCACACTGCAAACACATTGAAGCTACTCAGATTCACCCACAATACCAGCATGATGTTAACTGCAATTAATACTAAAACTACCAAGAGTACCACAGTCCACACTCGCCGTTTTCGCTCTGGCATGAGGCGGGTCGAATTCGATAGCTCTGGTACTTCAGTCACGGCATTCTCCTTCGCATCTTGTCAGGGATGATCGCTCACTGCCCTTTTGAGGTTCAGGCCGCATGAACTTCACTTGGCAGGGTCAACAGCGACGGCATGATGCGCCCGTCAGCGGCTGCGGCCATGCAGGCCGTCAGAAAATCCCACACATCCCGACCTTGTTGGCGGCACGTCTCCACCACCGACCAGATACATCCCAAGTATTCCGATCCCACTACGCTCTTGGGACCATGACTCATTTTCCGCCATAGCACCCCATGACGCAAGGCACGCTCCGCCGCGTTGTTGGTCGGCTCGACACCATCGACAAATGCGAACAAAAACATCGATACTTCCCCACGCAGCAGTTCGCGGCATGTTCCCGCCGTCTTGGCGCAGCCGCACGCGGACCCTCGCTCCAAGACGGCACGGAAGCGCAGACGAAACTCTCTTTGGGCGTGCAACCGGCCCGCGAAGCGCACCTTCGTCAGCGTCCCATCCCGCACCCGCTTCCACCAGCCCAACATCTGACCCGACATCGCCAACAACTCCTTACCAATTGCCGATCCCGCGTTGTTCCGATCCACCATTGCCTGAAAATCTCGACGCAGATGCGACCAACACCACTGGTGCCGTTCCTCGGCCAGGTGGCTGTATATGCTGTGCCGGTCGCTGGTCAACACGCGCCGGTAGTCGGTGCCCACCAATGCTCTCAAGGCAGCGCGGTTGCGGCCGCTGGCGATTTGGTACACCGTAGCTAACGCCGTCACCATCACCCACAACCAACGACGGCGACCCATCGATGTCTCATCGACGTTGGCGGGTTGCTGCCGCGCCGACGCCAGCAATTCGTCCACGACCGGCTTCAACTGCCGGCCTACCTCGGCCTCGGTGGCGCATACCTGTCCGGCACACAGCGGGATGGAGAACAGGTCGTTCAGCAAGCGGGCAGCTTTGGCCTTGCTCAAGCGATAGGCTCCCGTCAGCAAGACGGAAGCGGCCTTGAGCCGAGGCCCGTCTTGGCCGGCTGGCGCGGAGCCGCAAGTGGTCAGGCCACAGCGAGGACAAGTGAGACGGTGACGGCGATACTCGGTGACGATGGGCCGGACGGGCGGCACGTCCCAGACCTGATGACGGAGTGGTTGCGGGTCGTCGCCGTGCAGCGGCTGTTGGCAATGGCGGCAGGCCGTCGGTTTGCAGTCGCGGATGGCGTCGGGGTGATCGACGAGAGCGCGTTGGACCTTGGCGTGCCCGTGCTGACCGCCCGCTTTGTTGCGGGAAGGCGACTTGGGCGGGGGGCGTTTGAGGGTCGGCGGGTCGGACGAGGGTGGCTTGGAGGAATTGGTGGAGTTCTGCTTCAGTCGGGCTTCGAGGTCGGCGAGGCGTCGTTCGTATCGCTCGATCAGAGCGCGGATAGCGGCTTGAGCAGGGGGCGGGATTTGCTGCCAGAGTTCGTCAGGGATTGGCGGGTCCGCATTCATGCAGCTGGACTAGCGATCCAGCGACGACTTGGCAACCTCGACACGTGAACGATTACCTCCTGACACTCCAGACAGCGTTGAATAGCAGTTTCAACATGACCAGGCACAATATCGCAACCGACGAAGCGCCGCCCGGTGATGCGGCAGGCTTCTGCTACCGTGCCGCTCCCCATGAACATATCGCACACCGAATCACCTGGCTCACTGAACTTGCGAACCAAGTCCACCGTTTCCGCTAATCCCTGCTGGTCGCGGTGGTGTTCCTTCTCCGGTCTGCCTGGTCGGATAATCACGTCCATCGACTTGAAACCAAGTTGGCGCGTTGACCCTTTCTGTTTCCACACCTGTATGGGACGGAACCCCGCGAATACTTCGCGTTCATGCACCTTGTTGGTCGAATACTGGTGGACGAGCGCGAACGGCCACTGCTCCTCCAGGTGGGAGGCGACATCGACGAGAGATTGAACGAAGTACATGGACGAGTGATAGACAAACGCCAGTCCGTCAGGGTGCAGCAGACGTGACGCCACTAATCCGCACAGGTCGTAGACTCTCTGCTCATACACCCCCGCCTTGTCCCACGGCGGATCGGTGATAATTAACTTGACACTGCCCGGCGCGAGATCGTTCAAAACTTCGCGGCAGTCGCCCACTCGGAGGTCGATGTTATCCAGGTCAAAGGTGACGGGCGGTTTCTGCTTGCGCTTCTCCCGCCATATCTTCTTGTTCGCAATCCCCATCACGCGGCGGGCTTCGACGACCTTGTTCGGCACCTCGTCGGGGGTCAGCACCTTCAGGCTCTCGCGGACAATCTTCGCCTCCTTGCCGTCCCTGGCGTGGATGGAGCCTCGTCGTGCCTTCCGCGTCTTGCCGTCCGCGCCGGTGGTGGCGTTCAACTGGGGAATTTCCCCAGTTGCGATCAGGTGCTCCCGCCGCGCTGCAACGGTCTTGTGATCGACGCCGAAGAGATCCGCTATCTGTCGGTCGGAACGGTCGGCAGTGTCCTTTAACTGGTCGTCGATGAGTTGGCGGCGTTCTGCTGTGCTGAGATGGCGGCGTGCTGCATTCAGACTGCGGGCGAGTGACCGCTTCTCCCCCTCGGTGAGTCCATAGCGGATGTCTCGTTCCGGGTCGTGAATGTCCTCGCCCTCCGCCGTCAGTTCGCGCAAGATTTCGTCCCGCGTGTAGCCGTCGATTATGTTTCCGTGCTCGTCCTCCACGATAGGGACGTTGATCCGCCCTGCATGGCGGATGGCCTCCTTGAGTGCGGAACGCTCCGCTGCCGTGTGCGGACGCATGACCTGATACTTGTTCGCCTTCTGCTTCTTCACCGTTCTTCTCCTCGTCGAGAAAGTTGTGGACACAAACTTATTATGTGCTTTCGTGGCGCGACCACTTCGGAATTCTGTGCGCACGAAAAGACCACGCCTGGCACGGGCATCAAGCGAGGTCGGTAGGGGGACAGTGGTGGGGTACCGCTGCTCGGGTGGAACACCACCGCCCGCAACCTCCTGCCGTCCACCCACACGGCCACCTCACCCTTACGACACTCCCTGGCCTGTCCAACAGTTGGCCCAGTGAACGGGCAACCGCAATAGGGCGGCGGTGGTTGGTGTCGCTGAATGCCTGGTAACGTGTGGCTGTTGCTGTCGTAACAACTCCTCCCAAGGTGGCAAGACACCGACCTTGCGGGAATACGCTCCGAGGTTGACGTGGTGGGTCTGAATAACGTCGTTATCGGTGTGTATGTACCACTTGCCGAGGGAGGCCAACGTTGCCACCCCCCGTGTATGCTTCAGGTACAAACCCTTGTAAGGTCGGATGTGTCACTTTTTCGACTCTCCCTAAATGCTCATACAGTCTTCATATTGGGATTTTTCTCAATAAAGTGCTCGACCGAACTGGACACAAACCTATTGGGGGGTATACGATGAAAGGTATGGGGAGCAGCGAATACCGATTTCCGATTGGAGGTTAACACCGTGAGTCTAGCTGAGACATTGCGTCAACAAATTATGTGCAGCGGACTGCCGCTGACTGAGTTGTCGTACAACACGCGTATCCCCACGCCGACACTTTACGATTTTCGTAATGGACGGCAGGATCTCGCAATGAAGAACATGCAGAAATTGTGTGACTACTTCCGTCTGCACCTGGTGCCGATGGATGAGTCGCCCCGTTCGTCGCGTTAGTGATTGGTTGTTGACGAAAAAACCGCTGGCGTCAAGTCCCCACCTAACGCCAGCGGCCCACGAAAGAAATCTCAATGGCTATTATATCGTCCGCGCGCTCGTGCGGAAAGAAATTTCGTTGCGTCGCGCCCCAGAGCGGCTGGGCACCTATCCGCCCCTGCCCCATCTGCCTCCACAATTCATGGTGCTCCAAGAGCGCCGACGGTTCCGTCATCATCTGCCGCCGCGAACCCACCGGCTGCCTCCGGCAGAAGTTCGACCGCAACGGGAACGCCTACTACGTCCATCGTGGTGACGGAGTAGCCGTCCCGTTCTGGCTGCTGCACGACGCCTCCTCCGTTGGCCGTGCCGCTGCCGCCGACCTCGACACCGTTTACACCTTCCTCCTCCGCCAACTCGACCTCTCCGACGCCCACCGCCAAAACCTGGAAGAACGCGGTATCACCGACATCGGTAGCGGATACAAGACCCTGCCGCGCTACGGCCGCGAACGTATCGCCGCCGTTGTGCAGGAGTTTTTCCTGGACCGGCTCATCTCAATCGGAAGGAAGATAGATCCCGACACCGGCTGTTATCACCGGGTCTACTCCTGCCTCCTCGACAGAGACGGCCGCTGCCCGCTGCTCAAGGTGCCGGGTTTCGTCATCAAGGATGGCGATCTGACGATTGCCGGTGCGTCTGGCATCGTCATTCCCGTCCGCGACTTTGCGGGGCAAATCGTCGCTCTCAAGGTGCGCTCCGACAATGCCGACAGCGATTCAAAATACACCTACATTTCGTCGCGGAACTACGGTGGTCCTGGTCCTGGCAGTCCGCTGCATTTTCCGCTGGGATTCGCCGGCGCCGACCCGACCGTGATTCGCATTACGGAAGGTGAGTTGAAAGCCGACATCGCGTTCCTGCTGACCGGCATCCCGACCATTGGCATACCCGGCGTCGGGAGTTGGAAAGCGGCCGTTGACTGGCTGTCGGGTAGCGGCCCGCATATCCACGAAAAAATCCTGCTGGCTTGGGACCGGGACTATGAAACGAAAGAAGACGTAGGCCGAACGCTGCGTGCTTGTGCAAAGTCTCTCGTTGCAATTGGGTACAACGCCGTACTCGAAGAATGGTCAACCTCAACACGAAAGGACTGTCAATGAAAGACAAGAAACGCATACCGAAGGGCATTGACGACGCCCTGAACGAAGGCTGCGAAATCACCGAGACGCCCATCGAGGACGTGTTGCCCGACCTGGTGGACGAGGACTCCCAGGAGAAACGGCCGAAGATCCTCATTACGGTCGAGCAGGAAAAAGTTAACCAGGCCGCTATCGCCGCCCTCGCTGCAATGGCAGACGAGAACCTCTACCAGCGCGCCGGAATGCTGGCGTGGATACTCAAGGACAGCAGCCCGGCCGCCAAGGGAATCCGCCGGCCGCTGACGCCGCGCATTGACCCGCTGCCGAAACCGATTCTCGAAGAGAGGATGGCCGCGTCCGCCGATTGGTTCAAGAAGAAAATGGTGCAGGGGATCGAGACCGAGGTGCCCTGCGACCCATCAAGCAAGTCCGTCAACGCCGTCCACGTCTACGGCAAATGGGAAGGTCTGCGTCACCTGGAAGCTGTCGTCGATTACCCGGTGCTGCGGCCGGACGGGACCGTGCTGGATGAGGTCGGATACGACGCCGCGACCGGGCTGGTCCTAATGCCTATCGGCCGCCTGCCCTACCTTGAGGAGAATCCTACCAAAGACGACGCCATCGCCGCCAGGAAGCAGCTGCTCGGTGTGGTCGCCGACTTCCCGTTCGAGGAGAGGACGCACAAGGCCGCCTGGCTCGCGGCGCTGCTGACGCCGCTGGCGCGCTTCGCCTTCCAGGGGCCGGCGCCGCTGTTCCTGGCCGACGCCAATGTCCGCGGTGCGGGTAAAGGTCTGCTGATGCACGTCATCGGCCGCATCTTGACCGGCAAGGAAATGACCGTCAGCACATACCCGCAGGACGAAGACGAGCTGCGCAAGCGGATAACGTCGTTCGTCATCAGTGGAGAGAGAATGGTCCTCTTTGACAACCTGACCGCCTCTCTCGGAAGCGGCACTCTCGACGCCGCCCTGACCGCCCAAACCTGGCGCGATCGGTTGCTGGGATACAACCGCATAGTCGAAGCGCCGGTCTACGTGACATGGTTTGCGACGGGCAACAACGTCGCCCTCGGTGCCGATACCGCCCGCCGTACCTGCCATATCCGCCTCGAATCGCCAATGGAGAACCCAGAACTACGCGACGATTTCAAACACCGCAACCTGCTCGCCCACGTCCGCAAGAATCGACGCACGCTGCTCGGCGCCGCTCTGACTCTCCTGCGGGCCTACGTCGTCGCCGGTCGTCCCGACATGGGCCTGCCCGCCTGGGGTTCGTTCGAGGGCTGGTCGAACCTGGTGCGGTCTGCCGTTGTCTGGTGCGGCCTGCCCGACCCTGGACTAACCCGCCAGGAACTCCAAACGCAATCCGACCCAGCTGCCAGCGCCATGACGGAGATCTTGCGCTGCTGGGAAATCATGGACGAAAACGGTCGCGGTCTTACTACGGCCAGGGTCGTCAAAGAACTGTACGACGGGACGGAGATAGAGCGCTGGCACCAAGACATGAAAGTGGCCATCGAAACCCTCACCGAATGTACGGACCAGAAGAAGCTGGCTATGCAGCTCGGTCTTCGCCTGCGGACGTATCGGAAGCGCAACTTCAATGGCCGCTGTATCGACAAGCCCGACGATAAGCGTGGTCGCGCCGGTTCGGTGTGGGTAGTCCGCAGGTTCGCGGATGCCGGGAAATAAAGGTTCGCAGGAGGCGCTGTGACGGTTGTGAGGGTTGTGACGGTTTTTGGGTGCGGGCCAGAAAAAACGAGGTCGGTCGGCGCTCCTGCCCGCCCGTTTTTCTGCGCCGGACTGGTCGGAAAACTGTCACAACCCTCACAACCGTCACAGGGCGCGCCCGATCGCCCGTTTTTCTGGCGCGTGGCCCAAAAACCTCCCCAACCTCCCAAACCTCCCCAAAAGTATTCCGTCCGTCCGCGCGAAAAAAAAGTGCGTATCCTTCTTCTAGGCGGGTTGGAAGACTTGGGCTACCTGATATGTAGTCCGTCGCCGCCCACCCAACACGAAAGGACCATGACCATGACACGAAAACGCAAGAGAAAAGGAAAAGGCGAGTTCACTTTCGCCGACTTCACGCCAGAGATGCTTATTAAAGCGGCCGAGGGCGTTCGCCAAGAGGCGAGCAAGGATGGCCGCGAGTATGGCTTCGACCGGAACACGGTCGTCTACCTCGCCAAACATATCGAAGCGTGGCGAGCGCCGGGCGCCCCGCCCATGTCGGACCTGCAAATGTGGGCCATCGCCGCCCTGTACGGCGAATGTATCCGTCGCACCTATGGCGGCGAATGGAAATGGAGCCAGGAGTATGGTTCCTGGGTAATCCATCTGGAAAAAGGCGATTGGGTCTTGCGCGCCGCGCCGTTAAACAGGGTTATCAACCAATACAAGCATGGCTGGGAATACGTCCTGATGACGCACTTCGACGCCATCAACCCGGACCTCCAGGCAGCGCTGCACGAACATCTCGATAAGGCCGACCCCGGCCCCGACAAGAAAACCACACTGCACATTGAGATCCCAGAGAAACCACCGTATCCGACCGAGAACAACTAACCCGAAACGGGGGAGGTCGCCCCTCTCCCGTGGTCGGTGTCGCCCGTGGTTCAGTCGGCGGTGTCGGCGGGGTGGTCAGCGTGGCGACAACTCTGCCGAAGTAGGCGAGTGATGGCGCATCCCTCAACCACTCGGCATCTTCATCACACCGACGCTGGTTATGTTTTTCGCACTTTGCATTATTACTGTTGGTGCAGGGTGTTGATGAAAGCATCCATTGCCCGTCTGACCATTTCGGCGATACTACCACTGCTATCCGACGGAGCTGTTCCACTATCCTTGTGTTCCAAGATTTCAGGTGAAATATCATCCCTGACGTGGTAAACCTCGAAACTGGCCAGCTTGCCCTCAACGTACCGAACTCGGTAGACGATGGGGCAGTCCTTCGCACCGGGGGGCCACTCAATGAAGCCATCAGCCAAAAACTTTGCCAAGTTTGCGTCGATTTTTTGCCTGTCCAGCGGCAAGAGGGTGCAACACTTCATCAATTGTTCAACGCCGAGGAGTGTTGTAGAGTTGTTCTCGAACCCGATTGTGTAGGTGCCCGCATGGCCAGATGGATTCCTCTCCCAGATTTTTCCAATCCGTGATCCGTTGGCGGTCACGTATTTTAGTCGAGTACCAGGCTGCAAGTTCTCGGCTTCTTCTTTACTCATCGTCATCGCTGGTGTCCTCCTAAATAACGGCATTGCCCTTTCGTTCTCTCCACAGTCGAGTAGACTCGCTATCCACCCACTAGGCTGCTCATAAATGCGTCCGTATCGGCGCGCAGTACGCCTCTAGCACTTCGGCTGGAGCCGAACTAACGTAGGGACCACGCGCATCCGTTCGGACACCACACGCGGTTCTCGCTCCGACCGCGTTTGCTCCCCCTTCACTGAATCTTCTTGCCTCCCCCTCCCCACCGGGTACATTCATCCTGGCGGCGGAGCGAGAGTTCCTTCCTGCTGGGTGACGAACCTCCCCCAGACGTTCCGCCGGTTTCCTCCCGCAGGAGCCGGTCGAGGACAACGGCGACTGTTCGACCGGCTTCTATTTCTTCCTCATCCAGCAACGCCACCACCGGCGCCTTTTGGACGGATCGGACGGTGGCGCTGGCAAGAGTCGGCTCGCGTGATTCCGTGGTCGAACTTCCTCTCTATTGTTCCTTCAATCAAGCCGCCTTCCACAATCCGCGCAAAACCATTCCGTCTTCGTCATCAGCAAACCAATCCAGAATAGGGGGAAAAAGAACACCAGCAACAAGGCGAAGGTGATCCATCCCTCTTGCGAAATCTCCGTCTTCCGGTGGGGTATGGCGGTGCTTCCGCAGTACTCGCATTCGACGGGGCGGGACCGCTTCTTTTGCTTGCGCGAATGCGCGTGGTGATGATGCTCGCGGTAGCAAGCGGCGGAACAGAACAGCGAGCCACAATCGGGGCAGGTCTGTACGCGCGCGTGGCGCGTCAGGTCTCTGCCGCACTCCAAACAACTCTCGCGGACGGACGGCGTTGCCGATTCCACCACATCAGGGACCGCGTCAAGCTGCACTACTTTTGCCACGGGAACGACCGGGGGCCGAGGCGCGGGTGGCAATGAGGATGGGGAGGCGGAAGTAGTCACCGGCTCCTCCGTTGCCAAGATCGTTTTGTTGAGTGGCGGAGGCGGAGGAGTGGCAGGCTGTGGAATCTGCAACCGTTGATTGCAATCGGGACAATTCAACTTCTGTCCGGCGAAACTAGCCGGCGATTCCAGCGACTTCTTGCAGCGTGGACAGTTGTAGCGAATCATTGCTTCCGGCTGGGCCAGCAGAGTTCGGTTCGGCGAGGCGACGGCCGGCGCTCCCGCTGCGGCCCGCCCCATCAGCGGAGAAGCCGGAGCCGGCTTGACGGGGAACACCGAGAAGCAAGTGGGACAGCGCATCTCCGGTCCCGCTGGTTCCGGCGGATTGCACTGATGTCCACACATCGGGCAGGTGACCTTGGCGACCATGACGAGGCTCCTATTCAACCGAAAGGGCGTTTAGCGACGGCGCGAGGGGTGGGCGTGGTGGCAATGGTCCCGGTAGCAGCGTGCAGAACAGAAGAGCGAGCCGCAGTCGGGACAGGTCTGGACGCGCGGGCGTCGGGTAATTTCAACCCCGCACTCCAGACAGTATTCCCGCTGCACCGCGGGAGCCGGCTGGGAGACGGGGAGGACGGTGAGGATCGGCTCTTCCGCAACCGGCGGGTGCGGAGCGTGCGGAGCGGGAGAAACGGGAACCACGGGTATGCGGGGCGGTTCCTCGGTGGCGAGAATGGTCTTGTTGTCCAGCGAGGCCGGCGGCGCGGTAGAGTGGAGCGGGATTTGAAGGCGCTGACCGCAATCGGGGCAGTTGATCTTGTGGCCGGCTAGGTGCGCCGGGGATTCCAGTGGTTTCTCGCAGCGGGCGCAGCGATAGTGGATGCTTTGACCTGGCAACGCCTGCGCGGCGCGAGCTTGCGGCGTTTCCTGAACATCGGGGGATTTCGTGGCCAACGGACGGGCCGTCAGCGAGGGCGGCGACACGGTCCCGCATTGAAAAAGTTGCGAGCAAGCGGGACACTTGACCTGCTGCCCCAGCGAGCGCTCCGGTACGCGGCAGCGATGCCCGCACGTCGGACAGGTGACGTTCATGAACATGGGCGCCTCTCTCCTGGGAGAAAGAGTCCGGCATAGTTTGGATCGCGATTATCGTATCCCATATCCACTCTCGAAGATAGCAAAATCGAATTCCAATTCGCGACCTCGCCATCGCCCCTTACGTGCAATCGCCACTCTCACTCCCGTCCACCCCGGCCAGAATGCGGTCGGCACATGAAAAACCCCGCCACGTTGTAGCGGGGTCGTTGCAACGTCGTCACTTTCACGCAACCCTCTTGCATCCAGCCTCCCACCGGGTACATTCATCCTGCCGGCGGAGCGTGAGTTCCTTCCGGCTGGGTGACGAACCTCCCCCAGACGTTCCGCCGGCTTTTGCGTGCGTCCAGCTGCGTTTGCTTTTCCTGGCGGAATCTTCTTGCGTTCTCTCTTGCACCTGGTAGACTCACCCCTCAACTGGGCTTTTTATCCCCCCTACGCCTAACGACGGGCGGCAGGGCGCAGTTCACGACGGACTCCTTCTTCTGACCACCGCCGCAACGGTGATGGCAGCCACACCCTCGAAGTTTGTTCTAACCCAGCGCCGTTTCCACCGGGACGGACCCCACCTCCGTTAACACCGACAGCACTGCCACTCAGTCTCCAAGGCGAGCCACCTAACAGTCCAGGGACCGCTGCGAGTTGCCGCCCACAGGAACAGGAGAGACGAGCGACAGTCCGCATCAACGGGCAGCCGCCATGAAGAAGGTGGTTGTTCTCCGAGGAGGGCTTTCCGATGATCCAGCAGTTTTCTTCCGTATTGCGAGGAGTGTCACGCGTCGAGGAGTTGGACGTGGTGGGATTGCTGCAAGAGATGATAGACCGACTGGCAGCGGACTTCGCGTTCGAGCACGTCCAGTTGGCGGGCAGGGCACACCTTAACCGGACCACGGAGCCGGTGCTCCGCTTCCTCATCTGGCTGGAGAGGACGCCCGAAGCACAGGGTGCCTTGCGCTTGGCCTTGCGACGACTGGCGGCTAAGACTCCTCTGGTATAGCCTCGATAGCGCCATCGTCTACGCAAGGTCTGTCCCCACCAGGAGCAAACGCAACCGCCGGAGGGACAGTCCAGCGGGCAGACCGCGATTGCCGTGGCGCAGGGCCATATCAAGAGCGCACCAGTTCTCCCCAGGGGCGTCGAGTACCTTTCCCGACGCGCCGGTGGGCCATAACCCCGTGCGCCCACGGTGAGCCTCCATCCAGGACAGGACTTGCTCCACCGTCAACCGCAACCCGCAATGCTCGTCGAGCAACTTGGACAGGGACGAACCGCCGGGCAATCCCCGGTTCCCATTCCTCAAGGCGCTGTTGATGCCCCGCCAGGTCTGGCCGGGCGCGTCAGGGATCGACCCCATACCGGCGTGCGGCCAGTGTCCGGTGCGCTGCCTGTGGGCTTTGGCCCAGGCTACGATCTGTTCGACGGTCAACGGCGGTCGGTGTAAGCGATTGGGCATGAGTCCTCCGCTGGCGGGAATCACCGCGGTATCTTAGCCTGTTCTGGTGGGCCAATATCTCTCACCAATCTACTCGCCAGTACCGAAACTACTTGAGTTGCGCGTGACTATCCCTTCAGGCGGCAACGACGTGATACCCTCTCGCGCTGGGCCAGGCCGGAGATAGCCCTTTACTGCCCCAACGAACTTGTGAAACTCTTCCTTGTCTACAAATGCCGCCGCTGGGACCATGATCGTCCCAACCTTGCGCACGGTGAGGAAGACGTGCCTCTCCGTCTCTTCAAGAGAGTCCACCGCCGACCATCTTGCGCGATGCTGGCACTGCCCTGAGTAATCCCCCGTCTCCGTCGCCTCTTCCACTTCGATGGCGACAGTGAACCCGTCGGCATCAATCGACATTTGGTAGCGCGCGGAGGGCCGGATGCGCCCTGCCTCCTGCTCCCGGCGGATGTGGCGTTGGATCATCTCCATGTCCGGCTTTGTGTTCTTTGGGCCATGCATGTCTCGGTACGGGAATGCCAACATGGCACAGGGAGCAACGATCGCGATGACCCACGCTGCCACAAGGGCGATCGCACTACACACATCCTCATTGGGGGGAGGGGATACGTACCACAACACGAACTTTATTAGATAGTAGATGAGGAAACGGAATAGGAAGAAAAATAATGGACCACTGAGGAGGGAAACGAGAATGTGTATCACGATCCGCGCCAGCCGCATCCGTTTTCCCCATCGTTGCTGGTAGTACGCGACCCAATCTTGGTGAGTAAGCCGGTAATGGATTCTCACGGCGACCTCCGAGGTGAACGACGGCAGCACACTGAAGATACGGCCTGGTAACGCTCGCTGCAAGCATTCGTTCGCCGCACCCGCTGACTCTTCCTCCCCACTCCTGTCATCCAGCCCCCATCCCCGTCTTCCCCTGTGCGGACTCCACTGGCGCAACACTGGGCGTCCCCAGAGGCATCCCAGGCGATCCCCCACGCCCCTCCTCCCTCCCTTCGGGAATGTCCCTCGCGATGCGTACTCTCTACCAGCCACCGTAGCCAAAATCTCTCCCGCACTGCCTACAGACTCGTTGCAGCTCAGTTACTTTTCCCTATCCCTCTGGCACGAAACCACTTCTGGTCAGACCAGTTGATTCTCAGGACGCAATCATAGACCTGCACTTTCACGGTGAGCTACCGAGCCTCTATCTTCTCAGTCACGAAAGCCTTGCGGTTGGCACATGAAAAACCCCGCCACAATCGTAGCGGGGTCGTTGCAACGTCGTCACTTTCACGCAACCCTCTTGCGTCCCTCCACTTGTGGTCTGACCAGTTCTTTTCCGGTCTGCATTCTCAGGCACCGTTTGAATCGGTGTCGTCCGTGACCCTACTCAATCGTCCAACTAACCACGTTCTGCCGTCCCTCACTGTCGGCCAGCTTCCTCTTCGCCTTGTCGTCGCCCTTCATTGCCGCCACGACATCCGGCAGTAGCTCGCTCACGTATCTGTCGTATCCTGCCCGCACACGCTCGTCGCTGCGGTACTGCCCCAAGTCTCGTTGCTTGTCCACCCAGCCGGCAATGTCCTTGTAAGACCAGCACAGCGCCCCGCCCGCACGACCAGCAGCCCGCGCCCTATGGCAAAGGACGAAGTTCCGTCGCAGGTCACTCCCAGCGAACGTAACCTGCGCCACGGCCACCCGCACCCTGCCTTCATTCGCAATGAGCACGTCGATCCGCTGAATCCGCCGTTGCAGCACGGCACGTAACTTCACCCGCGATTCCTCGTCCTCCAGTTTTGCTGCGAGACCACCCACAGACTCCCAGTCATGTGCCGCTGGGTGTGCTGCCTCCGCTTTTGCCCGTTCCAGTTCCTCCTTCACCCTCTCCTCCTCTGCCTCTTTCTCCCTCAGCACTGTCGAGACGCTCCGGCTGGGAGCACGCCTCAAATCGTCAGTCAGTTCTTCTACCTGTGCATTCAGCGCCGTCAACTTCTTGCGCAGTTCCTCCACCCTATCGCCCGACTGTGCGGGAAAGACCTCGCTCGCCTTCACCTCCCGAAGTAGACACATGAGTCCCTTTTGAAACGTATCGTAGTTGAACGTCACGCAATCGGCGCGAGCTTCGATACCGCTGGCGTTCAACAGGAGCAGTTCGGGCTTGCCTCTCGTCGAGCGGTTGTGGACTACGAAGCCCTCGCCGTCCACCGCGTTGACCAGCAAGCCGCCGAAGAGATTTCGCATCTTCCGTTGCCGTGACGGCTTGGCAACCGGTTGATTGTGCCTTGCCCTGGCTGCGGCGCGTGCCAGGTAGAATAACTCCTCCGTCACCACCGCAGGGAAATAATCCTTGATGGGTTCGCCGTCGGGGTGACGAGACGGAGCCATGAGCGTGGGTTGATACTCGCCGAGCACCCGCTTGTCGTTGAGGATCTTCGTCACGTAACTCCGGTTCCACTTGCCGGAGAACCGGCTGCGCTTGCTGTTCTTGCCCTTGGGTGCCGTCCGCTCACCGAAGGCAGGCACGCCCTCCTCGGCCAACCTCTGCACGATCTTGAAGATCCCGAAGCCCTCCGCCGCCAGCGTGAAGATTCGCTGCACTGCGTTCGCTCGCTCTGGAATGATTACAGCCTCACCGTCCACGACCTCCAGCCAGGCCGGTATGGTGGTGGTGGTCAGCTTGCCGCTCTCCCGCGCACGTTCCTTGCGCTTCTTCCAACTTGCTGCCACACGCTCGCTTTTCTGTTTGGACTCGTCGTAGGCAAGTTGGGTGAAGACTTGGAGTATGATCCATTTGTGCGTGCCGAAGTCTTCCTCGGTGAAGATGTCGTTCAAACGGCAGATGCCGATATGCACCCCGGTACGAACCAACTCAGCCACTAGTTCGGTTTGCTTGTCGGGCCGGAGCCGGCCCAGTCTATCCCATGCCTCCACCACAATCACGGTGCCCTTGGGAAATGTGTCGCTCTTGGCCAGTTCGATCAGCCGGCCAAGGTCGCCTTTCTTTCTGTGCTTGTCGTGAAAGCCAGACAGACCACGATCTACGAACTGCTGTTTTGCCGGAGTCAGCTTGTGCCGTTCGCAGAATGCGGCGAACTCACGCGCCTGCCTGTCCTCACTGTCGCCAGCGCCTTGTTGTGGGTCGCTGAAGCGCGCATAAGACACCGCCAGGTTGCTGCTGTCGCTGGCACACTCGGATTGCGAGTGGTCGCTGAGTCTGTGGTACTGAACTGCTTTCATGTGCTGGGATCTCCACACTGAGAACAGACGGTCGGCGAACCTGCGGCGCGCGGTTTCGCCCTAGTCATTCTATCCTGTTCGTTGCGTTTAGGCAACCGTTGCTCCCAATAAAGAGAACACGCAACGGGAGCGCGGTTTTTCCCCTTTTTTTCGGCTCCCTCGGTCGATTTCGTCACAAGTTATTTAGAGAGTGGACGTTGCGATTGTTGCAAAGACGAGCGATTTCGAGAGGAACCAATACCGCCAGCGCCGCATCAACTCCGGAAATCGCGCCAGACGCCGTCGGCCTCGCGCAGCTGATTGGGGGCGAAGCGCGTCTTGTACGACATGGAGCCGCAGCCCTCGACGTAATAGCCGAGGTAGACATAGGGCAATTTCCGCCTCGCCGCCTCCGCGATTACACAGAGCACGTTCCAGGTGCCGAGCGAGCGTTCGCGCTGGCGCGGGTCGTAGAAGAAATAGATCGCCGACAAGCCGCCGGCCGCTTCGGCTGAACCCGCCGGCGGTCCCGGCAGAACGTCAACGTAGCCGACGCCGATCAAGCGGCCCTCGAGGTAATAGCACCACTCCTCGACGGGGAAGGGATGATGGATGAAGGAATCGGCATAGCTGGGTCCGTCGCGCGGAGCATGATGCGGCCAACCTTTATGATCGCTCTGGAAGGCGTGATAGCGGTCGTAGAGCGCCAGCTTGGCTCGGTTGACGGCGGGTTTGCCGATGCGCAATTCGAGGTCGCCCTCGTTGGTCTGGCGGCAGCGCTTCTGGCTGCGATCGGGCCGAAAGCGTGCGGCGTGGACGCGCAGCGATCGGCAGGCATGGCACGACGTACAGACGGGCCGAAAGAGCATGTTGCCGAAGCGGCGCCAGTTGTCGAGCATGTGCCGCAAATACTCGGCGGGCGTCAGGCTGCCGACGTAATTGTACTCCAGGCTCCATTTCTGCCCCGGCAGATAGCCGCACTGCGTCGGCGCGGCGACGTATTGAAAGAGCGATTCCATCAGGGCTGTCCCTTGTTCATTTTCCGGGCCCATTGGCGCGTCAGCCAATCGCTGATCGGCCGCGGCGTGTGCCGCAGCAGCCGCGCCTGCCAGGCAAAGCCGGCCGGGAACGCCAGGAACGGTCTGCGGGCGCGAAGGGCCTCCACGATGCGGCGCACGGCGTCGTCCACCTCCATCATATCCTTATCCGGCAGATCGAGGGGGGTTGTCAACGGGGTGCGAATCCAGGCCGGGCAAATGGTCGTGACGGCGATGCCCTTGGGTCGCAGCTCGACGCGCAGCGCGTCGAGCAGACTGTTGACGCCGGCCTTGCTGGCGCAATAGCCGCCCATGTGCGGCAGACCGCGATACGACGCCATGCTCGACAGCACGGCGACGTGGCCGCGCTGACGCGCGCACATGCCGGGCAGCACGGCGTCGAGCGTGTTGATGACGCCGATGAGGTTTACCTGGATCTGAGCGGTGAAGTCCTCGGCACGGAAGCTTTCCGCCGGCGTCTCGATGCCGATGCCGGCGCTGGCCACCATCAAGTCGGTGGGTCCGAGTTGCGTTTCCAGCTGAGCCACGGCCGCGCGCACCGCCGCCAGATCGGTGACGTCGGCGACGGCGCAGGCGAGGATCTTGCCTTTGAGGTCGGCGGCGAGCCCGTCGAGAGCCTCGGCCTGGCGATCGAGAGCGGCGACGCGCGCGTCCTCGCGGGCAAGTGTTAGGGCGAGCGTTCGGCCGATGCCGCTGGCCGCCCCGGTGATCAAAACGACGCGGTTGCGAAAAGACTCCATGCTGCCTCCGTGATTAAGATGTCTCTTTTCTGCTACAGGGAGTTCGTCCTTTTTGCAAGAGGCGGACATTCCCGCCGGACCAGACATTTCCCGCCGAATTTGACAACCTTTGCCGCGTGACCTAGGGTTCTGCCAGGGGAGGATAACCGTCGGCATCTCTGAACAGCGTCGTTTCGAGAGGCAGGAAGCCGGCAGGTTCCATTGGACCTGTCGCTATTGATTACCGGACTTGACCCTCCCCGGGTTTCGGTGCAACAGTAGCTCTGGATCACGGAGGTGTCTCATGCAAGCCCTTTTCTGTAGTGTGCCCACTCTGGCCATCTCGGCCATCTACTGCCTGTGGCAGCACCATGCCCAACGCGAGCGGCGGCGCGACAGCATCCTGCGCCAGCGCGTCGCCTACATGCTGTGGGTCATGGCGAACCAGGTGCGCTGAGGTCGGGCCGCGCCGTTTCGTTCCGCCACTCCGCGGGGGGCGAAACGAAACGGCCTCTTGATTCTTCCACCCACGCTTCCCCACAATAAGACAGAGCCTGTCTCACGAGGTTGGAGCGGTATCCCGTCTGAGCAGGCGGCGAGACGAGGATCTGTCCATGTCCGCGCTGGAGCGTCCACGGCTGCGCCCGCACCTGGCGGCGGCGGCGGAGGGCCGCGGAGGGTACGTCATCTGGGACCAGCTGCGTCTCGCCGAGCGTCGCGTTCGATTGACCCATCTGGAGATGAGTTGGCTGCGTCTGTTCGACGGCACGCACACGCTCAAGGAAATCCGCGCCGAAGTCATGGCCCGAATCGACGGGCGAACGCCGCCCCTGGAAGCGTTCGCTCGGCTCGTTGAGAAACTCGATGATGCCCTCTTGCTCGATAGTCCGCGTTTTCGTTCCCGCCTCCGCGAGTATGCCAGCAAATCGATTCGCCCGCCCTCCTGTACTCCCAGTTACGGCGATGACCCGGCGCTGCTGCGCCGCGCGCTCAATGGTTTCTTCACCGGACCCGGCGGACCCGGCCGCCCCGGTCCGCGCAAGCCGGACGCGCGTTTCCGGGCGGCCCTCATTCCCCACATCGACTACGCCCGCGGAGGGCACACTTACGCCTGGGCCTACAAGACACTGTTCGAGCGTAGCTCGGCGAGCCTGTTCGTCATCGTCGGCACCTCGCACTACAGTTGCGAGCGCTACACCCTGACACGCAAGAATTTTCAGACACCGCTCGGCATCGCTCCGACCGACCAGTCCTACATCGACCGTTTGGTGGCTCACTACGGCGACGGACTGTTCGACGATGAAGTCCCCGCCCACCTGCCGGAACACTCGATCGAGTTGGAAGTGGTGTTCTTGCAGTACCTCTTCGGCGCGACGCCGTTTCGCATCGTCCCGTTGCTGGTCGGCTCCTTCCACGACTGCGTTGATTCCAACCGCTCGCCGAGCGAGCAGGACGACATCGGCCGGATGATCGCGGCCCTGCGGGCGGTCGAGCGCGAGATGAAGGAGCCGATTTGCTACATCATTAGCGGCGACCTCGCCCACATCGGGCCGAAGTTCGGCGACCCGCGTGCCGTCAGCCCGACTTTTCTGACGCACAGTCGTCGTCAGGACCACGCGATCCTGCAAGAACTCGGCGGAGCGGCGAGCGGCCGGCGTCCGCCGGCCGGTGCGAAGAAACAAGGGGCGGACGTTCATCGCGCGCCGGACCCCGCCGCGTATTTTCGGGTCATCGCCGCCGAGAGCGACGCGCGCCGCATTTGCGGGCTTCCGCCGACGTACACGGTGATCGAGTCCCTGCGTCCGGACCGCGGGGAACTGCTGCACTACGATCAATACGTCCATCCCGACGGCGACGAGAGCATCAGCTTCGCCAGCGTGGTATTCTATAAATGATGATGAACGACAAACTCCCCGTGGAGCACGCCGCCCCGGCCTCCTGCCCTGACTCCGCGCGCCCGACCTGCCCAGCCGGCGAGGCCCACGACTGCGCCCTGTCCTGCGCCGACGTCTGCGCCCTGCATCCCGGCGAGCACGTCGCGCCGATCGACTTCGCCGAGGCGCGGAGCAGGTTCAAGCGCGAAGCGGTCCATGCCGTCTGCGAGACCGGCCGCTATCGGATGCCGTACTACACCTGGGGCGAGGGACCGCCCTTGCTGTTCGTCCACGGCGTCGGCGACAGCTGCCGTTCGTTCGTCCAGCCGATCTCGCGTTTGTCCGCACATTTCCGTTGTATCGCCTACGACCTGCCGAGCGGCCACCGCGATCGCGCGCAGGTGCGCCGCTACACGCACGACGACCTCGTCGCGGATGTGTGGGCGCTTCTGGACCATTTGGGAGTGTGGCAGAGCTACATTCTCGGTTCGTCGTTCGGTTCGACGATCGTCCTCAAGGCGATGCACGCTCGGCCGGAGCGTTTGCCGCGCGGCATCCTGCAAGGCGGCCTGGCTTATCGACCGCTGCGGCGCGCCGAGCGCTTCCTGGCGTACCTCGGCCGTTTCCTTCCGGGCGAGATGGCTCGTTTGCCGCTGCGTGAGAAAGTACTTCTGAAGGCGGCCGGCGGCGCGTTCAAGGAGATGTTCCCCGACGTATGGGAGCATTATCTGGACTGTTCGGGGAGAGCGCGCTTGGCCGCTTTTTCCTGCCAGGCGTACATGTTGCGCGATCTCGATCTGCGGCCGATCCTGCCGGGGATACGGCAGCCGGTGCTTCTCATCTGCGGCGATCGGGACCGCGTGGTGCCGTCCCCCCTCGCCGAGGTGCTGCTGCAAGGGCTGCCCAACGCCGGCCGCGTGGTCATCGAAGGCTGCGGCCACGTGCCCAGCTACACGCATCCCGAAATCTTGGCGGAAGTGATTCGCCAGTTCCTGACTCCACCAGGACGACAAGAGGCGATAACAAAAATGGGCGTGGCAGAATCGTAAAAATATTCTCCGGCCGCATCCCTCTAGCCATAGGAAGCTCCACGACAAGGAGACAGGTGCATGGGCGCGGCGCTCGTCCCACAACCCATCGCGGAAATCTCTGGTGAGGTGATGACCATGTTGTTCCGGACCAAGATCAAGACCATCGCGGCCTTGCTGGCTCCCCTACTGCTCATCCTCGTGGGGCTGGGCGGGTTGAGCATCATCGGCAAAGATACGCCCCCATCCCTCCTGCGCAGCGTCAAGAGCGGTCCCTGGTCGGACCCGGCCACCTGGGAGGGAGGCAAAGTTCCCGGTGCTGGAGCCAGGGTCCAAATCCGCACCGGACACACCGTCACCTACGATCGGAACGCCGCCGAGGTGATTCGCTCCATTCACGTTGCCGGAACCCTCGCCTTCGCTCGCGACAAAGACACCCGGCTCGATGTGGGTTTCATCAAGATTCAGGCCGGAGAGGACGCGACGGAACAAGGCTTTGACTGTGACATGCACGCCGGCAAACCGGAGCCGGGCAAGGCACGGCCGGCGCTGGAGGTCGGCACACCCGATCAACCCATCCCCGCGAAGCACACCGCCTTGATCCGGTTGGCGTACGTGAACGGCCTGGACAAGCAATCCTGCCCGGCCATTGTTTGCTGCGGCGGCCGGATGGACTTCCACGGCGCCCCCTTGAGCCGTTCCTGGGTCAAGCTCGGCGCCACCGCCAAGAAGCAAGACAAGGTGTTGACGCTGGCGGAGCCGGTCAGCGGCTGGAAAGTCGGCGACCGGATCATCGTCACGGCGACCGGCATGTCCCCGCTTGCGGGCACTCCAGTAGCCGTCCCCGATCCGAAGGGCACCACCACGGAGGAACGGAGTATCCGGGGCTTCGACGGCGTCAAGCTGACCCTGAATGCGCCGCTGGAGTTCGAGCACCTGGGGACCAGTCTTTATCGGGGCGAGGTCGCCAACCTGAGCCGAAACGTCGTCGTCGAGTCCGCCGATCCCAAGGGGGAACGCGGTCACACCATGTATCACAAGCACTCCGCCGGCGCGATCAGCTACGCCGAGTTCCGCCACCTCGGCAAGGAGGGGGTGCTGGGGCGCTACAGCCTGCACTATCACCTGGTTGGCGATACCATGCGCGGCAGCTACGTGATCGGCGCTTCCATCTGGGACAGCGCCAATCGCTGGCTGGCCATCCACGGAACCAACTACCTGGTTGTCCGCGATAATGTCGGCTACCGGAGCAAGGGGCATGGCTTCTTCCTGGAGGACGGTAGCGAGGTCTACAACGTCCTCGACCGCAACCTGGCCGTCGGCGCTCGCCCCAGCAAGCCCCTCCCCAAACAAATGCTGCAATTCGATCGCAACGAGGGTGCCGGCTTCTGGTGGGCCAACGCCTGCAATACCTTCACCCGGAACGTCGCCGTCGAGAACGGCTTGTACGGCTTCCGGTACGAGGCGCTGGTGCCGCTGGTTTTGCCGATTCAACAATCCGACGGCGCCTCGAAGAAAGTCGATGTGCGCACTCTCCCCTTCGTCCGCTTCGACGACAATGAAAGTCATTCCCAAACCGGCAACTACGGCGCCAAACTGGACATAGCCAACATAGACGGACACGGCGTCGCGGACGGGGTCGGCCCGGACGTGAAGCATCCCTTCATCGTCCGCAACCTGCTTATCTGGCACGTCCACTATGCCTTCAATACAGGCATTCCCTCGCTCCTGATTGATGGCTTGCGGCTGCACCAGACCCATTACGGTTGTTTCGTCGGCAACTGCGACAGCCACGTCTATCGCAACGTCACCCTGAGCGGCCAGCACTTCTTCCCCTTGACGGTCTGGCCGTTCAAACAAAATGGGAATCTCCGATTGACCGTGGACGGGCTGACCTTTGAAGGGTTCCCGGAAGATCGGTTCAAGAAGGCGTCGGAAGCCGGCTACGGGCTTATCTACATCAACGAAGACGGTGCCGCTCAGAAGGTGGCGCACTTCCGCAACGTCACCCCCGCAACCGTTCCCGTCCATGTTGGGCCATACCACTACAAGTACGTTTCCAGCGCGAAGGTCATGCCGCCGCACGAGGTCGTTCCGGTTTACTTGCACGACAAATTCGGGCCGGGACGACACGCCAAGGTAGTGTCCACCGCATCGAAGGATTACGCCGGCGACGGCCTGAAGTACCGCGCGGAAGCGCCCTTCAGTCCGATTGTGCGCGTCGCTGAGGTTAACAAGGTCGATTTCCCGAACCTCCTCGACCCCATCGACGACCTGCCGCCGACGACGGTGATTACCCACGTCCGCAAGCTCCCGGACGGCAAACTCCTGGTTCGCGGCAGCACGGCGGACAACGGCACGGTCAAGCGCGTCGCGGTCAACGGGAAGGAGGCAAGGCCCGTTGTCGCCAACTTCGCGGAATGGGAAATCACTCTGGATGGTTCCTCATCCGGCGCGGCCGGGTTGAAGGCATCTGCCGAGGATGCGGCCGGCAATGTGGAAAAGAACCCGCATGTTTGGAGATGAGTACGATATGGCGAGACGGAGCAACGCTACAACATCCGGAAACAAAAGGAAAGACCGCGATGGTGAGGATCGGACTCGTAGGGATCGGTTTTATGGGCGGGGACTTGCTTGACACATGCCTCTTGAGCGCCCCATGATGTACGGCTGAAATCCGTGGCCTCACATGGCCGAATGGACCGGCATCTTTCCGAAGAGTTGCTCATGTCCTCTCAGCTCCAGCTGTGCCAGGGGTGTGGACGCCCTGCCCAACAGGGGGAAGAATTCCGCGCGTTCCTTCCCGCGCATGCGGCTCGGACGGAAGAGCGCGATCCGGACCGCGAGATCGTTCTTTGTCCCATCTGTGCCGAGGCGCGACAATCGTCGGGAGAACTGAGGCTGGCGTACCACTTTTGCGATCAGTGCGCCGGGCCCGTCGAGCCGGGGCAAGTTGAGTTGCGCTCGAAGACCTTCTCGTCGATGGCAAGCGGCGCGCCGTCCTCCGACAGCGTTACCATGTTGCTGTGCCGCCGGTGTGCCGCGCGGCACGATGGGACAGCCCGATGGCTGCTGGTGAGCATCGGCGTCTTCATTGCAGGTCTCGTTCTTCTGGGCCTAGTCAGCCGGCTCTTCCAGTAGCATCGGGCACCAGGCCAAACGAAGCGCTCTCCGGTGACGGCCCGGAGCGGAGCTTACCGTTCGCGGTTTGGAGGGAGTCTACCACCATGACTCGGTTCGCTTTTCCCGACCTGGCACGCGCGATGCGCAATGGCGAGCGCTTCGGCAATGCGACCATGAGGGCGATTGAGGTCGATCACCTCGTATTGCCCACCGGCCGCATCGTCGCCTGCGACCCCGGCTACCTGATGTCCCGGCCCAGGGAACAGCTCGCCTACACCCGCGCGGTCCCGGCCGGCCGTTACCCTGTGCTGCTGAGCCTGCTCGTCAAGGAGGGGTGGCCCACGGAAAACCCGAATCGCGAGAGCGTCGCCTGTGCGGCGGTACAGTTCGTGGAGGCACGCGTCGAGCGGTGGGAGATGGCGCTGCGGCCGGGTTGGGATTTGAGCACCCTGAAACCCGGCTACCACCTCGGCTACGGCGTCGATGGCGGGACCGGCTGCTTCGTGGACGAATGCGCGTTGGCCCATCTCCCGGACGGACAGCCCGCCTTCTTCGAGGTCTTCCAGCAGGCGCAGGCGAAGGTGTGGGCTGCCTACCAGGAGGCGCAGGCGAATCCGGCGGAGGTCATGAGTCGGCTGGCGGCGGAGCCGGGCTGGCGCGACGTGATGTATCGACCTTATCAGACCATCGTGCCGCCGGGCCTCGGTGAGGTTCTTGGGGCCATTTTCGACCCGAACCGGGTTCGCCGGCCAGCCTGGTCGGCCGTTCTCGACTCCGAGACGGGCGCGAACCTTGTCAGCTTCCGGTCCGGTGACGGCGACGGCTGTTATGCCTCGTACTTCGGGCTGGCCGCCGACGGCAGCGCCGCCTGCCTGGTCACCGACTTCGGACTGCTGGTGCGCTCGGTCATGGCCACCCTGGAGATTCCTGTGCCGGTGCGGAAGCACAGCGAGTTGACCCATCCTCGACTCGCGGACGTGAGAATCGAAAGCATCCAGGTCGATTGGAAGCGAACGAAGAGTGAAGTGATTATTGACCTCGGGGATGCATTGTACGATCCTCAGGTGAGCTTCGAGAACCGGCCCGGTGTCAAGGCCCAATGCACGATGGTCGGCGGCAGTGTTTGGTATTTTCGCCTCGACGAACCGCTCCAGCCGACGGCACGCGTTCTGATCGAGTATACGCTCCGCACCGAGGCGCTCTAGCGATCGTCTACCGCAAGGCCACAAAGAAAGGCCGCCAAGCATCCGGAAAACAACGGTCACAACCATGCGGCCGCGATCGTTAACGCCATCACAGGAAGAAAGATAAGGGATTACGAATGGTGAGAATTGGGATCGCAGGTGTAGGTTTCATGGGCATGA
>DATBGU010000009.1:0-47033 GCA_036557825.1 Gemmataceae bacterium
GCGTGGTCGCCTGGCCATGTTCAAAAACTCATACGGTTGAGCTTCAGCGCCGAAAGTTCGGCGCTCCTCGTTAGCGAGTGTTTTAGCTCAGACTCAACCTTGCACGAGACGCGAAAATCTGCATCAGTCGAGCTTAGCAGCAACGCCCTTCGTATCTCCTGGCACATGTACATTCACCACGAAGCGGCTGATCGACGTGTTTCTCTACACCCAGTACGCCCATCAGCCAGACGAAAGGCGACAACGGCAGTTCGGCGAGTGCCTCGCCCAACTCCACGGCAAGCAGGATGTCCTCACATCGATGTTCCTGACGGAAATATGGAAGTGTGCGCTGGAGATCGGCAACGCAGGCAACATCATCGCCTGGTGGTTCAAGCACTACTGCGATCATCATGGCATCTCGCCTGACGTGCTGAAGTCACTACGGGACCATCATTCTGGGTTTGGCACTGCTGAAAAGGAAGAAGACCGACGACAACGCCTATTCCGAGAGAAGGTCGAGCAACTGGCAGCAGGATTGTGGGAGCAAGCCGGTCGTCCCGAAGGTGGGCCTGCACAGTACCTCAGCGCTGCGCGACAGCAACTTGCTCAAGCGTTACAGCGATAAAACAGGGGCCAAGCCAAACATTCCATGCTCGGCGCGGCCCATTTGAAGGAAAGTGCTAGACCTCCACGCCTCCTCTCACGTCCCACACTTGGATGGAAACGGACATCCCTGCCTTGATATGGCCCCTGACACTGCAAGCCGATCTCAAGCGACAAATCGACGCCACCGACCGCCAGATTGACCAGCTCGTCTACGAGCTGTACGGCTTGACCGACGCGGAAATCAAGATCGTCGAGACTGCTGATTCGTGATGCTCTGTTTCGCGCTCCGATCCGATCGCGGCGCGATAGAATGAGGCAGTACCGTGCGAGCCCTTGGGAGGTCCAGCCATGCAAATTCCTGTTCTCACCGAGCCTATTTCACGGAATGGCTACGGCGCAAGGAATATCGCAATCTTTGCAGGAGGAATCGTCCATGCTGAAAGCAGTTGAAGGCATTTACCGGGAAGGCAAAATCGAACTGTTGGAACCACCGCCGGACGTGAAAGAGGCGCGGGTCGTGGTGACTTTCCTCCCCGTCGAGGGAGGCATCGACTTGCGGGCGCGGGGCATCAGCGAAGCGGAAGCGGCCGAACTGCGCTCGCGCTGGGGCGCGGCCGGGGAGGACTGGGATCGACCGGAAATGGATGTCTACGGTGATCTCTAAAGGCGGCGCGCGTCATCTGCGGTAGCGTCTCTTCTCCGCGCCTTTGCCATTCCCTGCCCTTCTTCTTTACAATACATCCATCGGTGCCTGCCTTCGTTACGACCTGCCGAGGAATCGCACGGTGTCCACCGAGCGCATCAACGAATATCTGACCCAATTCAGCCAGACGCGCAGCCTCATGCTCGACCAGCTGCGCCGCGTCGTCGTCGGCCAAAGCGAGGTCATCGAACAGATCCTCGCCGCCGTCTTCACGCGCGGACATTGCCTGCTCGTCGGCGTGCCCGGATTGGCCAAGACGCTCATGGTCAGCTCCATCAGCCAGATCCTCGACGTATCGTTCAAACGCATTCAGTTCACTCCGGACCTGATGCCGTCGGACATTACCGGCACGATGGTCCTCGACGAACGCGAACCGGGCAAACGCGAGTTCCGCTTCGTCAAGGGGCCGATCTTCGCCAACATCGTGCTGGCCGACGAGATCAACCGTACGCCCCCCAAGACGCAGGCCGCCCTGCTGCAAGCCATGCAGGAACGCGAAGTGACGGCCGGCCAGGACACCTACAAATTGCCGGACCCGTTCTTCGTCATCGCCACGCAGAACCCCATCGAGCAGGAAGGCACCTATCCGCTGCCCGAAGCCCAGCTCGATCGCTTCATGTTCACCATCAAGGTGGATTACCCCACGCTGGAGGAAGAGAAGCGCATTCTGTCGATGACCAGCAAAAGCGAGGTGGTCGAGCTGACCAAAGTGCTGTCGAGCAAGGCTATCAGCAATTTGCAGAAGTTGATTCTCGGCGTGCCGGTGGGCGATTACGTGTTGGACTACATCGCCCGGCTGGTGCGCGCGACGCGGCCGCAAGATCCGACGGCGCCGGACTTCGTCAAGAAGATGGTCGATTACGGGGCCGGGCCGCGCGCCGGGCAGTTTTTGCGCGACGGCGGCAAGGCGCTGGCGGCGATGGACGGCCGTTTCAGCGTCGCCATCGAGGACGTCAAGAAGGTCGCCATCCCCGTGCTGCGGCATCGCATCAGCACGAACTTTCAGGCCCAGGCCGAGGGCAAAAAGAGCGAGGACATCATCCAGCAACTGCTGGCCGCCATCGGTGAGCCGGAAGTCGGCAAGTACGAAAAGCGCCGGCGCTGACGCCCGGATCGCACCCGCCCCGCGCAAAGTTGAGCAACCTGTTCGTCCCACCATCCCGCCGTCCAATGTTTCGGAGTATTTCCATGTCCAGACGTTTGAATTGCTCGATCGGAGCCGGCGGCCTCGTCGCCATCGCGCTCCTGGGAGGACTTCTCATCAAACCGCTGCCGGCCGCCGATCCCAAGGACGCCCCCTCGACGCCGCGCGTCGGCGAAGGCACGACCACCACCGATTTCGAGTGGCAGGTGCCGCGCGACCGCTGGAAAACGCCCTTCAAGGACGAACGACCCATCTCCTTCGTCAACCGCAATCAGATGTCCGCCGAGTGGGACAAACTGCCGCGCTTCTGGAACGAGACGACCGAGAAGGTCGTCGATCCGCGCAGCGGCGAGTCCGTCACGCGCAAGGCCGTCAAGATCAAGGTGCCGCTCGGTCTGACCGTCAATCCGCCGGTGCCGGCCGAGAACCCGATGACGGTCGCCAAGTGGTCGCTGGGCAAACAACTGTACTTCAGCGGCATTCTCTCCTCCGACGGCAACATCTCCTGCGCGACCTGCCACGATCCGAAAAAGGGCTACACCGACCGTTCGCCGGTTTCGACGGGCATTCGCGGACTCAAGGGCGGCATGAGCGCGCCGACCGTGTTCAACTCGGCTTACAACGTGCTGCAATTCTGGGACGGCCGCGCCCTGTCGCTGGAGGACCAGGCGCAAGGTCCGGTCATGAACCCGCTCGAGATGTTCTCCGGCGACGAGCACGCCTGGAACAGTGCCGTGCTGCGCGTGCGCCGCAATGACAAATACGTCAAGCAGTTCCGGGCCGTCTTCGGCACCGATCCGACGCGCGACGGCATCGCCAAGGCCATCGCCGCCTACGAGCGCACCGTACTGTCGGGCAACTCGATCCACGATCGCGCCGACCTGGCAATGCGCGTCCGCGTCGAGGACGAAGGGACCGCCAAGTACGAGATCAAGGCCAAGGATTACGAGGGCGTGCTGAAGTCCGCCTTCGACGCCAAGGATGAGCCGGCCCTGACGGCGCTGGGCCTGGACGTGGACAAGGACCGCGCCAAGGTGCCAGCCGTGGCGAAGAGCCTCAGCGACGGTCGCACGTTGTTCTTCGGCAAGGCGCGCTGCAACAGCTGCCACGTCGGGGATAACTTCACGGACAATCTGTTTCATAACCTCGGTGTCGCCGTCAAGGAGGGGCAGCTGCCGACCAAGGCGCTGGGCCGCTTCGCCACGTTGCCGACCGGCCACAAAAGCACGGACCTGATCGGCGCCTTCAAGACGCCGACGCTGCGTCATCTGCTCGGCACCTCGCCGTACATGCACGACGGCAGCGAGCGGACGCTGGAGGAGGTGGTGGAGTTCTACGATCGCGGCGGCAACGCCAACGAGTTCCTCGACAGTAAGATGCGCGACTTCGACGCCGAGAAAGTGTACCTTCACAGCCGAGAACAGAAAACGGCGTACAAGGGACCGGAGGTGAAGCTGTTCGGCAAGGACCAGAAGCCGATCGCGCCGCTGAAACTCAACCTGACGCCGCAGGAGAAGCGCGATCTGGTCCTGTTCTTGCGGGCGCTTCAGGGCGATCCCGCCGACCCGATCGTCGCGGACCGCGACAAGCTGCCGCAGTAAGGAGAGATGGCCGTGTGGTATCGCATCTTCGGCGGTGGTTCCGAAATGCCCGCCCCCGCGGCCATCCTGGAGTTTCTGAGCGGCCGGTATGCGTCCGTTTCCGGCGAGTTCGCCGCGGACGCATCCGGCTGGTATCAGGCCGACCTCCTCGTGGACGGCGTTCCCCTGCAACTGGAACGCTATCTGGCGGACGAGACCGGCATCCGCGCCGAGTTGAATAGCTGGGCCGCCTGGCTGGAGACACGCGAGGACGCGCCCGCACACCTCCGCCTGATGGAGCGCATGATCCAGACATCCCAGCTGCTCACACTGCGAAGTATCGAGGCATCGCCGCGAACGGAGGCGGTGTGTGGCACCTTGTGCCGATTCCTCGCGGGCTTAACGGCGGGTGTGTATCAGATCGACGGACGCGGCTTCTTCGCGGCCGACGGCGCCTTGCTGGTATCCGAGTAGCGGTCGAACCCTCCTGGTCGGTCAACTCAGCCAGGCGCGGCGGAGGGCGCGCAGATACCAGCGCAGATAATGCGGCAGCCACGCCCATAGCCGGAACCGCGATTGCCCGGCGGTGCGATCGCGCCACACGGTCGGCACCTCGGCCAATCGCCAGCCGCGCCAGTGTGCTTTCAGCGTCAGTTCCAGCGCGATTGCGAAACTCGCTTCCCCCTCAATCGGAACCTCCTCGATCACCCGGCGGCTGTAGGCCCGAAAGTTGTTGGTGGCGTCGTGAATGGGCAGGCCGGCCAGGTAGTGCAGCGACATGCCGGCCATGCGCGACAGGGTGCGCTTCAGCAGCGGCCCACCCTCCTGACGTCCGCCGCGCACGTAGCGTGAACCGGCCACCACGTCGGCTCCCTCGCGCACGAGCCGAGCCATCGCCGGCACTGTTTGAGGATCGTCGGAGCGATCGGCCATCATGACGATCACCACGTCGCCCTTGCTGGCCTGAAAGCCGGCCTTGAGCGCATTCAGCACGCCGCGGCCGAGCGTGTTGTGTACCAGCCGCACATTCGGACACGGAGGCGTCAGCGCCGCGATCGCCGGCAGCGTGTTGTCCTCCGGGAAGTCGTAGACGATCAGGATCTCGTGCGGCTCCCCCAGCGCGCTCTCGACATCGCGCAGGAACGCCTGGATGTTGTCCGCTTCGTTGTAGACCGGCACCACAAGAGAAATCATCGTGTCTCAGATATTTCCGTAGTCCACCTGCTGGCGAACCCAGGGAATGACGGCATCAAGGATGTCGCTCAGGGGCGTGGCGGCGCGGAAGCCGAGCAGGCGCTCAGCCTTCTCGACGCGGGGCACGCGCTTTTGCACGTCGTAGGGATAGGGCGGATCGCTGGTGTAACGGAAGGGATCGCCCGGACGGATCTTGTTCCAGATCCTCTCGGCGAGTTCGAGGACGGTGGTCGATTCCGCCGTGCTGATGTTGAAGTCCTCGTTGACCGCCTCCGGCCGCTCAATGCACAGGCGAATGCCGCGCGCCAGGTCGGCGCCGTAGGTGTAATGACGCACCTGCCGCCCGTCGCCGAGCAGGTGCAACGGATCCTGGCCCTTGAGGATTTTCTGGATCAGATCCGGTACGACGTGGCTCATGGCCAGACGCACATTGCCGCTGAGAACTTCCTTCTCGCACAGCGCCCGCCGCTCGCCGACGCCCACGCAATTGAAGGGGCGAACGATCGTGAACGGGAGTTGATACTGCTCCCAGGCGCCCTGGGCGTAATACTCCGTCGCCAGCTTTTGGAAGCCGTAGGTCGAATGCGGCGGCGGACAGCGGCGCTGCTCGCCCTCCGGTGTCGGCCAAACCGTCGCGTTCTCGAAAACCATCGACGAGCTGATGACGTTGATTTTCTTCACCGTGCCGCGCTGAAAGGCGCGAATGGCGGCGTCGAAGACGGCGGCGGTCAGGCGCTCGTTCTCGGCCAGCAGATCGTAGGCGAACGCATGAAAATAGCTGATTCCGCCGATGAGCGCCGCCCCAGCGACGACCTGATCGACCTCGGCCATCAGCGCTTCGAGCAGTCCGACATCCTTGGCGTCGCCCTCGACGAAGCGATAGCCGGCTTGTTCCAGGGACGCCTGCTTGAGCGGGCCGTACTTCGAGAAATTATCGAGTCCGACGACCTGATGGCCCGCCTGCAAAAGCTCTTCCACCAGGTAGCCGCCGATGAACCCGGCCGCGCCGGTCACGAGGATCTTCATGCACGCTCCGCGGGTTGACCGATCGCAGATTGCTGATCGCTGATGGCTTTTTTGATGGTGCCGGTGATGTCGATGATGGGCTGGCGACATTTCAGATCGCGGTAGCAGGCGTGTGGCGTGCCGACGATGAGCAAATCCGCCTGATCGAGCACCTCAGCCAGCGCCGTCAAGCCCGTGTCCGGCACATAGGGATCGGTGCAGAGGACGCGCTTGCACTCCAACAGCAGCACCTTCCGCAGTTTGTACGACAGCGAGGATCGCGGATCGTCGCACTCCGGTTTGAACGCCATGCCGAGAATGCCTACCGTCATGTCCGCCAGCGGATAGGCGCGTTTGATGTCCTGCACGACGAGATACGGCAGCCCTTCGTTAATCATCATGGCCGCCTGGCCGAGGACGAAGGAGCCGTGATTGAAGGCGCCCAGCTGCATGGTGTCTTTGAGCAGGCAGGGTCCGGCCGCGAAGCCGGGACGCGCCAGCGACTGCATGCGCGGATAGTCTTCGCGCAGCGCGTGGTAAATGGTGTGGAAGTCGGCCTCGAAGTGCTGGGCCATCACGAAGAACTGATTGGCGATGGCGAAATTGATGTAGCGCCAGGCGTTGCAAAACAGCTTGGCCAGCTCCGCCTCGACCGGACGCAGGAACAGAATCTTGGGACAGATGATGCGGAACAGCGCCGCCGCGCGCCGGGCCGCCTGCGGCGTCACACCGGCGACGAGCTGCGGCAATTGCTTCAGCTCCACCAGCGATTTACCCTGCACGATGCGTTCGGGGCAGTAGGCCAGGTCCACATCGCCGCGACCCAGTTGTTCGAGTTGTCGGGCCAGGCGGTCGGTCATGCCGGGGAAGACCGTGCTGCGCAGCACGAGCAACTGCCCCGGGCGGACCTGTTGCAGAAGTTTGCTCAACGAACGATCGAACTCGCCGACGGAGGGATCGAGATACTCATCGACGGGGGTGCCGATGGTGACGATGACGGCGGAGGCGTCTTCGAGGATGGCCGGGGCGATGGTCGCGCGGATGCGGCCGGCGCGGATGGACTCGGCCAAGAGCGGCTCCGCATCGTCCTCGTGGAAGGGCATCCGGCCGCTGTTGACCAGCGCGACGCGCTCGGGCGAGGCGTCGAGCAGATCGACCGAGCAGCCCTCGGCGGCGAAGGCCAGGGCCAGCGGCAACCCGACGTGGCCGCAGCCGCCGACGATGGCCAGGGGACTGGACTCGAACTCCCGATCGTCCGGCACGTCGAGCGGGAAGGTGTTGTTGGATTGGTTCGGCACGCCATGCGGCGGATTGAGTGGGGTGTGCATCACGGTGCCTCTTCACGCGGGAACTCGACGGATGAGCAGGTCATTCTATCCGGTTGTACCAGTCCGGCGATGCCCCGGCAATGGACGGCCGGCGTTTTCAAGACGAGCCGGGAGCGTTAGCGACCGGAGATTCGGAAATCGCTTCTGCCGGATGGAAAAACAATAGCGTCTGCGCAGACTGGATAAAGCCAACCGCGTCGCGCCGAGGCGAACCCGTGCAGACAAAACCCGCGCGAAAAGCGACAATGGGCGGTCGCGTCCGGGCAACGGTGGGCGCATGGAAGGGAGCAAATGGCGAGAGGGAGAAGCGGCATGAAAGGATGGCAACGATCCGCGCGACGAGCGGGGTTGGCGCGGATTGTCGGACTGCTGATATTGGGACTGTTCGTCAATCGCGGACGGGCGTTATCGTGGCCGGTGCCGGCGTGTCCGGTGCAGTATCCCGGCATCGCGCCGCCGCCCGCACCGGGTGAACCGCCGCTCGGCGATTCCCCCCTCCCTCCTCAGGCTCCCGGTTCGCCCGTGCCGCCCTTCGCGGCTCCGCCCCCCGGCGCCCCGATGCCGGACGGGACCACGCCATTTGTGCCGCGGATGCCGTTTGTCGGACCGGAAGGGGCGGAAATGCCCACGCCGATCGTGCGGTTGCGCGTTCGCGCTCCGGCCGAAGTCCAGCCGGAAAAGGAAGTCGAGTATCAGCTGACCGTCGAGAACATCTCGCAGGCGGAGGCTCATCACGTCACCGTGCGCGATCGTCTGCCGCGCGGCACCGAATACGTCCGCGCCAAACCCGAACCCACCAAGAAAGCATCGCCAAAGGAGGGCGTAACGGATTTGCTTTGGGATCTCGGAACCCTGAAGCCAGGCGAGCGCAAAACGATTGTGGTGGCCCTTCAACCCAAGGGAACGGATGAGGTGCAGAACAACGCCTACGTCTCGTTCGAGCACGGCCAAACGATCAAGACGCGCATCGCCCGGCCCGCGCTGAGTCTCCGAATCGTTGCGCCGCCGCAGGCGGTGAAACTGCCCGATCCGATCCAGCTCCGTCTGGAAGTGACCAACACCGGGCCGCTGCCGGCCCGCAACGCGGTGCTGAAGGATGAACTGCCGGACGGACTTGTCTTCGGCGATAGCAAGCCGCCGCTGAAAGGCTCGGAGAAGCCGCTGACCTGGAAGCTGGGAACGATCGAACCGGGCCAAACCCAGCACGTGGAGTTGCAGGTGATTCCCACCAAGGCCGGCACGTTCACCAACAAGGCCGAGGTAACGGCCGACGGCGGCGTGTCGCACAAGGCCAGCGCCGACATCAAGGTCGGCGAGGCGAAGTTGGACGTCCACAAATCCGGGCCGCGGCGACGCATGGTCAACCGCCCGGCGCCGTTTCACATCACGGTTCGCAATCCGGGCACGGTCGCGGTGACGAACGTGCAGGTGTCCGACGAGGTGCCGTCCGGGATTGAGTTTGTCGGCGCCAGCATGAACGGCCGGCTCCAGCGCGGTTTCGTCCGCTGGTCGCTGGGCACGCTGCGTCCCGGCGACCAGCGTTCGCTGCAACTGGTCCTCCGCTCGCCCCAACCCGGCCGCTACTGGAACGAAGTTTCGGCGCGAGCCGATCACGATCTGACGGCGAAGTTCCGCACCGAGGCGATGCACTTCGACGCCGTGGCCGGGCCGGCCGTCGAGATCGACAAGAACGCCGACCCGCTAACGGTGGGTCAAAAAGCGATTTACACGATCCGCTTAATCAACCCGGAGACGACAGCCCTCTCGAACGTGAGTCTTGTCGTCACGGTTCCTGACGAGATCAGCGTACTCGGCCAGCGCGGCAATACCGCTGGACGTCTCGATGGGCAAACGGTTCGCTTCGATCCGCTGTCGGTGTTGGAGGCGGGGCGCGAGGCGACCTACGTCATCGAGGCGGAGGCGAAGAAAGCCGGCACGGCGAAGCTCATCGTGGAGTTGGTGGACGCTCGCAGGCAGTCTGGCCCGCCGCAGACATGGGAAGAGAAGACGACTATCCTCGATGCCGCGCAGCCCACTTTCTGGACCACCTCCCCGCCTCCCATCCCCGCGCTGCAAGTCAATCGAACGCGGGAGCATTGAACCGTTTTGGTGGTCACTGGTGAGGCTTGATGCGGTGGAGGATGAAAAGCCATTGATTCTCTCTTGGTCGGACGGAGGTCGGTCGGTCCTGTGGAACGATACAAAAGCAGATGGAAAGACGGTCTGCTTCTTGACGGTAGATTCCGACACAAGATTCTAAGCCCAAAGTGAACCGCACATTGCCATTACCCTCGTCAATTACTTTGGTGATTTTGATCTTATCAGGGTGCTCCCAATTCTTACCCTTCGCCGTTATCACACCTTTTCTTAGCCTGACCCGAAGGGGGGTGTCAGCATGTGCCCCGCCGTCCTTCCATTCGCCTACCCATACTCCACTTAGGTCTAGCCTCTGCTCCGTCTCACCGGACACCTTCTCCGGCCCCCTGCCTGGAACCGCCATCGCCGCCGCTAGGATCATCGCCAGCGCTGAAGTCATCGCATCCACCCTCCATGAGTTTCGGTCTGCCCACCCGATGAGTGTACCTGTATAGCCGCAGCGGACACCAGCCGATTTCCTCGTTTCCACACCCTCCGTTGACCTTGGGCCGATGCTCCCTTCGCGGTACGATGGCGCTTGTGGCGTACCCCAAGATAGGTCGCCTCCCCAGGAGAACGAAAGGCAACCATGACTATCGTGGATTTGGAGCCCTTGACCGTGGCCGTTCCGGTGTGGGAAGATCCGCCGGGTGTTTTCCGCGTCGGCAACAGCCGGGTGCTTCTGGAATTGGTGCTCCGCGCCTTCACGCGCGGTGAGACCCCCGAAGGCATCGTCCGGTCGTATCGGGCGCTGTCCTTAGCCGACGTCTACGCAGTCATCAGTCGCTACCTAGCGAATCCTGCTCCCTTCGAGGAGTACCTTCGCCAATGTGACGAGAAAGCCGCTGCCGTTCGCCGCCAGATCGAGGCAGCGCAGCGGCCGGGACCGACCAAGGAAGAGCTTTTGGCCCGCGTCGGGGCGAAAGGACTGCTCCCGTGATCGCGTTTCTAGTCGATCAGAACTTTAATGAGCACATCCTGGACGGCTTGACCCGCCGCGATGCCACGTTGGATTTTACTCACGTCCGTGACGTTGGTTTGGCGACAGCATCCGATCCCGCCCTGCTGGAATGGGCGGCCGCGAGAGGCCTGGTTCTGCTGACACACGATCGCAAGACGATTCCTTCGTTCGCTCATACCCGCGTCGCCGCCGGCTTGTCCATGCCGGGCGTTTTCCTTGTCAGCGATGACATGCCGATCCACCAGGCCATCGACGAATTGCTGATCGCCGTTCATTGCCTGTCCCCGGACGAATGCAAGGACATCGTTAAATACTTCCCCCTATGACTTCCCACGGCAAAGCGGATCGTGGACTCCGTTGATCTTGGGCCGATGCGCCCTTCGCGGTACGATGGCGCTTGCGGCGGACCTCCCAGGATAGTCCGCCTCCCCCAAGGGAGAACCAATCATGCTCCGCTACGGATTGGCCGTGGGCGTGCTGCTGCTGACCTCGCTGTCGACGTGGGCGGCGCCGGAGGGACAGTGGATCGTCGTGACGGCCCCCGACTTCCGCAAAACCGTCGAGCCGCTGCGCGAGCATCGCAAGGCTCAAGGGCTGCACGTCGTCGTCGTGCAGACCACGGACGTGCTCAGCGGCGATCAGATCCGCAGCGGCGATGCCCGCAAATTGCGCGAGCATGTCAACAAACTTTGCCGCGATCATAAGGGACCGTCGTTCGTCCTTCTCGTCGGCGCGATTGAGTCGGGGCGATTGGCGGAGCCGGAGAAAAAAGTGCTGCCGGCGCTGTCCGGCACGGTCGGCCGCATGAAGGGCCAGCCCAGCGATAACGGCTACGGCTGTCTCGACGACGCCCGGCTGCCCACCGTTCCCGTCGGCCGCTTCCCGGCGCGAACGGAGGAGGAGGCGCGCGGCATGGTCGCCAAAACGCTGGCGTATGAACACGACGCGCGGCCTGGCCTGTGGCGGCGGCGGCTGACCATCCTCGCCGGTATCCCCGCGTACAATCCGCTCGTCGATCGAATGGTCGAAAGTCTCGCCCTGGCGCGATTCGCTCGGCTGTCGCCCGCCTGGTACGGCCGCGCGATTTACAGCAATCCGCAATCGCGTTTCTGTCTGCCCGATGACGCCCTCCACAAACGCGCCCTGCAATACGTCGAGGACGGCGAGGCGTTCACGCTCTACCTGGGACACTCCAGCGCCGAGGGACTGTACGGCGGCCGAGCGCCGTACCTGGATCGCGACGACTGGTCGCGCCTGCGCATCGGTCGCGGCAAGGGCGTGTTTCTCACCTTCGGCTGCAACGGCTGTCAACTCAAGGGACCAAACGGCGAGGGCTACGGCGTGGCGGCGATGCGCAACGCCGACGGCCCGGCGGCGGTGGTCGGCTCGCACGGCATCTGCTTCGCCGCGATGGTGCAACTGGCCGCCGATGGTCTGTTTGAAAGCACGTTCGCCGACCGGCCGCCCGCGCGCCTCGGCGAGAGTTGGCTGGCGATCGAAAAAGGCGTGGCGCGCGGCAAGATCGACGATTTCACATTCGGCCTCCTCGATGCGGTGGACGGCGACAAGACGATCCCGCAGGCGACGCAGCGACAGGAACACCTGGAAATGTTCCTGCTGCTGGGCGATCCGGCGCTGCGTTTGCCGGTTGTACCGGCGGATGTCGAGTTGAGCGCCGAAACATCGGTCGCGTCTGGTGAGGCGCTGATGGTGCGCGGCAAGATGCCGGCGCGGTTGGCTGGCGCGCGAGTGACGCTGACGCTGGAACGTACCGTGAACAGCGTTCCCAACGACCTGGAACCGTTGCCGAAGGAGACAGGTGCGGCCCGCGATCGCGTCATGCTGGCGAACCACGACCGGGCGAATCGCTTTGTGGTGGCCACGGCCGAATGTGTGGCGAAGGACGGCGGTTTCGAGGCGAAACTGGATGTGCCGGCGAAACTGCCGTGGCCGCGTCTGATCCTCCGCGCCTACGCCGCCACCCCACGCGAGGAAGGCATGGCCGTGCGGACGCTGGAAGTGAAGAAGAAGTCGGCGGCGCGGCCGTGAATCACAACCATTGAAGGCACTCCCAAACGAGCGGTGGACCATGACGCAGGAATATCAGGCGGACGGCATTTCCTTTGGCTATCCGGACGATTGGCGGTTGGCCCGCGAGGAGAACGAGGACGGCTGGACGGTGCTGCTGCAAAGTCCCGGCACGGCGTTCATGACGCTGAGTTGCGACTACAGCGGCGCCACCACCGAGGAGGTCGCTGGCGTGGCGCTGGAGGCGCTGCAAGCGGAGTATCCCAATCTGGAGTCCGAGCCGCGGGTGGACACCTTGGCCGGGCAAATGGCCATCGGTCACGACATTCAGTTCATCAGCCTCGATCTGACCAACAGCTGCTGGACGCGCAGCTTTTACAGCGAGGAGGGAACGGTCCTGGTGCTGTGTCAGACGAACGATCTGGAACTGGAAGAGTACGAGCCGGTGTTGCGGGCCATTTGCGCGTCGCTGAAGGTCGAAGAGTAAACGAAGAATGTTCCGAGCCGTTTGATGCCGGCCGCTCGACGAAATGAACCGCCGAATTACGTCAAATCTCATGGCGGACCCATCGGTGCGCCAGTATGGTTAATTATGTATCCTGCCCGAACTTCCCGCCGGGTGTCGTTTGGATGGACATCATGATACGAGTTTGCTTCCGTCGCCCCACAGGCGGCGGCTTCCTTCTCGTCGGTCTGCTGCTCCTGACGGCGTCGGGGCGCGCCGCGGAGCCGGCGCGACCGTCCGCCGAGGCGGTGCGCTTCTTTGAGTCGCGCGTGCGGCCGGTGCTGGTGGACAACTGTTTCAAATGTCACGCCGACAAGAAACAGCGCGGCGGCCTGCGTCTCGATTCGCGCGCCGCCTTGATGGAAGGCGGCGATCAGGGGACGGCCCTCGTGCCGGGCAAGCCCGACGACAGCCTGCTCATCAAGGCCGTGCGCCACGAGGACGAATTGAAGATGCCGCCCTCGAAAAAGCTGACGAAGGAGCAGATCGCCGACCTGACGCAATGGGTGAAGATGGGCGCGCCGTGGCCGGGCGGTGACAAGCCCGTCACGACGAGCAAGCGCGAGTTTCAGATCGGCGAACGCGATCGCGCTCACTGGGCGTTTCAGCCGGTCAAGCGGCCAGCGATTCCGGCGGTCAACAATCGGGCCTGGGTCAGCAATCCCATCGACGCCTTCATTCTGGCGAAGCTGGAAGCGAAGGGATTTCCTCCCAGTCCGCCGGCGACGAAGCGCGAATTGATTCGCCGCCTCTATTACGACCTGATCGGCCTGCCGCCGACGCCGCGCGAGGTCGAGGAGTTCGTCGCCGACACTTCGCCGCGCGCCTACGAGGAACGCATCGACCGCTTGCTGGCCTCGCCGCGCTACGGCGAGAAATGGGGCCGGCACTGGCTCGACCTGGTGCGCTTCGCCGAGACCAACAGCTACGAACGCGACGGCCGTAAGCCGAACGCCTGGCGCTATCGCGATTACGTCATCCGCGCCTTCAACGAGGACAAGCCCTACGACCGCTTCATCCGCGAGCAACTGGCCGGCGACGAGATGGCGGACGGCGGGGCGGACGGCGTCATCGCCACGGGATACTATCGCCTCGGCATCTGGGACGACGAGCCGACCGACCGCGAGCAGGCGCGTTACGACGGACTCGACGACATCGTGGCCACGACGGGGCAAGTGTTCCTCGGCCTGACCGTCGATTGCGCCCGCTGCCACGATCACAAGATCGATCCGATCCCGCAGAAGGATTACTATCGGCTGCTGTCGTTTTTCCACAACATCAATCACTACCGCAACGGCGGCCCGACCGACGAGCGGCCCCTCGAAACCGCTCCCGACGGCCGGAAGGCGCAGGAAGAGAGCGTCCGCGCCCGCGAACAGAAGCGCGAGGAACTGCAAGGCGCTTTGACCGCGTTCGAGACGGATTTTCGCAAGCTCTACGAACAGGTCCACGGCAAGCGGGTCGAGCCGCGCGAGGTGGCGCGTCTGGCCCGCGCCGACGGGGCCAAGCTCCTCTGCGCGGAACGCTACCAGCGCTACGCCGAGCAGCGCCGCGAGCTGCGGGAGTTGTCGCGCACGAAAGCGGCCGGCGAGATGGCCCTGTGCGTTACCGAGTCCGGCGGGCAGGCGCCCGAGACGTTAGTACTCCTCCGCGGCAATCCGCACGTCAAGGGCGACAAGGTCGAGCCGGCCTTCCCCGTCATTCTCGGCGGCGGCAAACCCGTGATCCCGACGCCGCCGCCCGGCGCGAAGACGACCGGCCGGCGGCGCGCGCTCGCCGACTGGATCGCCGCGCCGGACAATCCGCTGACTGCTCGTGTGATCGTCAATCGCATCTGGCAATACCACTTCGGCCGCGGCCTTGTCCGCTCGTCGAGCAACTTCGGCTTGCAGGGCGACCGGCCGACGCACCCCGACCTGCTCGACTTCCTCGCCGGCGAGTTCGTCCGCGGCGGCTGGAAGATGAAAGCGTTGCACCGCCTTATTCTCACGTCGAACGCCTACCGCATGTCGTCGCGCTCCAATGACAAGGCGCTGTCAGCGGACCCGGCGAACGACCTGCTCTGGCGCTTCGACATGCGCCGCCTGACGGCCGAGGAGGTGCGCGATTCGATCCTGGCGCTGAGCGGCACGCTGAATTTGAAGATGTACGGACCCGGCGTGTACACGGCGATCCCGCGCGAGGTGCTGGCCGGCCAGTCGATGCCGGGCAGCGGCTGGGGCGTTTCGTCCTTCGCCGAGCAGTGCCGCCGCAGCGTCTACGTCCACGTCAAGCGCTCGCTGTTGACGCCGATCCTCGAAAGTTTCGACACGGCCGAGACGGACCGCACGACCCCGGTACGTTTCGTGACGACGCAGCCGACGCAGGCGCTGGCGCTGCTGAACGGCGATTTCGTCAACCAACAGGCGGGCCTGTTTGCCGAGCGTCTCCGCCGTGAGGCCGGACCCGATCTCGACAAGCAAGTCCGCCTCGCCCTGACGCTGGCGACGATGCGGCCGCCGACTGACAAGGAGGTCCGCCGCGGCGTGGACCTGATCGACGCCCTGAAAACGAAGGACGGCGTCGCCGCCGAAACGGCGCTGAAGTATTTCTGTCTGGTGGTGCTGAATCTCAACGAATTTGTCTATCTCGATTGAGAGGCAGCAACGAACAGAGCAACTAGCCCGGAGCGCCAGCGACGGGCCGAAGCGCCCGTCGCTGGTGCTCCGGGCTAGTCGGCAATACATTCGTGCATCGAACCATTTCGGGAGTAATGTCATGGAGCGCTCGTTCTGCCGTCGGACCCGGCGCGAGTTTTTGTGGGAAGCCGGCGCCGGCTTCACCGGCCTCGCGCTGACGGGCCTGCTGTCGCTGGACGGCTTCTTCGCCGGACAGGCCGTCGCCGCCGATGGTGTGACGAAGTTCGGCAACCCGCTGGCGCCCAAGAAGGCACCGCGGCCGGCGAAGGCCAAGAGCGTGATCTTCCTGTTCATGTACGGCGGTCCCAGCCACGTCGATACCTTCGATTACAAGCCGAAACTCTATCCATTGGACGGCAAGACGATCACCGTCAAGACGTTCGGCCGCGGCGGACACAAGAACCAGGGTCGTGTCGTCGGCCCGAAGTGGAAATTCAAGCAATACGGTCAGTGCGGCAAATGGGTCAGCGATCTGTTTCCGCACCTGGCGACGTGCGTCGATGACATCGCGTTTTTGCATTCGATGACGGCCGACTCGCCGATCCATGGCTCGGCGATGCTGCAAATGAACACGGGGAAAATCCTGTCTGGCAGCCCGTGCCTCGGTTCGTGGGTCAACTACGGACTCGGCAGCGTCAACGAGAACATGCCCGGTTTCGTGGTCATGCTCGATCCGACCGGCGGGCCGATCAGCGGCGCCAAGAACTGGTCGAGCGGCTACATGCCGGCCAGCTACCAGGGCACCATTCTGCGCTCGGCCGGCGCTCCCGTTCTCAACCTGCAACCGCCGGCTGGAATGAGCGAATCCGTACAGCGCCGCCTGCTCGACGCGCTGCACGACGGCAACGCCGAGCACCAGGCCGCCCGCGCCGACAACAGCAACCTCGCCGCGCGCATCGCCAGCTACGAGATGGCCTTCAAGATGCAGACCTATGCCCCCGAGGCGGTCGATCTGAGTAAGGAAACCGAGGCCACCAAGTCGATGTACGGACTCGACGACAAGCGGACGCGCGACTTCGGCACGCGCTGCCTGCTGGCTCGCCGGCTCGTCGAGCGCGGCGTGCGATTCGTGCAACTGTACGCGGGCGGCTCGCACAACGACGACAACTGGGACGCCCACGGCGACCTGATGAAGAACCACGGCTACCACGCCGGCCGCACCGATAAGCCGATCGCGGGGCTGCTCAAGGATCTCAAGCGGCGCGGGCTGCTCGATTCGACGCTGGTGATTTGGGGCGGCGAGTTCGGCCGGCAGCCGACGGCGGAGTACGCGATGGGCACCGGACGCGATCATAACGCCTACGGCTTCACGATGTGGCTGGCCGGCGGCGGCATCAAGGGCGGCGTCCGCGTCGGCGAGACCGACGAGATCGGCTCCGCCGCCGTTACCGATCGCCTGCACGTCAAGAACCTGCACGCCACCGTGCTGACACAACTCGGCTTCGATCCCAACAGGCTGACGTATTTCTACGGCGGACTCGATCAGAAGCTGGTTGGCGTCGAGGGGGCCGAGCCGATCCGCCAGATTATTTGATTGGAGGGATGCTCGGACGAGGGCTCAATTGACGCACACGCGCCGCAGCCATTGAACGGGTGGGCGGATCAGACGCGGCTTGATTTCGGATTCGTGCAGAATGAGAAGTTCGGGTTTGCCGGGACGGGTCAATTCGCACAGGTAGTAACGGCCGTCGCCCGCCGTCAGTTTGACGACCTCGACGACCCTTCCTCTGTCGCCCTCGCGGTAGCCGCCGAAAAAACTTGACTTCGTCACAAGAACCTGCGATCCCACCGGCAGCGACATGCTCGCCTCTTCCTTTGTCTCGATTCTCTCGTCCCCGGCCTTCTCGGCTGCGTTTCTCGCTGGATTGAGGAAGTCGGTGAGTGGTTCCCGAGAGGTTGAGTCAGGTTTTGTGGTGTACGTTGGGTGTGTGGCAGCGCTTGAATGAATCGTAGGTTCCCACGAAAAAGCGAGCAACAGCGGTATCATTACTTCTTCGTAAGGATCATTGGGCAGCCCGTTTTCCCGCCTCCACAAGCGCCGGCAAAAAGAAGTGAGGCGGTCCCGCTGTCGGGGGAATCCAGCGAGGCTGCGGGGAATGATTGGCTGCGCCGGTCGGACTGCGACCATCGCGGCTGGAACGCTTTCAGGCCGGCTCGTGGAACTGATCGTCAGACCCGAAGGGGAGAGGCGCGCCCTTGATGAATATTGTGCAACGGATCGGCGCTTGCCTCTCGATCAGGTCCGGAGGATTTTCGTGACCACCTGGCCGTAAACGTCGGTGAGGCGAAAATCGCGACCGGCGTAACGGTAGGTCAGTTTCTCGTGATCCAATCCCATCAGGTGCAGAATGGTCGCATGCAGATCGTGCACGTGGATCTTGTCCACGACGGCGCGGAAGCCGAACTCGTCGGTCGCGCCGTGGGTCGTGCCTCCCCGGACGCCGCCGCCCGCCAGCCACATGGTGAAGCCCCAATGATTGTGATCGCGGCCATCGCCGCTCTCGGATGTGGAGGTGCGGCCGAACTCGCCGCCCCAGATCACCAGCGTATCGTCGAGCAATCCGCGCCGCTTCAGATCGGTCAGCAGCGCCGCCATCGGCCGATCGATGTCCCGGCACAGCTTGCGCGTCGTCTCGTTGTGGTTGCGGTGCGTGTCCCACGGTTGGCCGTCGCCGTAATAGACCTGCACGAAGCGCACGCCGCGCTCCGTCAAGCGACGGGCGAGCAGGCAGGCGTTGGCGAAATGCCCCTGTCCATACTCGGCGCGGATCTTTTCCGGCTCGCGCTGGATGTCGAAGGCGTCGCTGGCCGCGGACTGCATGCGAAAGGCGGTTTCCATCGCCCGGATGCGTGCATCGAGCGCCTGGGCCGGGCCGCGTTCGTCCCGATGCTCTTCGTCCAGCCGGCGCATCAGGTCGAGCTGGCGCCGCTGCTCCACGAGCGAGATTGAGTCATTGCGAAGGAACGGCAGCATCCGCACCGGTTCCAGCGTGGTGTGATTGATGTACGTTCCCTGATGCTCGCCGGGCAAAAAGGCACTGGCCCATAGCTCGGCGAAGCGCACCGGCCGACCCGGACACAGAACGACGTAAGCGGGCAGGTTCGCGTTTTCGGTTCCCAGTCCGTATGACAGCCACGCTCCCATGCTCGGACGGGTCGGCGTGATGGTGCCGTTGTTCATCAGAAAAAGGGCGGGGCCGTGATTGGGATTGTCGGTATGCAGCGAGCGAAGGATGCAGATGTCGTCGATACAACCGCCCAGGTGCGGCAGCAACTCGCTGACCTCGATTCCACTCTGGCCGCAGCGCCGATACGCGAACGGCACCGCCATCAAACCGCCCGTCTGGTTTTCGGTGCGGAGATCGACGGCCTTTGGTCGCTGTCCGGCGTACTTATTCAGCGCCGGTTTGGGATCGAGCAGGTCGGGACCGAACGGCCCTCCGTTCATGAACAGATGAATGACGCGCTTGGCCCGCGGCCGGAAGTGCGCGAGTCGATCGCGGGCATTGGCCGAGGAGGCTGCCGCCTCCGGCGCGAGAAGGCTCGCCAGGCCGAGCGCGCCGATACCGCCGCCGATGGCCTGGATCATTCGGCGGCGCGTCAATACCGAGGTGGAATTCATTCGCTCGTTCTCGACTAACTAGCCCGGATTGAGACTCGCTCAATCCACAAAGAGGAACTCGTTGCTCCCCAGCAAAACCTGCATGTACTGCTGCCAGGTTGCATCGCTCACCGCGCTCGCCGGATTTTCCGCCGTCAGGAACGCGACGGCCAGTTTCACCTGGGGCTCGGTGGCGGGTCGGCCATAAAGCAGTAAGTACGCCCGGCGCACGCGCTCTTCCATGCTGCTCGGTGCTTCCTTCTTCAACCTCTCGACTAGCGCCGCCGCCTGCCGCTGAAGGAACGGACTGTTGAGCACGAAAAGTTGTTGCAACGGCGTGGTCGTCGGCACGCGAGAGGGGCTGTGGGAGGTCGGATCGGGAAAATCATTGAGGCGCAGCAGGTCGTTCAACTCACGGCGTTTCACCCGACCGTAAATCGTCCGTCGCAGGTTCTTCACATCGGCGAGATCCTGCGCGGGTCCGCCCTGCCTTCGATCGAGTGTCTCGGATACCGAAAGCATCGCATCGCGCCACGCCTCGACTTCCAATCGCCGGCGGTTCATGCGTCCCAGCAGACGGTTGTCGGGATCGACGGCGTGCTTGATTTCATCGTGGCCGCTCGATTGACGATAGGTCGCGGACAGCATGATTTCCCTATGGAGCCATTTGAGCGACCAGCCATTTCGCACGAACCGCGCCGTCAGATCGTCGAGCAGTTGCGGATGCGACGGGCGCGCGCCCTGTGTTCCGAAGTTGCTCGGCGTCTCGACCAACCCGCTACCGAAGTGGTGCTTCCACACGCGATTGACGATGACGCGCGCCGACAGCGGCGCCCCCTCGGTGACGAGGGCGCGAGCAAGCCCCAACCGTCCACTCCCCTGCTCGAACGGTTTCGGAGCGTCGGCTGACAAGACTGCCAGGAAACGTCGCGGCACGACCGGACCGGGTTTCGCCGGGTTGCCGCGAATCTGCATCGCTACATCTTGAGCTGCACCCGGTCGCCACTCCAACTTCGTCCGGTGCGGTCCATCCGCCAGGACGAACAGGCTCGCTTCCTCCACGACGGGAGCGAGCGGCGCGCCGTAATCCGGCGTCGTCCGCTCGATCTGCCCAATCTCCGCTTTTAGCGCGTCCACCTGTTTGGATGCGTCCGACGCGGCGGGTTTCTTCGACTTCATCTTGTTGATCTGGTCCTGCAGCGCCTTGACGCGCTCGCGTGCTCGCCGGACAGAGGCCGCACGCTCGTCGGGAAGCAGCGGTCGATCGGTTTGCCGGATGCTGGCGAAGATGCCGGCGAGGGCGTAGTAGTCCTGTGTGCTGATGGGGTCGAATTTGTGATCGTGACAGCGAGCGCACGCCACGGTCAAACCCAGGAACGTACGGCTGACTGCCTCGATGCGCTCCTCCCATTCCTCCGCCACCACGGTCTTGATCACGTCCTTGTCGAGCTTCAATTCCTTCCAGTACGTCGGACTGAGTCCGAGGAACCCGAGCGCGGCGAGGTTCGCCGGAGCCGCCTCCGGCATGAGGTCGGCCGCGAGTTGCCGCTGCACGAATTCATCGTAGGGCATGTCCTCATTGAGGGCACGCACCACCCAATCGCGATAGAGATATGGCCGGCCCTTGCTCTCCGACCACGGCTCCGCGACGTCGCAGTAGCGCGCCAGATCGAGCCAGAATCGCCCCCAGCGCTCTCCATAATGCGGCGAGGCCAGCAGACGCTCGACGAGACGGGCATACGCATCGGGCGCCGGATCGTTCACGAACGTGTCGACTTCCTCCGGCATGGGTGGGAGTCCAATCAGATCGAAATACGCCCGCCGGATCAGCACACGGCGCGAAGCGGTTGGGGACGGAGCCAGGCGATGCTTGTCCAGTTCGGCAAGGATGAAGGCATCGATAGGTCGCCGCGCCCACATCCGATCCCGCGTCGTGGGTGGTTTCACTTCCTTCGGCGGCTGGAACGACCAGAACTTCCTCCCTTCGGTCAAATCAACTCCGCTCAAGCCCGGAGCGTCATCTGGCATGAGAGCGCCCCGCTGGACCCACTCCGTCAGAATGGCGATCTCGCGTTCGGGCAGTTTGCTTTTTGGCGGCATTTGCAGCGATTTGTTCCGATAACGCATGGCCTGGATGAGTAAGCTCTTCTCCGGCTCGCCGGGTCTCACGGCCACCCCACTGTCCCCGCCTTGCAGCAGATCCGACCGCGTGTCGAGCCGTAGCCCGCCCCGTTGTTTCTTCGATCGGATCGAATGACACTTGTAGCAGCGCTCGGCCAGTACCGGCCGAACCTTCTTCTCGAAGAAAGCCAGCGCAGTCCGCTCCTCGCCCGGTTCGCCGCCGATTGCCGTGGGCGCGAACACGCAAAGCGAAACACAAATGATGAGCATACGGGGGAGTGGAGCGGGAACCATGAGCACTACCATCGGCGGCGAGGAGGGCGAGTCGCGGTTGGATTGCGGGGCAGCGACTCCACCGATTAGACCACACGCGGCGCGGGCTGTCCAATGTGTCGCGTACGGGCAGGATCGTTCACATCTCGTCGAGAACCTGTAACAATCGATCGATTTCCTCGAACGTGTTGTAATGCACCATCCCCAGTCGAAGCAGCCCCCCGCGCTCTTCCAATCCCAATCGCTCGGTCAATTCCAGCGCGTACATGTTGCCGTTCCACGCGTAGATCTCGTGGGCAGCCAGATGCTCGGCGATTTGCAGCGGCGTGCGGTCCGCGGCCGTGATGGAGATGGTCGGCACTCGCCATTCACGTTGTTCGCGCCGCGTGATGCCCCAAACGCGAAAGCGCGGTCGAGAAATCAGCCCATCGAGCAATCGGTTGGTTAGCGACCGTTCATACTCCTGAATGGCGGCGAAGGCGTGGATCACTCGCTCGCGCCTGCTCCGATCAGCCGTGCGCGTCGCGCCGATTGACGCGATGTAATCCACGGCCGCCGTGACACCGGCCAATCCCTCATGGTTCTGTGTGCCGGTCATCCATCGTCCGGGCAATTCCTCCGTCGCCGGACGAAGCTTGTACGCGGGCAAGCTCGCGAGGAGTTCTCGACGGCCCCACAGGATGCCGACGTGCGGCCCGAAGAATTTGTACGCGGAACAGGCCAGGAAATCGCATCCCCACTCGCGCACGTCGAGGAGTCCATGCGGGGCATAATGCACGGCATCGAGATAGACCAGCGCTCCCACCGCGTGAGCCAGGCGCGTGATTTCGCGGACGTTGTTGACGGTGCCGACAACATTGGAAGCGCACGCGACGGCGAGCAGCCGAACTTTCGGACTGAGTTGGCGTCGCAAGTCCTCGAGGTCAAGGGTGCAATCTTCGGGATGAATATCCACGAATCGAGCCGTGGCCCCCGCATCGCGCGCGGCCAGCACCCACGGACTGACGTTGGCGTCGTGGTCCAGCCGTGTGACGAGGAGTTCATCGCCCGGCCGCAGCGTGCGCCCGAACGCCCGGCTCAAGTGAAACGTCAGTGTCGTCATGTTGGCGCCGAACACGATCTCGTCGGCCGAGGGCGCATTGAGCAAATCGGCGGCGGCCTGATGGGCGCCGCTCAGGATCTCGTCGGACTCGTGGCTGGTTGTGAACGCGCCGCCCTGATTGGCATTGCATGTGGTCAGGTATTGCACCATCGCGTCCAGAACGCGCTGCGGCACCTGCGTCCCGCCGGGACCGTCGAGAAACATCGGTCTCTTGCCGTCCACTCGGCGCTGCAAGGCGGGGAACTGTCGCCGGCATTCTTCCACGCTGAACATGAGTTGTCCTCAAAACGGCACTCGAATCGGCATTGTTTTTCTAGCGGCTTCGGAGGAGAAAAGGAGGCTGGCGTAACGTACACCCGTGCCTGTGTCCGGTGGCCGTGCTCGCGCCAGGGCCGTAAATTGCCTGCATGAAAAACCTTCCTGTGCTCCCCGCGACGGTGATCGGCAGCTGGTCCTTTCCCGGCTGGTACGCCAAGTTCTGTGAGGATGTGTCTCGCAAGCCGGAACTGTACGGACCCGACGACCGTGAGGAGGCGCTGCGCGACGCGGTGCGCCTTGCGGTGGACGATCAACTCCGCGCCGGCGCCGACCTCATCACCGACGGCGAGATGCAGCGCGTCGATTTCAACCTCGGTTTCTACGACTACCTTAGCGGCATTGAGCCGCTGCCGTCGGCGCGGCGCTGGGGTCCGCCGGCCCACGATCAGCGCAGCCGCTATCGCTGCCTCGCTCCGCTCGCCGCGCCGAACGGACTCGGCCTCACCGCGGAATACCGGCGTTTGCGGACGATTACCTCGGCCCCCGTGAAAGTGCCGGTGCCGGGTCCGTTTACCTTGGCGGGCTGTCTGCAAGGCGGTGAAGTGTATCGGGATCGCCGCGAGATCACCGAGGCGCTGATTCCCCTCGTCAATCGTGAGATGTGTACCCTCGTCGATCTGGGCGTGGACTTCATCCAACTCGACGAGCCGAGTTTCGCCTGCCGTCCCGATCACCCCGATGAGTTTCTCGACATCATCGAGCGCACTGTGGCCGGCGTGAAGGCGACGATCAGCATGCACATGTGTTTCGGCAATTATCGCGGCCGCGCCGTCGGCCATCGCAGTTATCGACCACTTTTTCCGCATCTGGCGCGGGCGAAGGTGGATCAGCTGGCCCTGGAGTTCGCCAGCCGCGAGATGGCCGAGATCGAATTGGCCCACGAGATCAAGCCGCCGATGGGCCTGGCGGTCGGCCTCGTCGATGTGAAAAACACCTGGATCGAGCCGCCGGAATTGGTGGCCGAGCGCCTGCGCATGGTGCTGCGCCACATCGAACCGGAGCGCGTTCACGTCACGCCGGATTGCGGCTTTTCGCAGACGGCGCGCTTCATCGCCACGCGCAAACTGGCAAGCATGGTTCAGGGTGTGCGCCTGGTGCGCCCGTCGGGTTCGTGAATTTGAGGAACAAGCTCCATGCCCGATCCGTATTTGGCCATTCAAGTCGTCATGATGCCCGCGGACGTGAATCCGAGTGGGACGATCTTCGGCGGCGTCCTGCTCAGTTACATCGATCAGGCCGGCGCGATCGGAGCGCGCCGCGAGGTGATTCGCGCCGGCGGCCATCCGCCCGTGGTCGTCACCGTTGCCATAAACCGCGTCGAATTCAAGAAACCCGTCCTCGTCGGCGACGTGGTGCGCTTTCTAACGCGATTGGTTCGCATCGGCCGAACGTCCATCACCATGCAGGTGTGCGTCGAGGCGGATCGCGGCGAGGATGTGCTGCAAGTGACCGAGGCGGAAGTCGTCTATGTCGGCATCGATCCCAGCACGCCGGAACGCAAACCGATACCGCTGTTGCCTTGACTACCGTAAGCAGACGGTTTGCCGTCACTTCGGCTTCTTCGGCGACGGCACGGCGGGCGCATCCCGCAAGGCAAGCTCGCAAAACTCACGGTAGTGCCGCGTCCAGGTCGCTTCGAGTTCGCGCGCCTTCTCCGGCCGCTTCTCGGCCAGATTGTGCGCTTCGCCGCGGTCGGTCTTCAGATCGTAGAGTTCCCAGGCAGCCTTGGCGCCTGCGGCGACGAGCTTCCAATCGCCGACGCGGATCGCGCGATTTCCTTCGTGGCACCACCACAGATAATCGTGGGAGACGGAGTTGTCCTTGGTGAAGACCGGCACGAGGCTATTGCCGGGCGGAGGCGGGACGGCCTCGCCCTTCCACGTCGTCGCTCGTTTGCCGCCGGCCAGCTCCAGCATGGTGGGCACGATGTCGATGAGGTGCCCCGGATTGTGACGGAGTTCGCCGCGCGCCGCGATGCCCTTGGGCCAATGGACGATTAACGGCGTCGAGATGCCGCCTTCGTGGACCCATGTCTTGTGCCGACGCAGCGGCGTGTTGGCTGTACTCGACCAACCGGGGCCGATACACAGATGGGTCGCCGCCGAGCCGGGCGCCGCCTTGGGATCGTGGCCGTCGTCGCGCACCATCATCTCGGCACTGGCGCCGTTGTCGGATAGAAAAAGAATCAGCGTATTATCCAGCACTTTCATCACGCGCAGCTGATGAAGGACGCGGCCGACCTCGCGGTCCAGACGGTCGATCATCGCGGCGTGAATGGCCATCTTGGCAGCTTGAAACGCCCGCTGGTCCTCGGTCAATTCGCGCCACGGCAGCGGTCGATTGATTTCATGGGGCCCGAACTTCTTCATCGCCTCCGGAAACGGATAAGGCGGTCCCACGTCGCGCTCCAGCGCGGGCAACTCGTGACGGATAATGCCCATCTTTTTCATCCGCTTCCAGCGTTCCTCGCGCATCGCATCCCAACCGCGGCGATACGTCTCGCGGTAGCGAGCGATGTCCTCCGGCAGCGCTTGCAATGGGAAGTGCGGCGCGTTGAAGGCGAGGTAGTGGAAAAACGGTTTGTCGGCGAAGCGCTCCGCGTGTTCCTTCAAACACTCGATGGTGTGATCCGCGATGGCGACGGTCGCGTAATAGCCCGCGTCCTCCCAGACCCCCGGTAGCTTGCGGTCGTCCTTGAAGTGAACGCGCGGATGAAAATAGCGTCCCAGGTCTTGCAGCAGATACGAGTGGTCGAAGCCGTTTTTCAACGGCTGCCCGTCCACGTGCCATTTGCCGGAGTGATAACTGCGATAGCCGAGCGAACGCAACATCTCCGGCAACAGCGGTGCCCAGGTTGGCCTTACCCCCTTGCCGCCGCTGGCCACGCCGGGCACGGTATCGCGGCGCACCTGCTGCGCGTAGTAGCCCGTCAAGAGAGCAGCACGTGAAGGCCAGCAGCGCGCCGTGTTGTAAAACTGCGTGAAGCGCAATCCGTTGTCGGCCAACCTGTCGAGGTTCGGCGTGCGAATCTCTCCGCCGTAGCAACCGAGATCGGAGTAGCCGAGATCGTCCGCGAGGATGATGAGAATGTTCGGCTTTTTGGATTGCTCGGCCGCGAAGCCAGGTTGACCGGCCGCGCTCAGGCCGACCATCACGAACAAAATCGGCAAGCACACTCCGCGAATGGTGAGTCGCATGGGAAGCCAATGCTCCGCACGAAAGCTTGGGACCGTATCGACGTATCGTAACGCTCCTCGACGAGCGGAGCAAATACATCCTCAATTCGAACGCAGTCGGTCCACGATCGCTTGAAGCACGGCTGCATCGCTGGGGTAATGCGTCGGCAGCAGCTTACGCAGCGGGATGGGAATTTCATCCATTCGGTACGCGGTGCCTTCCACATGAACGCCGGGAATGGCGGTGGTAATTCGGACGGTCGGCGGCGTCAGGGACTCCATCGTCGGCGGATCGAGCACGATGGTGGGGATACGCCGCAAGTGCGCGAGTGCTTCCGGCGCGAATCGCCGCAGACCGAAACTACCGACGAGCAGACAGGCATCGACTTCCTCGCACAGCAGCAGATCGTGCCCGGTGAATTCGCCCGGATTGAAGCGCGGATAACCGCGTGCCAAGCTCACGCTGAACGGATAGCCCGTCTGCCATGCGAGCACGCTGTCGGCACCAGTTACGTCCGAAGAAACACGCATGCGCCGCGCGTAGAAGCGCGTGTAGTCGTTGAGATCCGTCACCAGGCGCAGCAGCGCCTCGACGCTGCGATGTCCCAGATGCGTGCGGCTCAGGCCAAGTCCAAAGAACGCGATACCGCAACGACACGCCTTCATGCGCTGAGCCAGATCGCGCAGTCGATCCAGCGGCGCGCCCACGATCGCTCCGGGTTCCGGCTCTTGTCCGCGAATCAATCCTCGCAGCGCCCACAACACCTCGAAATCGCGTCCCGGCTCGACTTGCAAGAACACATCGGCCCGTTCGGAGCTGGCGGTCGGTCGCACATCGACGACAACGATGGTTCGGTCCGTTCGACCACCGGGCAGGAATTCGCCGACCGGATCGACGGCGTACCGCTCGAAATGGCGAGGATGGCTCTCGACCGGATCGGAACCCCAGAAGATCACCAGATCGGCGCGGTTCCGCACTTCGCCCAACGAGCAGGTCGATTCGCCGGCTTCTTGCAGGGCGAGGATGGCCGGAGCATGGCCGAGAGAGGCCGTGGTGTCCACGATCGCGCCGAGGCGGTCGGCGAGGGCGATGGCCGCTTGCTGCCCCTCGGTATTACTGCGCGACAGGCCGTAGATCAGCGGAGCGCGGGCGGTCCGCAAAATGTCGGCCGCCCGGTCCAGCGCGGTTTCCAGCGCGACGGATTGTCCTTCCATCTCGGCGAGGGGTGGGTGCCGATTGCCCTGGCTGAGATACCAAGGCTCGGCGAGCTTGCAGGCGCCTTCCGCCCGCGTGACGCACTCGCCCTCCACGGTGATTTGCAAATCATCGCAGACACAGCCGCAGACCGTGCAGGCGACGTCGTCGATTCGCTGTTTCACCACCAACCTCAGCGGCTCAGTTCCAGGGGGATGCGCCCGGCCTTCTCTTCCTCCTTGGCGATCCGACCGCTTTCCGGCTCGAGGGTGATGAGGACGGCCTTGAACGCCGGTGTTTTCGAGTCCGGGTCGGTGGTCGTCGGCACCAGCACGTTGGCCTCCGGGAAGTACATCAGCGCGTTGCCGGCCCGGATGTCGTACTCGCGCACCTGAATCCCGGACATGGAGCCGACCGCGCTGCGCACCGTGACGCGCTCATCAACGCGCAAATGCCGCCGTTCGATGTCCGCCCGGTTCATCAGGATCACGTTGCGCCGGTCCTGCCCGCGATAGATGTCCTCTTCCTCGTAGACGACCGTGTTGAACTGCCCTTCGGAGCGCACGGTCATCAGACGCAATTGCTGTCCCGATCCGGCCGGCGTCGGGATGGCGTGGACGGCGAACCGGGCCTTGCCCGACGACGTGGCGAAGCGCGGCGTGTGGAAGGTCCGGCCGTCGAGTTGAAACTCCGCGTGCGTTTGATCGATGGCCGCGATCTTCTCGAAACCGGGGATGATTTGTCCGATCATCTGCCGCAGATGACAGTGCCGTCGCAGTTCCTTCCAATCCACGGGACTTTTCTCGCCCAGCACGCGCTCGCCGATGGATGCGATAATGTCCACTTCACCGCGCGGCCCATCGTATCGGCTCGGTCCGCCGTCGCTGAGGCGCACGAAATTGAACATGGATTCCTGCGTCGTCGGTTCCGTCTCCTCGTCGCGCGCCCGCACCGGCAAAATCAGCGTCTCGCGCGCCCGTCCCCAGGCGTGGCCGGTGTTCAGTGTCGTGCTGAGATACGCGATCAGATCCAATTTCGTCAGCGCCCGTAGGGCGAACTTCGCATCCGGGTTGCTGCCGAACAAGTTGCCGCCCAGACACACCGCCGAGCGGACTTCGCCGCGCTCGGCGGCCTGCATGCAGGCCATCGTGTCCAGCCCCGGCCGCGTCGGTAGCTTGACCTTCAGATACGTCTCCAGGTTGTCGAGGATTTTTTGTTTGAGCGCCGGCGCGACGCCGACGGAGCCGATGCCCTGTACGTTGCTGTGCCCGCGGATCGGCAGTAGTCCCGCGCGCGGCCGGCCGACCATGCCGCGCAGCAGAGCGAGATTGATGATCGACTGCACATTGCCGACGCCGTGTTCGTGGTGCGTGATGCCCATCGTCCAGCCGAAGACGGCCGTCGGCGCCTTCATATACATCTCGGCAACCGCGGCGATGGCGGCGCGATCCACGCCGGAACTTTGCTCGATCGTCTCCCAGTCCGCGCCCTGGACGTGCGCCCGATACGCCTCGAACCCCTCGGTTGCCTCGTTGAGGAAACGCTCGTCGAGGGCGTTACGTTCCAGCACAATCTTCGCCACGCCGGTCAAAAGCGCGATGTCGCCGCCGATGTGCGGCTGCACGTACAGGCTGGCGATCTTCGAGCCGAACAGCAGGCTCCGAAGATCCGACGGCACGCTGAAGTTGACAAGTCCGATCTCTTTTACCGGATTAATGACGATAACGTGGCCGCCGCGCCGCCGCACGTTCATCAGCGTGCGCATCATGCGCGGATGGTTCGAGGCCGGATTGCCGCCGATGAGGACGAACAGGTCGGTCTTCTCCACGTCCTCCAGCGTCACCGTCGCCGTGCCGGTGCCCAGCGATCGTCCCAGCCCGACGCCGCTGGCCTGATGGCAGTAGAATGAGCAATTGTTGACGTAATTGGTACCGTACAGCCGAGCGAACAATTGCAGCAGAAAACCCGCCTCGTTGGAGGAGCGGCCGCTGGCATAGAAGAAGTTCTGGTCTGGGAGGTTATCGCGCAATTGGCGCGAGACGCGATCGAGTGCTTCATCCCAGCCGAAGACGCGATAATGGGTATCGTTCGGCCCGGCATAGAGCGGCGTCGTGATCCGGCCGCACCACTCCAACTCGCGCGGCGTCAGCGTTCTCAGTTCGGCGATGCCGTAGCGCTCGAAGAACTCCGGTTGCAGTCCTTTCTGCATGTCGGCGACCATCGCTTGCAGCGATTTCTTGCACACCTCCGGCCAGTGTCCGGCCTCGTTGCGCATGCCACCGGCCTGTCCGCCCATGCCCAGCGCACAGGTCTTGCAGGCGTTTTTCGAGCGCATCGCCTTCCACAATCGCCACCAGCCGACGCGGTTGGCCATGCGCAGCGTGTACGCGATCGCCTTCCACCCGCCGCCGCTCTTCATCCGCTTCATCACTGCTCCAAGAGATTCAACGCGGTCAACTACTTCTGAACCGACGTTCGCTTCTTGACGATGACCTTCACTTGCAACACCGTCTTGCCGAATTGCAGCGTATCGTCGCCCTGAAGCGCGATCCGCTTGCCGGAGGGAATCAACGTGCCGTTGATGCGCGTGACGCGGCGGCCGGTGTCGGCGATGCCCAGGCCGTTTTTGTCGAACCAGACCAGAGCGAACCGATTGACGGCCACGGTCGCGCCGGGGTTTTCCTGCTCGGTAATGTCCACGTCCACACCATGCGGACCCTTGCGACCGAGATACGTGACGCCTTCCTTGAGCGCGTAGTTCTTGCCGACGCGCAGCCCTTTTGTCACCGACAGTTTGATCTTCGAGTTTTCCGGCGAAACGACGGGATTGGGAGCGGACACAGGCAACCTCTCTGTTTATCGGCCAATCAAGACTCTTGCCCTACTCGACGCCTTCTTTTGGACGCATGGCTTCCGGAGGTGGTTCCCCCGGCGAAACAACGGCCGGACGGAGTGCCTTGTCGGCGATGTCCCGACGGTAGAACGCTCCGGGGAACTGAATGCAGGCTACGGCCTCGTAAGCCCGACGCTTGGCGTCGGCCAGTGTATCGCCCAGGGCCGTCACGCCGAGGACGCGGCCGCCGTCGGTCACGATGCGGTCGCCGTCGCGTTGGGTGCCGGCGTGAAACACCTTCACATCGGGCAGCTTCGCCGCCTCGGCCAGTCCCTTGATCGGAAAGCCGCGCTCGTAGGCGCCTGGATAGCCGCCGCTGGCCATGACGACGCACACGGCCGGACGCGGATCCCACTCCAGCCGACCCTCGAACGTATCGAGCCGTTCGTCCACGACGGCCTCGATCAGATCCAGGAGGTCGGTTCGCAAACGCATCAGCAATGGCTGAGTTTCCGGATCGCCGAAGCGACAATTGAACTCCAGCACGCGCGGCCCCTGATTCGTCACCATCACGCCGGCGTAAAGGACGCCACGGAACGGCCGGCGGCCGCGCTTCATCGCGTGGACGGTCGGTACCAACACATCGCGGTCGATCGTGTCCAGCAATGGCGGTGTGCCCAGAGGGGCCGGGCAGTACGCTCCCATGCCGCCGGTGTTTGGGCCGGTGTCGTTGTCGAACGCCGCCTTGTGGTCCTGCGTCGGTTGCAACGGCACGAGGGTGCGCCCGGACACCAGGGCGAGGATGCTCAATTCCTCGCCCACCAATCGTTTCTCGACGATCACTTGCCGGCCGGCGGCGCGGCCGAACTCCTCGCGCACCATGACGCGCTCGATGCCGGCCATCGCCTCTTCCGTCGTCGAGCAGACGATGACGCCCTTGCCCGCCGCCAGGCCGTCGGCCTTGATGACCACGCCCTCCGGCGGACTGATCTTCAATCGGCGATCGCCGCCCCATAGCAGATATTTGCCATCTCCTTCCTTGATTACTTGATAACCGGAGAAGGGGTGATAGACGTGACGTCCGTCGGGCAGGATGACGTATTCGCGGGTTTCGATGTAGCGGCGAGCGTACTCGGGGTGATCGAAGACGCGAAACTCGGCGGTCGGCACGTCGGCGTGACGCATCAGTCCCTTGGCGAACACCTTGCTCGATTCGAGTCGGGCTGCCTCGCGCGTCGGTCCGAAGATGCGCAAACTGTGCTTCTGGAAATGATCGACGATGCCTCGGGCCAGCGGCTCCTCCGGCCCAACCACCGTCAGATCAATCTTCTCCTTGCGGACGAAGGTGACGAGCCGATCGAACTCGATGGTGTCGATCGGCACATTGACGCCGTCCTCGGCAGTGCCGGCGTTGCCCGGCGCGCAGTAAACTTTCTCGGCACGCGGCGATTGCGCCAGCTTCCACACCAGGGCATGTTCGCGCCCGCCCTTGCCGATAACAAGTACCTTCATAACTCGGCAGTCCAAAGCAAGGAACCACGAAACACACGAAAAACACGAAAAAAAATCAAAAGAAAACACCAGAGATAAGAATAGCGGAGTCCGCCCGGAAAACCGCCTCCTTCTCCTTTTTCTTTGGTCTTTTTTTCGTGTTTTTCGTGTGTTTCGTGGTTCCTTGCTTAGATCGCGGCGACGGCGGCGGGGAGCAGGGCGCGGGCGTGGTCGGGGCCGAGACGGTGGCAGTAATCGCCGAAGCTCTCGCCCGGACGGCGCTCTTCCTTGTAGCATCGCAGCAGCGGCTCCAGTGTGGCGGCGATCTCGCCGCGCGGCACCAGATCCTTGAGCTGGAAATTCATCCGATCGCCGTGAACCCGCCCGCCGACGTAGAGGACGTACTTGTCGCCGCTGCGGCCGACGATGCCAATGTCGCTCTGATACGGACGAACGCAGCCGTTGGGACAACCTGTCATGCGGACGCCGATCGTCTCGCTCTCCAGGCCGAGCTGTTTCAGCAAGGTTTCCAGCTCGTCGATGATCGCGGGAAGCGCGCGTTCCGCTTCGGAGATGGCCAGGCCGCACGTCGGGATCGCCGGGCACGCCATGCTGTATTTGCGCATCGGACTGATGCGGTTGGGCCGAAGAATGCCGTACTCTTCGAGCATGTGTTCGAGGAACGGCAGAGCATTCCCGTCGAGGTTGCACAACAGCACGTCCTGCATTCCTGTCAGTCGCAGTTCGGGCCGGAAACGCTCGACGATCGCTCGCAGCCCGGATCGCAGCCGTAGCGATCCCTCGTCCTTGATCCGGCCGTTCTCGACGCTCAGGCCGTAGAACCACTTGCCGTCGCCCTGCGGATGCCAGCCCAGATGCAGGTGATAGCCGCTGATGCTCACCGGACGCGGCGGAGCGGGCATTCCGCCGAGATAGCCGGACAGCACCTCGCGGAACTTCTCCACGCCCCAGTCATGGATGACGTACTTGATGCGCGCCCGCTTGCGGTCGGCCCGGTTGCCGTGATCGCGGAACAGCTTCACCACGGCCTCGGCGGCTTCGATGATGTCGCAAGCCGGCACGTAACAGACCGGCTTGGCCAGCATGGGGAACGTGTTGTGATTGCCGTGCGTCATGCCCATGCTGCCGCCGACCAGCAAATTGTAGCCGACGATCTTGTGGTCCTCGACGATGGCCAGCACGCCCATATCCTGCCCGTACACGTCGATGCAGTTGTCTTCCGGCAGGGCCAGGCCGATCTTGAATTTGCGCGGCAGGTAGACTTTTTGGTAAATCGGTTCGTCGCCGGCCGGGGCTTCGCCCTTGCCCTGGTGCTGGCTAAGGATGGTGAACGGCTGACCGTTGAGCCAGATTTCGTGGTAGGCGCCGCTCCGTGGAGCGAAGTGCAGGGCGAAGCGTCGCGCCGTCGCCTGCATCTCAGCGTGGACCTCGTCGCCGTGTAGCGGGGCCGGGCAGCACATGACATTGCGGCACACGTCGCCGCACGCGCCCAACGTGCTGAGCAGACTCGCGTTGATGCCGGCGATGGTGTCTTTCAGGTGCGATTTCAGCACCCCGTGAAACTGAATGCCCTGCCGGCTGGTGAAGCGCAGGGTACGGTTGCCGTGGGCGTCGGCGAGTTTATCGAGGGCGAGGTACTGGTCCGCCGTCAGGCGGCCGCCGGGGATCTTGCAGCGCACCATGAACATGTAGTGCTTGCCCAGCCCCTCGCCGCGGCGGGCCTTGCGGGCGTCGCGATCCTCTTGCTGGTAACTGCCGTGAAACTTCAGGAGTTGCTTGTCCTGCTCGCTGAAATGATCGCTGTCCTTCTGCAACTCCTCGCCGATGGAGCCGCGAAGGGCACGGCTGTTCTCCTTGATGACTTCCACGGCCGATCGGCTCGGCTTCTTCGCCGCGCCGTCGCTCGTCCCGTTCACACCCGGATGCGGTTCGCCGGACATGGTTATCCCTTAACTCGAAATGGTCCCTCCAGCCGTCGCGCGGTCGGAGGAGGGCGGCAACTCGATCTTCACCGTGGAATCTTTACTAAACCGATCATCTTACATATACCAAATGCCGAGAATCTGACAAGTCTTCATCGGTTCCTGGGGCAGTAGTTCTCCAAATTCTACCCGGAAGGTTGGCGCGGTCGGTTGGAGAGCGGCCGAAAGGAGGCTGCGCCTTCAAGTCGGCTCGTCAAACCATCCGAGTGATAAGGAGGGTTGGATCGTCCTGTATGGGGCGGTCCCCCGCGCCGACCATCTTCGCATGTTGAGCAGGTGGGGAGGTATTGACGGTGGTACCGACTGAGGCGCCCGCCGCTTCGTTTGCCCTCTCCTCTCCCCCCAAAGGCGGGGCGGATAAAGGAGAGGGATTGAGCAACCTGGGCTTTCTGACCGTCCTGCGCGAGGCGAACGGTTATCTCGGCGGCTATCTTGTTACCAACGTCTGGGGCCGGCCGCTGGAGTTTCGCCTCAGCAGCGCCGTGCAACCCAACCGCGTCCAGCACATCCTCTACGCCGCGACGCTGGAGCCGTACATCTGTGCCGACCTCATCGGCAAAACGCTGGTGGACAAGGCCGCCGTGGCCGTGCAACTGATCGTCACGGATCGCGAGTCCGTCCTTGACCTACGCCGAAAGCAGGAGTGTCCGGTCGTCTGGTTGGCCCCAAGCGAGGATGCGCGGGCGACGGCTTTGATGGAACGCGGGATGGCGGTCGCTCCGTCCCAGGTCGGGGGGGATACCCTTCTGTGCCACCCACAATTCCCAGACGATGTGGCGCGGACGCGCGAACTGTTGACCCGCCTCGATAGGGCGTTCGACCTGGCCGAGCCGTTCGCGCGCATCCGCGAGGCCGTCGGCGAGGCGCGCAAAATGGGCGTCCACAAGTGACGGCGATCATCGTCGCGGTTGTTTGGAGAGGATCTGTTCCAGCGTCTCGATTTCGTCGGGCAACGGACCTTGCCACAGCCATTCGGGCCGCAGCCAGAATCCGGTCAAAACTTCGCTGTGCAATTCGTCCTTTTTGGGACGGACCTCTCGATACTTCCCCTGTTTCAAGCGGAGAAGCCTCACGGACTGATCCATCTCGTCGATGATCCAATATTCCGGAATGCCGTATTGCTCGTAAAGCTCGCGCTTGAGATAGTAATCGCGCTCGACGCTGTCGGGGGAGACGAATTCAACCGCCAGATCGGCTGGACCTTCGACACCGCCACGATGTACGCGATCCAGGTGCTCGGTACGGACGAAGGCAATGTCCGGCTCCGGTCCATGCTTGTCGGCCAGGCGGAGAGCAACGCGCGAGACGAAGACCCGTCCCAATTTCTTTCTCCGAGCATACCCGCGCATGACCATGAAGAGCCAACCTACCAAATCGTTGGCGTCCGTGTTTTCGGGCGAAGCCATGTAGATCACTCCATTGATGAGGTCCGCCTTCTGATCTTCGCGGATTCTGGCGCAGAAGTCCTCATAGGTATGAGGTCCGACACGCTCCGCTAGGCGTATTCGCGTCTTCATAGGTTTCCTCCGTCATGGTGCGGCGTTGCCCTCGATGGTGACGGTAGCCGGCGCGTCTTGCAAGTCCGTCTTGATCTTCACCTCATACTTGAATTCACCGGCCTTGGTGAGTTGACACTTGAAGGTCAGCACTTGCACCTGACTGTTGGCGGCGCCGGGGGCGGGGTCCAGCTTGACCCCCTCGCCGAGTCCCTCGACCTGCAAGATGCGGAAGGGCCGGTTGCCGCGCACGACAACGCGGCGGCTCACCAACTCGCCGATCTTGACGGTCCCCAGACTCACCGCCGCCGGCGCCACCGTGATGTTCGACTGCACCGCTCCCTCGACCAGGACCGGCAAGAGACGGCTGGCCGGGTCGTTGGTCGTGAGGTACAAATCGCCCTTGAAGGCGCCGATCGGAGCGTCGGCCTTCATCGTCACCTTGACGCGATAGCCGACCTGACCGGGCCGTCGATACAGCTGCTCCGCCTTAACCTCAACCGGCAAGTCTTTGGCGGAAACCTCCGTCACCTGCCAGTCGAGCACGCCGGCGTATTCCACGTCGATGACTTGGCTGACGGGCTGGCCGCGCGTCACGGTGCCGAACGTGACCTGACCGGGATTGAAAACGATGTCGGCCCGGCTGTTGGCGCTGACGCGGAGCTGGGCGCTGGAGATGTAATCCGGCCCGACGGTGATGGTGATAGCGACCGTCTTCATTCCCGTGAACCGCCGCGCGTCCATGTTGACGTCGATGGTCGTCGATTCGCGCGGCTCCAGCACGCGCTTGGCGGCGGTGACGGTCACGCAGCCGCAACCGCTCTTGAGGCTGGTGATCTCCATACGGACGGCGTAAATGTTGGTGATGACGAAGCGATGGGCCAGTTGCGCCCCGCGCGGCACGCTGCCGAAATCGTGGTTCAGGCCGTCCTTGAACATCTTCTCGGCCCACGCCGACTGCGCCGACGCCGACGCCCCGGAGAACCCCACGACGATCAAGGCGACGAGAGCGTGCTTCATGTTTTTCATGCTCCTATCAGGGAAGGCGCGACGGACCAGCGCAATCGAAGTTTCCGGCCGCGGGCTGCTCGGTGAGGACGTACCGTGTGGCGGGCGGCCGGCGGGACCAAGCGCGTGGATTTTAACGAGAGGACCGCGCACGGTGAAGCCGGATTATCATTGCTCTTCCCGCGGCAATCCGGGTAAGAAGAAGATGGACAACTCACGCGGACGGGAGAAAGAACAATGACCACGGACACGACGGCGCTGGTGCGAACGGCACTGATTGAGGAATTGGAGCAACTGCGCGATCAGGTGCGGACTTTGGCGGAGCCGCTAAGCGAGCGAGAGTTCTGGACCAAACCGCTCGATCCGGGCAATTCGGTCGGCCACCTAGTCCTGCATCTGACGGGCAATCTGAATTACTTCGTCGGCGCTCAGCTCGGCGGCAGCGGCTACGTCCGCGACCGAGAACGCGAATTCACCGAGACCCAATTGCCGAGCAAGGGAGACGCCTTGCAAAAACTCGACGATGCCGTGACGATGTTCCGCAAGGTCGTCTCCGGCCTCAGCGCCGAGCAGTTGGCGGCGGCGCATCCGGAGACGCGGTTTGGCGTCGTGATGAACGCGCTGATCCATCTGCTCGCACATTTCGCCCTTCATCGCGGACAGATGTCGTATATCGTGCGCTTGGTCAAGTCCGCGTATTAAATGGGCCGCTTGCGGCTTAGCGTGTCCCCCGCGAAGCCGCAAGCGGCATTCCGCATATCCCCGCATACAACACTTCGTCGCCGTCCAACAGCATCAATCGCCGCGCCAGTTCCCGCTCGAAAAATCCACCGAGCGGCACCGTCGCCAGGCCGAGACTCGCGGACACCAGACAGAGATTCTGCATCAAGTGTCCCGCTTCCAGAAGCAGAAAGCGCAATCCACGTTCCGCATACTTGGCCGCGACTCGCTCGCCATCGCCGATTATCAGCCATAAAAGAGCGCCGCCCTCGATGCGCTCCAGTGATGGAATCATCGTTCTCAAGACATCGCGGTCCACATCGGATACCAGTTGCGACAAATGATGTCCCACCCGATCATAATGATACCATCCCGTCGGCGCCCAACCGGGTGTCAACATGAGGACATACAACTCCAGAGCTTGCAATCCACCGGCCGAGGGAACGGGACCGCGATTGGTCTCTTTGGTAATACCGTGGCTGGTCTGCAACAATCGGCTTACCCGCCGGCGCGGCGGCAATGCCGTGCCGAGCGGATACATACAGCGACGCCGGGTCAACACGCGATCGAGCGATGGCCACAGTCGCGGCCGAACGCGCTCCAAGGTCCAGCGAGGATAGCCGGGGTACGAGCGTGGCGGCCCGGGCATCGCCGATCCGCTGGCCTCGGCTTCGAGAATTCCATCGCGCCAGGCAGGGTACGTACTGCAGTCCAGTTCCGTCCAGCGAAAAAAGGCGTTGGCGCTCATCGACCGTCCTCATGGGAATGGATGCGGCAAGAGGGTTTGCCATTCCTCGATGTCTCGATTCGCCCAGAATGGACCGCCGAGGAAAGGATAGCCGTGATGTCCGTGCATCGGCTGCAATCCGGGCACCAGCACGCGCAGCACGATCCAGTCCAATCCCTCCGCCAACATTGCCGGGGGCGTGATCTGGCGAAACAGCACCGGGCGCCTCGCGCCAAGCCGTGATGTCAACACCCGTACATTTTCAATCGCGGTCGCATCCACGGAGCACACGGGGGCACACGCGCGATTCAACACGGTGACTTGGAAGTGTTCGGGATGCAAACTGTAATATAAGGCATGGCCGGCGAAATCGACCGGCGTATCCGCTTCCATGTGGTCCGCCGCGCGAGCTTTCAAATGGCGGACGAAATGCCGCCCTTGCACCGCCTCGAGAAAAGACTTTTCCCAAGACGCCGCGCGCGTCTCCCGGCAAGCCGATCCGGCGCTGAAACAGTATCCTTCACGGTCCTCGCCTTCGAGCGTCACCACGGTGACATGCGAACTAAAGGGCGAGACAATCCGATAGCAGCGATAACCGAGGTTCGGCCGAAGCAACCGCTCGGACACAGCGGAAGGGAGGCCGGCGAGAACACCGCGCCGTTCGTGTTCTTCGAGCGGATAGTTTCCCCACCAGGCGCCCATCAAGGCGTCGCGCTCGATCGCTTCCTGCAAGCCGCGCAGCAGCACCGGATCTCCGGCGCGGCCGCACGACAAACCCGTCGAAATCGCCGGCCCCAGTCGATGCGGCGCGCCGGCGGGCCTCATCAAAAACACCAACTCTTCCGGCACCCACCACGGCTGCCCCGATCCCGCTTCCCGACAGCACACCCAGCTTACGGTAGTTTGCCGCGTGAACGGCTCGAAGGGAAAGCCGGCGCGTGCGTATTGCCGGGGATGAAACAGCACCCAGCGTTCCGGCTCGATCGCCGGTTCGTCCAGCGGCCAATCCGCATGAGACGCGGTGACGAGGCGGTCCTGCGGCAGCGCCCGGCACTGCCAGCGCTCGATGGCTTCGCCGACGCCCGCGGCCTCGGCCGACTCCTCATCCCAACCGGCGCCGCCCGTGGCGAGATCCTTTTGCTCCGCCCCCCAGCGCGGTAGTGTCCCGGCCCAGACGCACACGGCAGGATCGTGCGGCCGGCGCGGCACCGGGCCGCAACGGCTGAAAAGACCCGTGCAAGCGCTGGCGTACCAAGGAGTTGTCATCTCCGGCCGGCGCATGTGGGGCACTCCGGATCGACAAAGACGCGATGCGTGGTGATTTCCAGGGTCGCCGCCTCGACGCTGTGCAGACGAAACAGCGCCGCCGGCGGATTCGCCTCGCGCGCCAGCTCCGCTTTCCATAGCGCCAGTTGAGCGAGCATTTGCAACGCCCTATGCGGAAGGGGAGTCGGCGCGATCGACTGTCCTTGCCGGGCATGTTCGATCATCTCCGCGAATAATTCGGGCAGTGGGGAACGCCGCTGAAAATGGCCGAGCAGGCATTCCAGACATGGCCCGGCATCCGGAAGAAAGAGCGGACCAACGTAACCCCGGCTCATCGCCGCGGCGCTCGCCCACAACCAGGCCGTGTCCGCATCAAGACAACGGCGGTTGAAGCGCAACGCCTCCTCGTAATCGAGGCGATCCTGACACAGCAGCGGCAGACGCCGGCCGCTCTTCTCACCGTCGCTGTGACATGCCGTTGTCACCGCCTGCCACAGCGTTCCCTCCCCTTCAACTGCCAGGGTGTACGCAAGCGGTTTGTGCGCGGCCGCGGCGGGACCGTCGATCAAAACGCGCTCCCCATCCAGACGTTCGACCACCTCTCGCGCCGCCGGCCGTCGCTCATCCGGCAATGTCGCGAGCGCTTCCGCCAGGGTCTGCCGGCCATCCAACATCGGCAACCATTGCGGGAGCCAGGTTTCAATCCGTGGACCGTCGAGGGTGTAGCGGAAGTCCTCGCCGGCGACGAGGAGGACGCGATCGGGACTGCTCAGGAAGGTGAAAGGCAGGGCCAGGCAGGGGCGCTCGGGTAAACGGGTCATGGGCATGACACAATCACCACGGCTTCCCCGATGGCCCTTCGCGCATCCGCCGCGCCACGGCGAGACCGACCTCGCGCAGGCGGCCCAGCGAGAGATTGCGCAAGACGAACGTCGGGACGTGGCGCACTTGCACTTCCAGGCTGACCTCCAGAAGCGTTTCGCGCGGACCAAGCGGTGTCAGCACCCACCGGCCGCGATTGACGTGTACTTCGCCGCTGGGCTGGTCCCAGGACGAGACATACTGATCCAGCATTTGCTCGTGCTGCATCTCCACCGCGAACGGTATCTGTCCCGGAGATATGGAGTTCGCTCGCGCTTCCAACCGGCAACGGCCATCCGGCTCGTGTGCGATGCGGTCGGCGTGGACGCAGGTGCAAATATCGCCGAAGTGCTCGTAGTCCGTGATCGCCTCCCAGACCTCGTCCATCGGAGCGGCGACACGAAGGGCGCAGCATACCTCCTTCTCGCCGCTCGCATCCTGATGGACGTAGCAGACCGGGCCTTCGTCGATACCGGCGGGAATTCGGCGCTCCGTGTCGGCCCAAGTGCCGCGAACAAACAGCACCAGCGTCAGGGCCGCCATGAGGAGCAACAGCCCAATCGGAAGAATCAACCACCTTCGTCGCGGTTGCCGCAAGGCTCGACTCCTTATCGGAAAAGCCCCCCGCCCAGACTCAGCACTCCGCAGAAGGCGCCGAGCAGCATCAGACCGATCATCGTACCGATGAACGAATACAGGGTGATGTAGCCAAGGCGGGCGAAGGCGGCCCGCCGATCCGCGTAGAACAAAAACACCGAAATCGAGGCCAGGATCGAAGCACCCAATTGCGGTATCGGCAGCAGAGCCAAGCCAACGACCAACCCGGTCAGCAAATCCTCGGGCCGACGACTCCCGGAAGCGAGAAACGACCAGACCGCTCCGACACCCAGAAGAAAAGTCACCAGCAGCCAGTACACGACGCCGATCGGCACGATCGGACCTTCCTCTTCCACTTCGTCTCGGCGGAAGGGGAACGGGAAGTCGGGATCGGTGATTTCACGGGGCGGAAGATCCAATTGCTTCACGGAGCCGATCACACCGCCGAGGGCGCTGCCCACCGAATGCAGGCAGCAGCAACAACAGCAACAGCAGGCGCACGGCAAAATGACAGGATCGGGCCGACGATGCCGTTCGGGAGGATGAGCCGTCAGCCGGACGGCGGGTGAGACGGCCGGACCTGAAATGTTCCTTCCTCGCGCCATTTTTCACCCTCATCCGCACGCCAGAGCAAGAGATCGCACCTCGCAAGCACCGCCTCGCTGTCCCCTCAACCGTCAGGGCGACACCGACATAACCGCATGGACCAATCGCTCCTTTCAATGGCACCACTCTACTCACCTTGTCACGTACCCACAAGGACCAGGACAGATCGCAAGATTCGCAGGGCGTCGACCTTCGGCGTCACGCCACTCCATGTACCAATTGGGAGATTTCTTCAGGTCGCGGAAGATACGCACGTTCCGGGGTCCAGCCACAGCTACTCACCGAATCGAGGCGAGCGTCTTCCGCAGCAACGCCGCTCGCTTACGGAGATCTTGTTCACGTCCAGCACGCTCCAGCCCCTCGGCGATCGCCTTGTCAATTTCGGGCCGCTCTTTGACAAACGGTTGCACGATCAGCAGCCCTTGACGCAGCAACTCAACACATCGTTCGGGCCGATCCTTCTCTTCCTGACACAACTCTGCGGCTCGTCGGTCAAACTCGCGAAGAACGCTCACAACATGATCTCGTCGCAAGCGCATCGCGTGGGTGAAATCGGCCAGCGCTCGATCGTGTTCGCCGCGTGTCAGCAAAGCGCGACCGCGTCCGAACCAGGCGAGCGCATCCTTCGCATTCAGTTTCAGTGCTTCTTCATAATCGTCCCGCGAAGCCTGCACGTCGCTCTTGCTCCAGTGGGAATCGCCGCGACAGCGATACGCCTCGGCCAAGCGGGGATCGAGCCGCAGCGCCTGCGTGAAATCGGCGATGGCCTTGTCGTGTTCGTCGTTGCGAGCGTGGACCTGGCCGCGATACAGGTGCGCGCGCGGCAATCGGCGGTCGAGCCAGATGGCCTCATCGCAGTCGGCGAGAGCGCCGCGCGCGTCGCCGCGCAGCAGACGGACGTGGCCGCGAATGCTGAAGGCACGGGCGTTGTGCGCATCGAGATGCAGGGCTGTGTTGCAATCGGCAAGCGCTTTGTCCAGTTCGCCGCGCGCGGATCGCACGTCGGCCCGCGTGGCGTAGGCGCCGGCGAGTTTGGGATCGAGTTGGATGGCACGATCGCAGTCGGCGAGGGCACGTTTGTCGGACTCCAACAGGTGATGGACGCGGCCGCGTTCCTCGTGGGCGACGGCGTGCCCGGGATCGAGCTGGACGGCTTCGTTCAGATCGAGTAGAGCGCGCTCGTACTGGCGGGCTTTGCGGAACAGGATGCCGCGCTGGACGAACTGGTTCGATGTCGAGGGGGTCCAGCGCGGCCGCGTCTCGGCGAGAAAGTCGCGCACTTCGCGCACCTCAAGAGCGTAGCTGATCTGCTGCTGCGGCGCGGACTTGCCGGAGACGACGCCCACCAACTTGCCGTCGTCGTTGAGGAGTGGTCCGCCGCCGTCACCCTCACCAAGCGAGGCTTGCACCAGCACGACGGCAGGATCGGGACCGTCCGTCGTTTGGTCCAGATTGGCGTGGGCGAGTTGACGGACGCTCGCGGCCGTGTACACCCACAGCACCTCGGTACGCAGCGGATTGCCCAGCACATGCAAACCATCACCGGGCGACGGCGCCTTGTCGGCCAGGCGAACCTCCTCCAACTCGTCCGGCACCGACTCCAGTTCCAATAGGGCCAGATTGCGGCGTTCGTCCTTCGCCAGCACGACGCCGGGCACTCGCCGCTTTTTCTGCCGCAGCAAACGATCCTCACGGCGATAGAACACGGCCTCCGCGACAACCTCGCCGTCCTGGTACACCGGGGCCGTAATCTCGACTGTCTCGTGCTTACCGACCGCCACGCTGGTTGTGAGTACCAACCGGCGGGCATGATCCAGGACGAAACCGCTCGCGTGTCGATCCGACGCCGGCGACTGCACCAAGACCAGCGAGCGCAGCCCGCGAGAGTAAATGTCACGCGGAGCCGATCTGCCATTGTTCGGCCCTCTCTCCGCCGGTGACACTGCCTCGTCAGTCATCAACCCGATCAGCTCGCGCACGGCCCGCCCGTCGATGAATAGCCCGGCTCCTTGCATCTCCCAGGCGACGGCGGCGGCGACACCGACCACCTCGCCGCGATCGTTGACCAGCGCGGCCCCGCTGTCGCCCTCGTTGATCGGCGTTTGGGCCACCAGTACACGCGCCCCTTTCGCCAGCTGTCGTCCGGCGCTAAAGTAGCCTTCGCGCAGCGTCTGAGCCTGTCGCACATGCCCCGTGGTCCACACCCACAGCGATTCGCAATCGTAGCGGTTGCCGACGACATGGACGCGCTCTCCCGGCCGCGCACCCTCCTTCGCCAGCCGCAGCGCCTTAACGCCGGACGGCAACGCCGGCAATTCGACGAGGGCCAGATCGCTTTCTCGATTGCGTCGCACCACACGCCCGCGCAGCGCTTGCCCCGTCTTCCGCAAGCGCGGCACGTTCTCCACGTACCACGAACGCTCGGCGACGATGCGCCCAGCGTCCTCCGCCGCGCAGGGGAAAATCACTTCAACGGTTTCATTTTCGCCGACGACGTGATAATTGGTGATGAGCCAGCGGCGAGACGCATCCAGCACCCAGCCGGTGCCCTTGCCCTTGTTCGGCGCCTGCACCCAGGCCGTCGCCGCCAAGGACTGACGATAGAGCGCCCCTCCGATCCGCACTTCCGACGCAGGCCGCGCCGAGGAACCCGCCCAGACCCCACCGGCCAGCAACAGCAACAACGGCGGCAGACCACGAAGGTACACGGACCGCATGGACTGGGCTCCAAATGAACGAACCACAGAGTCACAGAGAACACAGAGAAGAAAACACGGAAAAATGTGAAAAGGAGAGAAAAAGCAACCTCGGCACGAACGCCCACCTTGCCACTTTCTTATCTTCTCTTCTGTGTTCTTCTCTGTGTTCTCTGTGACTCTGTGGTTAGTTCTTCTTCTCATCCGAACCACGGCGGCAGCTGGCCGGCCGGCGGCAGCTTGACCACGCTGACGCTGCTGATCTGCGGATGCACCCGCACTTCCTTCAGCGCCTCCTCCGGCGGTAAACTGTCGAGGTTCAGCACCGCGATGGCCTCGCCTCCCGGCTGCTGACGGCCGACCGTCATCTGCGCGATGTTCACCTGATGCTTGCCGAAGATGTTGCCGATGAAGCCGATCAACCCCGGCACGTCGCGATGCGTGAACAGCAGCATCACGCCGTCCATGAAGGCTTCGAGGTGATGCGGCCCAAGCTGAACGAGGCGCAGAAACTGATTGCCGAACAGCGTACCGGCGGCGGTGTACGTCTTCTTGTCGGTGCTAAGCTCGATGCGGAGCAGCGTGCTGAAATCACCCTGCTGTGAGGAGGTCTGCTCGACGATCTCGATGCCGCGCTCGGCGGCGAGCAGCGGGGCATTAACGATGTTGACGTGCTGATCGAGGCGTGTTTCCAACAGTCCGGCCGCGAAGGCGGCGGTGATGAGGCGCGTCGGACGGCGGGCCACGTCGCCGCGGTAATGCAGCACAGCCTTCTGAATGGCGCCCTGGCTCATCTGAGCGTGAATCAGGCCGAGTCGGCGAGCCATATCGACGTACAGCCGCAGTTCGGCCAACTCGGTCTTATCCACGGCCGCCATGTTGACGGCGAAGCCGATCACGCCCTTGACGAGATAGTCGATGAGCAGTTGGGCCGCCTCCGTGGCGACGGACAGCTGCGCCTCCACGGTCGAAGCGCCGAGGTGCGGCGTCACGACGACGTTGGGCAGATGGAGCAGCGGATGATCGGCCGGCGGCGGTTCCTGCACGAACACATCGAGGGCGGCCCCGGCGAGATGGCCCGAACGCAACGCCTCGGCCAGCGCCTCCTCGTTGATGATGCCGCCGCGCGCGCAGTTGATGACCCGCGCTCCCTTGGGCAACAGAGCAAGCCGGCGCGCGTCGATCAGATCGCGCGTCTCATCGGTCAGCGGCGTGTGAACCGTCAGGAAATCGACGCGCGGCAGCAATTCATCGACGGCGGCGACGGTTTCGATGCCCATCTGCGCGGCCCCGGCGGCAGCGAGGAAGGGGTCGAAGCCGATGATCTTCATGTCCAACCCGGCGGCGCGGCGGGCGACCTCGCGGCCAATGCGACCCAGGCCGACGACGCCAAGTGTCCGGCCGGCCAACTGCGTACCGACGAATTTGCTCTTCTCCCATTTGCCCTGGTGCATGCTGGCGTCGGCGGCGGGTGTGTGCCGTGCCAGCGACATCAGCAGGGTGATGGTCTGCTCGGCGGTGCTGACCGTGTTGCCACCTGGCGTGTTCATGACGACGATGCCCTTGCGCGTCGCCGCCGCCACGTCGATGGTGTCCACGCCGACGCCGGCGCGGACGATGACACGCAACCGGCCGGGGTTCTCCAATTCGTCGGCCGTGATGCGCGTATCGCTGCGGACGATGACGCCGTCGGCGGCGCGAAGCGCTTCTTGCAGTTCGGCACCCTTGAGTTTCTGCCGATCGTCGAGTTCGATGCCCGCCTGTTTCAGCAGATCCAGCCCGGCCGCCGGCAATTTGTCGCTAACGAGAACGCGTGGCATGATGCCCTTCCTTATGCTTTCATCGAACAAGCCCGGAGCGCCAGCGACGGGCGCCCGTCGCTGGCGCTCCGGGCTAGTCAATTGTGGAATCACACCATCTGCGGCGTCCGCACCTGCTGCGCCAGCACCCGCTGCGCCGCCGCGACGCCGCTGCCCGGCTCTAGCGAATAACCCATTTCCAGCAGCACCATCTCCAGCGCCGACAGTCCCGCCAGTACATCGAACTGGTCGATATAGCCCATATGGCCGATGCGGAAAATCTTGCCCTTGAGCGGATCCTGACCGCCGGCGATGCGGATGCCGTACTGCTTCTCCAGCTTGCTCACCAGCGCCACGCCGTCGATGCCTTCGGGCGTCTTGACCACGGTCAGACCGTCGATCGGCTGTGTGGCGAACAACTCCAGCCCCAGCGCCTGTACGCCCGCCCGGCAGGCAGCGGCCATGCGCGCGTGCCGCGCCCATACGTTCTCGATGCCCTCGGCCCGCAGTTGTTTCAGACTTACGCGCAGCGCCTTGACCAGCGTGTGCGCCGGGGTGTACGGCGTATCGTTGGTCTTCAGGTTGTCGCGGTACTTCCGCAGATCGAAATAAAAGACACGCGAAGGAGAGTTTTTGTCGATGCGCTGCCAGGCCTTGTCGCTGATGGACAGAAACGCCAGGCCGGGCGGCAGCATGAGGGCCTTTTGCGAGCCGGTGACGCAAACGTCGATGCCCCAATCATCGACGCGGCACTCGCTGACGCCCAGGCCGCTGATGCCATCGACGAGCAAAAGCGCGTTCGTCTGGGAGACGATCTTGCCGAACGCCTGGATGTCGTGGCGCACGCCGGTGGAGGTTTCGCTGAGCGTGGCGCAGACGGCGACGGCGTCGGGATGCTGCTTCAGCGCCTGCTCGATCTGTTCGGGCTGTACGGGCTGGCCGTAGGGCACGGTGACGCTGACGACCTCGACGCCGAACGTCTTGGCGATGCTGCGCCAGCGTTCGCCGAACTTGCCGGCCACGGCGATGATTGCCTTGCTGCCGGGCGCGAGGCAGTTGGCGACCGCCGCTTCCATGCCGCCGGTGCCGGAGGCGGTCAGCACGGCGATGGGATTCCTGGTGCAGTAAACGTATTTGAGGTCTTCCAGCACTTCGCCGAGAAGCTGGCGGAATTGCGCACTGCGATGGTAGAAAACCGGCTTGGCCAGTTCCAAAAGCGTCTCTTCGGGCACCGGCGACGGTCCCGGCGTCAGCAAACGCTGCTTCATGTACGGTCGTCCTTTTCGCAACGGAG
>DATBGU010000010.1:0-20511 GCA_036557825.1 Gemmataceae bacterium
GAGCGGGGGGCGTCAGCCCCCGGTTGCGGCATAAACAGGGGGCTGACGCCCCCCGCTCGCCTTGGACTATGTGCCGTCGGTCGCGCGCGTCAATTTGACGTTCCACTCAACGCGGTCCTTCGTGCCGCGGACGCGGTGGACGTAATGAAACGGATGGCCGTCCTTCGGATCGAAGCTCGCTGTGGCGAAGTTGCGCCGCCCGGCCGTCTCGTCCTGCCGCAGAGCCGTCTCGATCTCGTCGAATAGCGCCGCCACACCGTAACGCTCCGGATCGTCCGATGCGGCTCCCAGCGGGGCCGGCCCGGCGACGGCCGCCAGCGATGCATCGAGATGCACCACATCGCCGGTGTCCACGACAAGCACCACCCGGCCGCCGCGGACGCGCACGAAATACTCCCGGTCCATCGCCGCGACGCCGCCGTACTCGCTCTTGACCAGATACTCCAAATCGTAGTCGGCCGGCGCGTTGTCGCGCCAACGGCGGCGAGCGTCGGCCAACTGCTCCGGCTTCAGTTGAATGCTGAGGTTGTAGACGATGGGGATGACGACGGCGGCGGCGCCCAGCACGGCGAGCACGACGAAAAAGCCGATCCAGCGACGGGAACGGCGACGAGGAAGACCGGCGGTCATGGCGAGACTCACGACTGCTTGAGGCGCTCCGCGAAGGTTTCCGGCAATTCCGACTTGGCGATGACCACGACGCCCTGCTCGGTGATCGTGAAGCCGCGCTGCCGATCGTGCTCCAGGTTGTAGCCGATCATCGTCTGTGCCGGGATCTGCACGTCCTTGTCGATGATGGCCCGACGGATGCGGCTGTGCCGGCCGACGTTGACGCCGTCGAACAGGATCGACGACTCGACGACGGCGAAGCTGTTGACGCGAACATTGGTCGAGAGGATGCTGCGGCGGACGTGGCCGCCGGAGACGATGCAGCCCTGGCAAACCATGCTGTCGTGCCCCTCGCCGCGCCGCGCGTTCTCGCCCTGGCCGTCGTTGAAGACGAACTTCGGCGGCGGCAACTGCGGCTGATAGGTGCGGATCGGCCATTCGCGGTCGTACAGGTTCAGCACCGGATCGATGTCGATGAGATCCATGTTGGCCTGGTAGTAGGCGTCGAGCGTGCCGACGTCGCGCCAGTACGGCACCTCCTTGCGGTTCTGATCGCGGAAGCGATAGGCGAAAACGCGCTGCGTGTCGAGGATGGGCGGGATGATGTTGTGGCCGAAATCGTGATTGCTGTCGGCGCGGGTGGCGTCCTGGCACAGCAGCTCGAACATGGTGCGGGCCGTGAAAACGTAAATGCCCATCGACGCCAGCGTCTGGCCGGGCATGTCGGGCAACTCCGGCGGATCGGACGGCTTCTCCAAAAAGCCGACGACATGGTCCTGTTTGTCCACGTCCATGATGCCGAAGTTAATGCCTTCCTTGCGCGGCACGGGGATGCAGCCGATGGTCAGGTCGGCGCCGCGCTCGACGTGGGCGCGGATCATGCTGCCGTAATCCATCTTGTAGATGTGATCGCCGGCCAGGATGACGACGTAGCGCGGGTTGGCTCTCTCGATGGTGTAGATGTTCTGATAGATGGCGTCGGCGGTGCCCTTATACCAGTTCTCGTCGATGCGCTGCTGCGGCGGCAGCACTTCGATGTACTCGTCCAGTTCGCGCGGCAGAAAGTTCCAGCCGGCGCTGATGTGGCGCGACAGACTGCGGGCCTTGTACTGGGTCAGCACGAGGATGCGGCGGAGACCGCTGTTGATGCAGTTGGACAGGGTGAAGTCGATGATGCGATACAGTCCGCCGAACGGCACGGCCGGCTTGGCGCGATCGCGGGTCAACGGCTCCAGGCGTGTGCCCTTGCCCCCAGCCAGAATCAGCGTCAACACCTCGCGCACGATCCGAACCTCCTCAAAAACTAACCACAGAGTCACAGAGAACACAGAGAAAGACACAGAAAAACAATAAAAAGAGAAGAAAAGAAAAGGAGCGATGCTTTCACTTTTTCTTTTGTCTCTTCTTTTCTTCTCTGTGTTCTCTGTGACTCTGTGGTTAGTTCTTCTTCTCTTCAGCGTATCGCCGTCCGCACGTTTCGACGAGGCGATCCACGGAGAAATGCTCGGCCACGCGCCGCCGCCCCGTCTCACCCATGCTTTGGCGCAGAGCGGCGTCGTCGAGCAGCAAGCGCGTTTGGCGGGCGAGGGCGGCCTTGTTGTCCGGCTCGACCAGGAAACCGGTTTCGCCGTCCACGACGACCTCGGCCAAATCCGAACAGCGCGACGCGACGACCGGCCGCGCCGCCGCCATCGCTTCCAGAGTCGCGCCCACGCCGCCGCCGCGCAGGCTCGGCACCCAAACTACCTCGGCGCGGTGCAAAAGGGGAGTTGGGTCGGCATAAGGGCCGAGAAAGTGGACGTGCCCCGATATGCCGATTTGCCGAGCGAATTGCTCGACGCGCGGTCGATCCGGCCCCGCGCCGGCGAGGACAAGGTGCAGGTCGTGGTAAAAGTGCCGCAGGATGTCGAAGGCCCAGACCCCCTCGCGAAACCCCTTGTGTTGCTCGATCGGACCCAACCCCAACAAGACGCGATTCGTAGGGGCGACGCCCGGTAATTCGACGGACTCGGCGACCGTTGCGGGGATCGTCGCGGCCGGTGAGACAACGGTGATGCGTGCGTCGGGGACACCAAGACGGCGATAGCGCTCCGCATCCGTCGCGCCGAAGGCGATGACGCCCTTGGCGCGCCGCAGCAACCAGCGATCGAGCCGCCCGGCCCGCGCGGCCGGCGCCAGGACGGCACTGACCAGCAGACGATTCACTCGCCGGTTGCCGGTCAGCACAACCGTTCGCAGCGCCGTCGCGCCCCAGACGTGGACCACATCGGGCTGCTCGGAACGCATCAGCCGCCGCAGCGCCGCAAACGGCAGCACGTCGAACGGCCGGCGCCAGCCCAGCGTATCGACCTCGATTCCCTTCTCGCGCAGCGACACGGCCCAAGGCGATTCCACGCCCAGCACGACGACACGCACTCGGAACGACTGGCGCGGCAGCCCCGCCGCCAACAGGGTGAGCTGCCGAGCGGCCCCGCCGTATCCAAGGCTCGAAATGACGAAGAGAATCGTTTGCATAGGCAATTATCCGGCGAGCGGGGGCGTCAGCCCCCTGTTGTGGAAGAAACAGGGGGCTGACGCCCCCCGCTCGCCTGCGGCAGAATGGCGATATAAGGCAGATGGCGGTATTCGTCGTTGTAATCCAGGCCGTAGCCGACCACGAACGCATCGGGGATGTCGAAGCCGCGATAGTCCGGTTCGAGATCGACCTGTTGACGGCCGACCTTGCGCAGCAGCACGCCGATGCGCAGCGAGGCGACGCCGAGGGTTTGCAGGTGCCCGCGCAAATAGGCGAGCGTCTGTCCGGTGTCGAGAATGTCGTCGAGCAGCAGAACGTGCCGGCCGCGCAGGTCCGGCAGCAGTTCGGGCTGAACGCGCAGCGTTCCCGGCGACGTCGCTTCGCCGCGATAGCTCGACGCCTGCACCAGTCCGATGCGCAGCGGCAAATCGAGATGACGCACGAGGTCGGCGAGGAACATCAAGCAGCCGGTCAGCACGCCGACGATGGTGACGGGTTGGCCGTGATAGTCGTCGGCGATTTGTCCGGCCATCTCGGCGACCCGTCGCTGAATGTCGTCGGCCGACAGCAGGACTTTCATGCGGCGCTCTCCGGGCGAGACACGCGAGGGACGTAGGGAACATGATAAGCGCGGGAGCGGAAATGGGGAGTTGTCCGAAGGAACGCTTGCAACTGTGCCAGAAGGAATGGAGGCGGTACAATGGAACGTGCAGATGAACGACTCTTTCGGAGGCTGACGAGATGAATCATTCTTTGGCCGATGCGCTCCAACAACTGCATCTGGAGCCGGGGACTTATCGCTGCGAGCTTCCCGAGCACGAAGTCGTGGTCCAGGTGTGGCCGCGGAAGACGCCTGACGCGGCGCGGAGCACGGAAGAGCGATCGGAATTGCAGAGCGCGGAACCTGTGACCATCGACGAATCCTGCATCATGTTGGATCCGTGGGTCGAGTTGCCGACGCCTAAACCGATAGGCAGGGTGGTAGGCCGGCTAGCCCCGCCGCCTCCTCCGGACATTCCTGAGATCCCTGCCGAGGATGAGATGCCATGATTTATCGGCTCCCATCGCCCGATGCCCCTCTGGATCAAGGAGATATTATCGATGGTTGTCTCCTTTTGTATCTGGCGACGTTCGACCTCGAGGGAGCAACCCCTCCGACTATGGACTATGCTTTGCAACGGATCATCGTCTTGACTCAGACGTGCGATCTCGCCAACGCGAAGGCACGAACAGTTACGGCAGCGGTTGTCCTGGATGCGCAAGCGCTGATCGATGAGCAGCGGTTGAAAGCCGCAGACATACGTGGTCCCGTCCGTGCCGGTCGCATTTGGGGCTGGTATTTCCTTCCGAAAAATGCGGAATTGCGACTACCCGAAATGATTGTGGACTTTCGGCAACTCCATACGGTACGGATGGATCTGCTGACGGCATTGTGCCAGCGCGGCCAACGGAAAGCGCGCGTTCAGCCGTTGTACCGCGAACATCTCGCCAAGCACTTCGCCGACACCTACAGCCGTATCGGTCTACCGGAGCCGTATGCAACCGAGTAGTCCGCCGAAGTGAACACCAGCCGGACAATCCGTGTCTTACCGGTAGGCTGCGAACCTGCACGACAAAGGGAGACACACCGTCATGCTTCTCGAACTGGTGGTCGGCGATGCCTACGGGGCTGGATTTGAATACGCCGCGCTCGACGTGGTCCGCGAACACAACACCGTCACGCATTACATCCAACACCCAAAACACAACATCCGGCCCGGCTGCTACACCGACGATACGCAGATGAGCCTCGCCGTCGCCGAGGCGCTGGTGTCCGGCGAGCGCTGGACGCCGCGGAACCTCGCCGGCCGCTTCGTCGAGGTGTTTCGCCGCGATCCGCGCGAAGGCTACGCTGGCCATTTCTACGCCTTCCTGCAAGAAGTGCGCGACGGCGACGACTTTCTGGCGCGGATTCGGCCCGACAGCGACAAAAGCGGAGCGGCCATGCGGGCGACACCCCTGGGCGTGCTGCCGACCATCGGACAGATTGTCGAAAAATGCCGCGTCCAGGCGGCCCTCACCCACAACACTCCCGACGGCATCCACGCCGCGACCGCCGCTGCTCTCATGTCACACTATTTCCTCTATCGACTCGGCCCGAAGGCTGGACTGGGTAACTTCCTTCAGAGCGAAGTTCCCGGCGCGTGGGCGGCGCCGTGGGAGGGCAAGGTCGGCTCCAAGGGCTGGATGAGCGTCCGCGCCGCGATCACGGCGGTGATGCGCAATCAGCGCCTCAGCGATCTGCTTCGCGATTGCATCGCCTTCACCGGCGACGTGGACACCGTGGCGACCATCGCCCTGGCTGCCGCCTCGTGCAGTTCGGAATACGAGCAGGATCTCCCGCCCAACCTCGTCGCGATGCTGGAAAACGGCCCCTACGGCCGCGATTATCTCATCGCGCTCGATAGGCAGTTGCTCGCTCTCGTAGAGTAGAGCGCCTTCGCGGACGGCGAGCGGCTATAATGAGCCGCGGCGCTCCGTGAAAGGAAACCAACCGCATGAACGGCACCTGGTCTCGTCTCGACATCGGCGGCAAACCGGCCGACGTGTACGACTTGCCCGCCTCCGGCAATCCGCGCTTCGGCCTTCTGTACCTGCACGGCGGCGGCCTGGAAACGCTCGTCGATCGTCCCGCCTTCACGCGCCTGTTCGATGAACTACGGCTCGTCTGCGTTTGCCCACACGGCCAGCGCTCGTGGTGGGCCGATCGCATCTGCAGCGAGTTCGATCCGCAAGTGACAGCGGAACGTCATCTGCTGCAAAGTGTGGTGCCGTTTTTCGCCGAACGCTGGAGCATCGCGCCGCGCGGCATCGGTCTGCTCGGCGTCAGCATGGGCGGTCAGGGAGCGCTGCGGATCGCCTTCAAACATCCAGAAATGTTTCCCGTCGTGGCGGCGATCGCGCCGGCGATCGAGTATCACGAGTTGTACGGCCAGGGCACGCCGCTCGATGACATGTACGACAGCAAGGAACAGTGCCGGCAGGACACGGCGCCGATGCACCTTCATCCCAGCAACTATCCGCCGCACATTATCTACGCCATCGACCCGGACGACGCCTGGCTGCGCGGCAGCGATCGGCTGCACGAGAAGATGAGCGCCCTGGGCGTGCCGCACGAGATCGACTTGACCACCCGCGCCGGCGGCCATAGCTGGGACTATTTCAACCACCAGGCCGCGCGCGCGGTGCGCTTCGTGTATCAGGGACTCGAACAGGAAAGTCGGCGCTTGCTGTGAACGGCGGCCCAAAACCGCGGGGGATCTCGTGTTCGACTACATCGTCGTGGGGGCCGGCAGCGCCGGTTGCGTCGTCGCGGCGCGATTGACGGAAGATCCGGCCGTCCGCGTGCTGTTGCTCGAAGCGGGCGGCGGCGACCGCCATCCGTTCATCCATGTCCCCGCTGCGTTCAGTCGCTTGTTCAAAACGAAGGTCGATTGGCAGCTTCACACCGAGCCGCAGGAGCACTTGCGGCAGCGCCGCCTCTACTGGCCGCGCGGCAAGGTGCTGGGCGGCAGCAGCTCCATTAACGCCATGATCTACATGCGCGGCCATCGTCAGGATTACGACGACTGGCAAGCCCTAGGCAATGATGGTTGGAGCTTCGCCGATGTGCTGCCGTACTTCAAGAAATCGGAGAACCAAGCGCGCGGCGCCTCGGAGCATCACGGCGTCGGCGGTCCGCTCGATGTCACGGACCTGCCCACGCCGAACGTCCTCACCCGCGCCTTTCTGGAAGCGTGCGGGCAAGTGGGCCTGCCGGGCAACGACGATTTCAATGGGCCGAATCAGGAAGGCGTCGGACTCAATCAAGTGACGATGAAGGCGGGGCGGCGCATCAGTGCCGCCCGAGCATATCTCGCTCCGGCGCGCCGCCGTCCCAATTTGACGATCGTGACTGGAGCGCACGCCACGCGCGTGCTGATGGAAGGCAACCGGGCGGTCGGCCTCGAATATCTGCGGCGCGGGCGACTGCGGCAGGACCGCGCCGGCCGCGAGGTCGTGCTGTGCGGCGGCGCCGTGCATTCGCCGCACCTGCTGATGCTCTCCGGCATCGGGCCGCGCCAACATCTGGCAGCGCTGGGCATTCCCGTTTGCATCGACCTGCCGGGCGTGGGACAAAACTTGCAGGACCACGTTCTCCTCGGCGCTTGCTACGCCTGCACCAAACCCGTCACACTGGATCGGGCGGCGACGCTGTTGAATTTCCTGCGGGCGTGGTTCGGGCGTAAGGGACCGCTGATCTCGAACGTCGCCGAGGCGGGTGGCTTCGTCCGCACCGAGCCGGGATTGGAGCGGCCGGACGTGCAGCTGTACTTCGCGCCGGCGTACTACATCGAGCATGGTTTCATTCGTCCGCCGGGCCACGGCTTTTGTCTGGGCGTGTGTCTGCTGCGGCCGCGCAGCCGCGGTGAGATCAGTCTGGCCAGCTGCGATCCGCGGCAGCCACCGCGTGTGCAGCCGCGCTACCTCGAAGACCCCGCCGATTTGCCGCCCTTGATCGCCGGTCTCCGGCTCGTGCGGTGGATCGCACAGGCATCCGCTTTCGACCCTTACCGCGGCGCGGAACGACTGCCGGGAACAAACGTCCTCAGTGATGAGCAACTCGCGGACGATACGCGCAGCCGTCTCGAAACCCTTTACCATCCGGCGGGAACGTGCAAAATGGGCAGGGACGCTTGCAGCGTCGTCGATCCATGTTTGCGGGTCCACGGCGCAACCGGCCTGCGCGTCGTCGATGTCTCGATCATGCCAACCTTGATCGGCGGCAACACCAACGCGCCGGCAATGATGATCGCCGAGAAGGCCGTGGATCTGATGCTCGATCGTTCGCCGCCGAGGAGGGAAGCCGTTGCGCGTGTCCTTGCTGATAACCTGCCTGGGTGACGCTCTTTTTCCCGATGTCGGCGTGGCCACGGTGCGTCTGCTGCGCCGCCTGGGCGTCGCCGTGGACTTTCCCGAAGCGCAGACGTGCTGCGGCCAACCGCACTTCAACAGCGGCTATCACGGCGAGGCCCGCGAACTGGCCCGTCACACCCTGCGCACCTTCGACAACGGACAAACCGTCGTCATCCCCTCGGGTTCGTGTGCGGCCATGATTAAATTAGAATATCCCGAACTGTTTCACGACGATCCCGTGTGGCGGCCGCGCGCCCTAGACATGGCCCGGCGGACGCACGAATTGTCCGATTTCCTGGTGAATGTGCTGGGACGCGAAGACGTGGATGCGCGCTTCGACGGCCGCGTGACGTATCACATGGCCTGCCATCTGCGCGGCCTGGGGCTGCTCACCGAGCCGGAGCGGCTGCTGATGCGCGTGAAGGGATTGGAGTACGTCAAGCTGGAGCGGGCGGACGAGTGCTGCGGTTTCGGCGGCTCGTTCGCGGTGCGCTATCCGGGCATCAGCGGCGCGATGGTGCAGGACAAGGCGACGTTCATCGACAAGGCGGGCGTATCCGCCGTGGTCGCCACGGACGCCGGCTGTCTGATGAACATCGCCGGCTGCCTGCGCCGCCGCGGCAGCGCCGTGCGCGCCCTGCACCTGGCGCAAGTACTGGAAAACACGGGATGACCGTTTCCACACCAGCCCGAAGCGCCAACGAGGGCCGCCCTCGCTGGCGCTTCGGGCTGGTCGTGCGGGCGTCCACTTTCTCAGTATTATTCTGGACAGGTTTTCCTTGGTCGAGTGTAATCGACCGAGGACCACCGTTGCTCCGACCGCCTGGGAATCATGGCCCAACTGTGTGCTCACTGCGGACGCGCCAATCCAGATGAGGCCGTCTATTGCTATCGCGATGGCGGACTCCTCGCCGGCCATCGGCCGGGGCAGCCGCTGCACACTTCGCTGCGTCCGTTTCCTCGGCCGCTGTCCTTCCCCTCCGGCCAACAATGTTTGAATTTCGAGCAATTGCTGCGCTGCTGTCAGGACGACTGGACGGCGGCGACCCAGTTGCTGCGCCAGGGCGAGATGGAGCGCTTTTTCATCGCTCTGGGCCGCATCGACCTGGCGCGGCTCGCCCGCGCGGCGGCGACGGCGGCGGACCCCGATCGCGGACTCGACGAATTGTTGGGACGGCTGCCCAGTCAAACGCCGTTGACGCCCCGGCTGCGCGTGACGCCGCAGACGCTGGAAGTGGGCAAACTGGCCGTTGGAGAGGAGCGTCTGTTGGAGATCACCCTTCACAACGACGGCGCTCGTCTCTTGTGCGGGACCGTGACGAGCAATCAGGCATGGCTGACGCCGGGCGAATCCGGAACGGCGAACAAGGTGTTTCAGTTCAGCCGCGAACAGACGCTCGCGCTATGGGTGCGAGGTCAGCAGCTGTCGGCGAGCCATCGTCGCCGCGAGGCGCAGCTGAGCATCGAATCGAACGCCGGCAGCGTCGTCGTCACGGTGCTCGTCGAAGTGCCGCCGCAACCGTTTCCACACGGCGCGCTGGCCGGCGCCGACAGTCCGCGCCAGTTGGTGGACAAGATCCGCCATGATCCCCAGGCCGCCGCGGAGCTCTTTGACAGCGGCAGCGTCGCCGACTGGTATCGTCGCAACGGCTGGCCGTATCCGGTCGCGGGACCGTCGGCGGCCGGACTCGACAGCGTGCGGCAGTTCTTCAAGGCGCTGGGGCTGCCCGATGAATTCGCCGCCGTCGATCGGATGCCGGCGGTCGTGCCGGCGGTCGGCGGCGCGCGTCCCTTCCGCGAAGGCGTTTTAGCAGGCGCGCTCAATCCCGGTCAGCTCACGGAAGCGGCCCGCGCGCAGCCGCGCGAGGCGGCTCCCCTGTTCGAGAGCGGGGCCGTGGCCGCCTGGTATCAAGAGAACGGCTGGCCCTATCCCGTTACGGGACCGTGCGCCCTCGGCGTCGATGCGGTGCATCAATTCCTCAAGGCCGTCGAGAGGAACGACGCGCCCCTGGCGATCCTCTTAACGCCGCCGCCAATCGCGGCCGTTCCGACGGTGGCCGCCCCGATCGTGGAGGAGGCGCGACCCAAGACAAGAGAGCGCGTCATCCAGCTGCGCGGCCGCGTCGGCGAACAGCTGCGACACGTTCTGTCCGCCAAGCCGAAAAAAGGAGCGGGTCCGCTCCGCGCTCAGGCCAGCAGCGATCAACCCTGGCTCGACGTCGGCGCCACCAAGCTCGATGACACGGGCGCTACCATCGTGCTGGTGGTGCCGGCGGTCCCCGATCGTCCCGGCGAGACGCTGAACGCGCGCGTCCGCCTCACGGTCAACGACAATCAAAACATCGTGGTGCCCGTGACCTTGTTGGTCGTCGCGCGGCCGGAAGATGCCGGTTCGGCGTTGCCAGTTTCCACGTGATGGTTTCGCGGCGGGAGGCGTCATGTCGTTTCGCTGGTTCATCTATTACTGTGCCCTGTTCGGCGGGTGGGCCGCCCTGCTGGGTTGGCTGCTGGGTCGTTGGCTGTCTCCGCCGGAAACGTGGCCCATCCTGCAAGCCAGCGTCAAGGGATTGTTTCTCGGTCTGGTGGTGGCCCTGGCGCTGGGACTGGTGGATGCGCTCTGGGTGCTGACGCTGCGTCAGGCCGATCGCGTGGCCCTGCGCGCCGGGACGGCCGTGCTGGTCGGCTGCGTCGGCGGCTGGTTCGGCGGACTGCTCGGCCAGGCCTTTTTCAGCTGGACGGAGTGGTCGCTGTTCCTCGTCCTCGGCTGGACGTTGACCGGCGTGCTGATCGGCGTGTCGATCGGGATCTTCGAGGCGCTGATCATCCTGGTGCGCCGCCAGGACAGCGGCAGCGCGCGGCGCAAACTTCTCAACGGTCTGCTCGGCGGCGGCGTGGGCGGCTTGCTCGGCGGCGTGCTGTCGTTGGCGCTGCGCGGCTTGTGGAAGGCACTGTACGCGGAGAAGCCGCAAGATCTGCTGTGGAGTCCCAGCGCCATCGGCTTCGTGGTGCTCGGCGTCTGCATCGGCCTGATGATCGCGCTGGCACAAGTGGTGCTGCGCGAAGCCTGGGTCCGTGTGGAGGCTGGCTTTCGCACCGGCCGCGAGATGCTTCTGAGCAAAAGCGAGACGCTGATCGGACGCGCCGAAGGGTGCGACATCGGCTTGTTCGGCGACCCCGGCGTCGAGCCGAGCCATGCGCGCATTCTGCTGCAACAGGGCCGTTATCTGCTGGTCGATGCCGGTAGCAACGGCGGCACGTATCTCAATGAGGCCCGCATCACGCAGCCGTCGCCGCTGCGCTCGGGCGACCTGATCCGCCTGGGCCGCAGCGTCCTGCGCTTCGGTGAACGCAATAAGCGCCGCGCCGACTGACACATTTTTACGGAGACCGCCCCATGTCTCAGCAAATCGCCTGCCCGCACTGCAAACAGCCGCTCATGCTGCCGGCTGGCTTGGCGGCCACTCAGATCCGCTGTCCGCGCTGCAAGAAACCTTTCGCCTTGCCTGCCCCGCCGACCGCCGTCCTCGCCGCTCCCGCTCTCGCACCGCTGCCGCCGCCCCGGCCCGCGGCCGCTGCTTCGCGCTGTCCCGAATGTCAGTCGCCGCTCAGACCGGGAGCGAAGGCTTGTTTGGAGTGCGGCTTTCTTCTCGGCAAAAGCGCCGCGCCCGCGCCGTCGCCGGTGCCTGTGCTCGAACCCATGCCCGCGCCCACGCCGGCGCCTCTGCCTACGTCGAAACCCGCGCCTGCGCCGACTGGGTTCGACATTCGCCCGTGGTTGCCGGCGCTGCGCCTGCTGCCGGCCGGGTTGCTGGGGTTTATCCTGCTGCTGTTCATGGTGCGCGATCGCTTCGTCGGCGGCGAAACCGAGACGGAGACGGAAGCCGACGTGGTCGAGTTGCCCGTCGATCCCGATCCGCTGTTGGCGGTCAACTTTCAAAGCCCGCCCGACCATAGCTCCGGCACCATGCGCTTCGGCTTGACCATGCTCACCGAGAACGACGCCAAGGGCAAGCCGAAGCGCTTGACCTTCACGCCGGACGGCGGCACGAACAACGCCGTGATGCGCATCGACGGCGAGACGTTGCTGTTCGGCAAGTTCTTCTATGGCCGCGGCGGCAGCGGACGCAAGGGCGAGGACGGCAATTTCGTCGCCGATCCCAAACAGGAACTGCCGATCCTGCGCGGCCGCTGGCGCGAGCCGGGCAACGATCTCGGCAACGATCGCACCGGCCGAACGCGCATCGGTCTGCAATCGGTTTACTTCTACGAGGACCGCAAAATCGCGGTGACGCAGACGGTCGAGATCGTGCCCGGCGAGCAGGTCGCTCCCGGCCAGAGCAAACGCCGGCTCGATACCTGCCTGGTGCGTTACCGACTCGACAACGAGGACGATCAGCCGCATCGCCTGGCGTTTCGCTTTGTGCTGGACACCTTCATCGGCAGCAACGATGGCGTGCCGTTCACGATTCCGGGCGCGTCGGGGCTTTGCAATACCAGCCGCGACTTCGACAAGCCGGAAAGCGTGCCCGATTTCATCCAGGCGCTCGAGCATCCCAGCCTCGAAAAGCCCGGCACCGTCGCCCATCTGACGCTGCGCCTGGGCGGACGCCTGGACGCGCCCGACCGCGTGACGCTCGGCCGCTGGATCAATCAGTTGCAATGGGGGGCGTTCGAGAAGCCGCACGTCGATTGGCCGTTTCCCGTTCGGCCGATGCGCGACGATTCCGGCGTCGTTCTGTACTGGAACGAGAAGGAAGTGGCGGCGGGCGGCCATCGGGAGTTGGGTTTCGCCTACGGATTGGGGAACGTATCCAGCGGCGAGGGCGGCGGCAAACTCGGTCTGACCGTGGGCGGCTCGTTCCGTCCCGGCGACGAGTTCACGGTGACGGCCTACGTGAATGAACCGTTGCCGCGTCAGACGGTGTCCTTGGAGTTGCCGCGCGGTTTGACGCGCGTGGACGGCGAGGCGACGCAGAATGTTCCGCCGCTGCCGGACGGCGCCGCCAGCCGCAACAGTCCCGTTACCTGGAAGGTCAAGTCCGCTCGCCCCGGTCGATTCACGCTGCGCGTCCGCGCCAGCAACGGCGTCACGCAGTCGCAGATCGTTACCATATCGAGTAAAGGTATCTTCGATTGATTTCGTGTCTGATTCTCGGAAAGGCGCTTTCGTGAACAAGCAGTGTCCCGGCTGCCAGACGGCCTACAACGTGTCGCCCGCCGACGTGGGACGCGAATTCTCCTGCTTCAAGTGCAACGCCGCCCTTGTGGTGCAGAAGGACGGCATTCGCCTGGCTGGTTCGCCCGCGCCGCCGACGCAAGCCATCGCGACGCCGGCCGCCTCCCCCGCGCAACCGGAGCCGGCGGCGACATCCGCCGGGGGAAGGAACGACTTTCGCCGGCTGGCGGGCCGGCTCGGTGACGCGGCCACCTGGATGTTCGGCATCGGCGCGTTTCTGGTGATCGTGTTTTTGTTTTTTCCGCTCATCAACCAGGCCAAGGTGGCGCGGGCCAAGGCGGCCGTCCAGGCGGGCCAGCTCCGCGAGGACCGCATGGAGCGCGAGCTGAAGCAGAAGAAAGAAGTCAGCCCCGCCGATGAAGAATTGCGGAAAAAGGCCCGCGAGAGTTGGGCCAAACAGAAGGACCGTTTGCAGGAGGACGCCGACGAACTGGGCCTCGACGCGCGGCAGAGCGAATACTGGTACACTTGGGGGATGATGTTCGGTTTCTTGTTCCTGGCCGCGGCCGCGTTGGCCTACTTGAATCCGGCGCAACCGACCATCCGCCGCGTCGTCGGCGCCATCGTCATCATTGCCGAGGTGCTTCTGATCTTCATCAAGTTTGTGGTGCGCACCAGTCTTCCGTAGGGGCTGCCCATTCCTGGAGATCGCGCGATGGAGGACGATTTGCTCGAACGGCTGGCCGAGTTGGAGCACGAGCAATGGGTGGCGTGGTCGCGGTCGGTGGCGGCCGAGGTGTCCGCCGAACGCCGCCGGCGCTGGCAAGCGTGCTGGGTGCCGTATCCGGATTTGCCCGAAGAAGTCAAGGAACTGGATCGCATTTGGGCGCGGAAGGTACTGGAGGCGCTGCACCGGACATGAACGAATACGCACGGCACGAGCATCACGACTTCCTCAACGCCGCCCAGCAGGCGCTGGCCGATCCGCCCTTGCAGGCGGCGCTGGTGCGTCTGACCAGCACGCTCATGGCCGGCAACCGCCGCGGTTATGCCGCGATGGCGGACATCGACGCCCTCCGCGATCACGCCAAGCGCATCAAGGAGCACGCCCTCGCCCATCTCGATCGTTACCTCGAACAGTTGGAAACGTCCGTACGGAAGCGAGGCGGGCACATCCACTGGGCGGCCAACGCCGAGGACGCGCGCCGCATCGTTCTCGACATTGCCCGCCAAACCAACAGCCGCCGTATCGTCAAATCGAAGTCGATGACCTCCGAGGAAGTGCATCTGAATCCGGCTTTGGAAGCAGCGGGGCTGGAAGTGACCGAAACCGACTTCGGCGAGTTCATCATCCAGCTGGCCGGCGAACGGCCGTCGCACCTCGTCGCGCCGGCGGTCCATCACACGCGCGAGAGCATCGCTCGCATTCTGTCCAAGTACAGCGGTGAAACGCTGCCGGACGAGCCGGCGGCGCTGGCGCAGGCGGGGCGGCGGTTGCTGCGCGCCAAGTTCGCGCGGGCCGACATGGGCATCAGCGGCGCGAACTTCGCCGTCGCCGAGACGGGCACCATCGTGCTGGTTTCCAACGAGGGCAACGCCCGATTGACGACGACCTGCCCGCGCGTCCACGTCGCGCTGATGGGCATCGAGAAAGTGTTGCCGCGCTGGACCGATCTGCCGGTGTTTCTGAAACTGCTGGCGCGGGCGGCGACCGGACAAACGCTGTCGGTGTACACCAGCCTTCTCACCGGCCCGCGACGTCCGGGCGATGCGGATGGGCCGGACGAGCTCCATCTGGTGTTGCTGGACAATGGGCGCTCGCGCGTCTTGGCGACGCCGTTCCGCGAGAGTTTGCAGTGCATCCGCTGCGGCGCCTGCCTGAACGCTTGCCCGGTGTATCGCCGCATCGGCGGCCACGCCTACGGCGGCGTCTACTCCGGTCCCATCGGCAGCATCCTGACACCGCTGTACGACAGCGTCGCCGACAACCCGCACCTGCCGCACGCTTCGTCCCTGTGCGGAGCGTGTCAGGCGGCGTGTCCGGTGAAGATCAACATCCCGCACATGCTCATCGGCCTGCGCGAGTTGCAGCATCACGAGTGCGGCAAAAGCCGCTGGGAGAAGTTGGCGTATCGAATCTCGGCGGCGGTGCTGCGGCGTCCGTGGCTGTATCGCTTCGCCCTCCGCTGTGCTCGTTTGGTACTGCGGCCGCTGGCGCGCGATGGCTGGTTGCGGCGTCTGCCGGGTCCGGGCGCCGGCTGGACGGCGGCGCGCGATTTTCCCGCGCCGGCGGCACGTTCTTTTCGCGAGCGCTGGCCGCGATTATGAGGGCGAAAAAGTTGATTTGATGATTGACAGACGGCACAAGCGGGGGTATATGGTGGAGTTGTAGAACGAGCACTTCAGATTATTCCGGCTTCCAGGTCGTCTCATCTTCTCGTTTCGCGGCCTGGGGTCGGGAAGCCCCGGCGGTGTTTGGGGCCGCGGGGGTGGGCAACACCGAGGACGCTTGCTCGAGGGGATTTCGGCACATACGGATTTGGGTGGCCATTTGATCGCCCTCCCCCAAAATACTCGATCAGTGTACACCGATCCCGTCTCCCGCGAGCCGACTCCTGGCCTTGTCACAGGAGGTGCCACAGTCGAAACGCCAAAGAGCTTCCGCGAGACCCGTTGCCTGGCTTGATTTCGGCTGATACGGTGCTGGTGCGGCCTGCTCACAGGCCGGCGTTGCACACGCGAGATTATCTCCACTGCAAGGCCGAGAATAACCTCCCGATCGGGCCAGGCCACGGGTTTCCCTTTTCCCGGCCGGAAAAGGGCTGAGTTGAACTATCCATGCCACACGCCTCTTCCCCCGCCTCTCCCTGCCGAATTCGCAAGAGTGTCGGCATCGACCTCGGCACCACCAACAGCGTCATCGCCGTGCTCGATCCCACCGATAGCGCGCTCCTGACCGGACAGGACGAGCAAGGCTGCCGCACCTTCCCGTCGCTGGTCGGCTATCACCCGGAGCATGGACGCCTCGTCGCCGGCCGCGCCGCCCAGGCGCTGCGATCGCCGGCCGGTCGGGACAACGCTCTGACGTTGCCGCTGGCCTCGGTCAAGCGCTTCATGGGGCTGCCGCGCGCGTTTCCGCTGGGACCGCACACGCTGACGCCGCCGGAAGTGTCGGCATGCATTCTGCGGCTGCTGCGCGACATGCTGGCTCGCACGCTGCACGATCCGGGTCGGCAGATCGACTCGGCCATCATCACCATGCCGGCCTACTTCAACCACAATCAGATCGAGGCGACGCGGCAGGCCGGCGAGCAGGCCGGTTTCGAGGTGGTCGAGTTGCTGCACGAGCCGACCGCCGCCGCCATTTACTATTCGTGGGTCGAGCACCACGGCGACGCCGTCTATCTCGTTTACGATCTCGGCGGCGGCACCTTCGACGTATCCATCATCCGCCGCCGGCTGGACGATTACGAAGTCCTGTCGGTCAGCGGCGATCCCTTCCTCGGCGGCGACGACTTCGACCGCCTGCTGGCCACGCATCTCGTGGAGCGCGGATCGTGGTTCGCGCCAGGGAGCGCGGGCGTCTCGCCCGCTGCTGGCCGTGCGGGCGAGACGCCCGCGCTCCCGGCGGAGACGCTCTCGCGCCTGTTCGATCTCGCAACCCCGGCGGGCGCGGTCAACTTCGCCCATCTGGTGCAGGTGGCCGAGGGCATCAAGATTGAGTTGACCGACGCCGAGCGCGTCGAGCGCTACCTGCCCGATCTGATACGCGACGAGGAGGGCCGGCCTCTGACGCTGGAGGTGAGCGTGGAGCGCGGCCAGTTTCACCGTCTCATCCGCGACAAGGCGGATCGCACCATCGACTGCTGCCGCGACGCTTTGGCGCGGGCGCGCGAGCGCGTCGGGCTGGGTTTGACCGACATCGACTACGTCATCCTCGTCGGCGGCTCTAGCCGGGTGCCGCTGGTGCGCGACACCGTCCGCGCCGCCTTCTGCAATCCCGACCTGGCCGAGCATGTCCGCTGCCTCGATCCGCTGCTGCACGAGCCGGACCTGTGCGTCGCCTACGGCGCCGCCCTCCGCGCGGCCACGCACGGCACGCGCTATGAGTTTTCCGGCGTCGAACTGCACTGGACCAGTCCGGTCAACACGCGCGACCTCGCCTATCAGGCAACCGGCGTCGTGCGCATGGAGTCGGCGGACGGCGCGCTGGACGGCGGCTCGGTTCGCATTCGTTCGCTGGCCACCGGACTGACGGAAGAAGCGTTCCTCGACGAGCGCGGCACGTTCGCCCAGGAGTTGGAACTGTTGCCGGAGACGGACAACGCTCTGGAGTTGGCGGTGTGCGACGGCGCGGGGCAGGAGATGGCCCGTGTGACAGTGATCGTGCGGCATCAGACCGAAGCGCGGCAGCTGGGGCAGGCGGTGCTGCCGACGCAGCTCATCACCAAGCCGCTGCAAATCGAGGTGCTGTCGCGCGGCGGCCAGCGCGTCAAGCAGGTCGTCGCGCCCATCGGCGCCACGCTGCCGGGCGTCTTTCAGTGTACCTGCCGCACCCACGACCAGGCCGGACGCATCGTGGTGCCGATCTTCGAGGAGAACCGCATCGTCAAGCAGATGGTGATCGAGGCCCTCGATCCCAACCTGCCGATCGGTTCGCCGGTCGAAGTCGAGTTCGCCATCGACGTGAAGCACAACATCGACGTGCGCGTGCGTGTGCGTGTACCAGCCCGAAGCGCCGGCGAGGGCGATTTCTACGAGCGCTGCGAGACGGCCTCCATCGAGGCGCCGCCTCCGCCGCGGCGGCCGACCCGCGCCGACATCGACGCGGTGCAGAAACAGATCGACGAGCTGCTGCCGCAGTTCAGCGGCAGTTTCCGCACCCGTCTGCGGGCCAGGGCGATGCAGCTCCGGCAAGATCTGTTCGAGGCGCTGCGCTACGACGACGAGCCGAAGGCGATCCAGCGCATGGCCGAACTGCGCGAGCTGCTGCAACAGTTGGAGACGAGCCGCGGTCAGATGCTCGATCCGCCCTGGCCGCGCTTCGCCCAGTTGGTCGAGCATTGTCTGAGCCTGGCGGCGGAGGTCGCCGACAAGACTGGCCGCGATCGCGTGGAGCTGTGCGAGCACATCCGCGCCCAGGAGCGCTACGCCGAGCAGGCCTACGAGGAGCACAATCAAACGCTGTACCGCGAGTGCAATGACAATCTGGAAAAGTACGGCGGCTATCTGATGCAGCTTCTGCGCGACACGCTGCCGCGTCCGCCGCGTCCGAGCAGATCGCCGGAGGAAGAGGCCCGCGCCGAGATCGAGCGCTTTCGCGCTTACCTGTCCGCCGTGTGGAAGCAGGTACGCGAAAATCAACGGGCCGATTTGGAGACGCGCCTGACCGAAATCGCCGCCCAGGCCCGCGGACTGAGCCAGCGCGTCAAGTCCGAGCCGCTGGCCGTGCTGCGCGATACGAACCGCCTGGGCACGGAAGTCGAGAAGGTGGCCGACTTGCTGCAAAACAAACGGCGGTCAGCGCCGGGCGACGATGCGGGGTTGCTGGAAGGTTTGGTATGAGCGTTTCTAGCCAGATGACGTCAATTGTTGCTCTATCAACGACAAGAAGTTTGGTGAAGGTGAGAAAAAACGGCACAAGCGCCTTGGATCGGATTTGCAAGGATTAAGCCGCTTGCAAGGAATTTCGACTGTCTGCAAGGATTTTTACGTAGTCGCAGGGACGAAGTTCGTGTCCGTGCCCATTCGACCAAGAACCTCAAGCCAGCTTTGCTCCTCCCTGTTCCTAAGAGCCACTAACAAAATGAAGCGATAGGCATCCTATTTGCATTTTACCTCGTGGATCAACTTCATGGCCCACGGGAGATATTGTCATGGCGAAGCCGCTTGTGTCCGATGAACTCTGGAATGTCCTCCAACCCCTCTTGCCACCCAGGAAACCACGCCGTTTCCGCTTTCCCGGCCGCAAGCCGATCGACGATCGCAAGGCACTGACCGGCATCCTCTTCGTCCTCAAAACAGGCATCCCCTGGGAAGATCTGCCTGCCGAGATGGGCTGCGGCAGTGGCATGACCTGCTGGCGCCGACTGCAAGCCTGGCAAGAGGCCGGCGTCTGGGCCAAACTGCACCAAGTCCTGCTCAGCCGTCTGGACAACGCCCACCTCATCAACTGGAAGCGTGCCGCTGTCGATAGTGCCTTCGCCCGCGCCTTCGGCGGCGTCGCGGGCAGCGGCCCAAACCCTACTGATCGCGGGCGTCCGGGTGTCAAGCAGCACGTCCTCGTGGATGCCAACGGCGTCCCCCTGGCCGGCGATGCCACGCCTGCGAACCTGCCGGAGATCAAGGACCTGTTGCCGCTGGTGGACAATTGCGGGCCTTTGGACGAGGCCGACGAACCCCAACGTCGGCCCGCCAAGGTGTATGGCGACCGGGGGTATGATTCGGGGCCGCACCGCGAGGCGTTACGGGAGCGTGGCATCGAGCCGGAACTGGCCAAGCGGAACACGGAGCACGGCAGCGGTCTGGGGGTGTATCGCTGGGTAGCGGAGCGGACGCTGTCCTGGCTGCACGGCTTTCGCAAGCTGCGCTTCGTGACCGAGAAGACCCAGGAGATGCAATACGCCTTTTTCAACCTCGCCCTCGCTCTTATATGCTATCGGTTCCTGGAAACCTCATTTTGTTAGTGGCTCTAAGTTCCTCGTAGTAACACTCAAGGGCACCAAGGCACTCTGGCGTCAAAAAACCGCTTCCGGGTTCGTTGCCCTTGAAGTAATAAAAGTCAGTATATTTTCCAACGCCGGGAGAAGATTCGGCCCTCTTTTTGGCCGTATACATCAATAGGAGAGCTTGCAGCCAGTCCCAGAATGGGCTGTATCCCCTGTACATGAACAGTGTTTCAAACTGCCTTGCGCCAAACCCAATGGCGCAAAACCCGATGCTATCGTGGCACGTCATCACGCCAGGATCGCTGATGCTGTAAATATGCGGTTCTTCGTCAACGCCGCAGATAATGGTTCCGACCCCAAGGTTTTCGTCTTGCAACAGACGGTCGAGTTCAAAGAGCAATTGCGGATTCATATTGTTCTGGCAGGCAACGAGCGTACCCAGATCAAGACCTCGCGGGTAAAGATGAATTCTCTCTGCTCGCTCCCTTCTGAATGAAGCGTAGTTGTCAGCGTAAAGCTTGGCGATTTCGGCGACTTCAGTAATGTTGCCGCTACTCGCCTGCGCGCGCGTTTGCCTGAAGACGGCATCATGGGATGCTGAATCACCG